>CALELI010000035.1 GCA_937902455.1 uncultured Prevotellaceae bacterium | reverse complement strand
CAGTCTCTTCCACAGGAGTGACCTTATTGAACACATAGCCGTCGTTGAAGTAATAGTTGGCCACAGATGAAGCCTCGTCGCCACCTGCCTGAAGACGTTTCTCAATCAGAGATTGATTATATACATCGCCCTTCTTCATTCGGAGTACCTCGTTAAGGCCGGAAGTGGTATAGACGGTGTTGCCCACCCAGTTGATGTTTCGTATGTAGTAACGCTGTCCTTCATCGAAGTGCAGGTAGATGTCGATCATGTTGTCGCCGAGATCGACTATGCTGTCAACAAGTTCAATGTCCCTGTAGCCCAGCTCCCCGTATTTCTCGAGCACTCGGTTCTTGTCTTCTTCAAACTTCTCGGGTACGAACTTAGTGGTCTTGAGGAAGCTACCTTTCTTGTGGGTCTTCTTGAGAAGGCTGGTTGTGAATGTGGTACCGGTGATTTTCTTTGTGGCGAGGTTGTCGTTGCCGGTGATGATGATGTTGTTGACCTTCACCTTCTCGTGCTTGTCGATATTGACGTCGACAATCATCATTCCATCCTGGGTGATGTCGTCACGCTGAAGCACCTCGACCGATGCATTCTTATACCCCTTGTCCTCGAAATACTTACCGATGATACGTTTTGTGCGGTCAACCATGTCTGGAGTAATCTGGTTGCCCTTCACGATCGGGATTTTCTTCTCAATATCGTCCTTCTCGCTCTTCTTCACTCCCTCGATGTTGAGTGTCGACACACGTGGACGGGCAGCAAGTACAATCCTGAGATATACACTGTCGTTCTGAATCCTGTCAGCTTCGATTCTCACGTTCGAGAACAATCCATGCTTCCAGTAGCGTTTCACGGCATCTGTTATCTCATCTCCAGGAAGAGACACGACATCACCGACAGACAAGCCAGAGATGCCTACGAGCAGATAGTCCTCATAGCCTTTCACGCCTTCTACGATGAAACCTCCGATAGGGTAACGAGGGGCTCTGCTAAGTCCGTATATGATTTTGGGGGATTCCGTAGCATTGTCCTGAGCCATGCCTGCAGCCGGAATCAGCCACATAAGCCCGACAATACACATCAGACGTAGTCCCCACTTCATTTTCTTCCTTTTATTTTGATTTGTTACTTTCATTTTCTACCTGTTCTTCTGTCTTGCCGAAGCGTCTCTGACGACTTTGGTAATCACAAATTGCTTTATAAAAATCCTCACTTGAAAAATCGGGCCAATAAGTGTCGGTGAAGTAAAACTCAGAATAGGCACTCTGCCACAGGAGGAAGTTGCTGAGGCGCTTCTCCCCGCCAGTACGAATCAACAGTTCCGGTTCTGGCATGAAACTGGTGGCAAGATATTGGTTGATTGTTTCTTCTGTTATGTTGTCGGAACTGAGTTTCCCTTCCTTCACGTCTACTGCAATGTCATGGGCGACCTTCGTGAGTTCCCATTTCGACGAATAGCTGAGTGCTATGACCATGCAGCTCTTTGTGTTGTTCTTTGTCAGTTCTGCAAGTGCCTTCACTGCTTCCTGGACAACTACTGGCAGACGGTCGACCTGTCCGATGACTCTGAACCTCACGTTGTTCTTCATGAAGGTCTCCTCGTTGATATGTTCGAGAAGTATCTCCATGAGGGCATTGATTTCTGCCTGAGGACGATTCCAGTTTTCAGTAGAGAAGGTATAGAGGGTAAGATATTCCACTCCGAGACGTACAGCATCCTCCATGATGGTGTGAACCTGCTGGGCACCTTGTCTGTGTCCTGCCACACGTTCCATACCACGGGCATTTGCCCATCGTCCGTTTCCATCCATGATGATGGCTACGTGACGAGGTACGCCGTTCTTGTCTATCTTATCTAAATAACTCATATCTTTTGTCTAATCGTTGTTGCACTTGCGTAGTTTCGGGAAGAAGTCATACGAGACGTAGAACATGGTGAGCGAATAGCAGTCAGTGTTCTTGAGGAATCCACTGCTTATCTTGAACGGGTCGGCAATGCCGTCGAGCTTGTCGCTGAGTGTGACGTGCATCGTCCAGTCAAGACCAATGTTCAGTCGGTCCTTCAGCTTGTACTTCACTCCGAACCCTACGGGGAAATTCACCGTGAAGACCTTGTTGCCATAAGTTGTGCCAAGTCCCATCTGGATATACGGCACAAGGCGCTTTGTACCTTTATAGCTCATACCTGTACCATAGGCCCAGAAACACATTTCGTAGGTGCAGCTGAGGTCTACGACAGAGTTATTGAACTTCCAGTCCTGTCCTTCCACATCGCCGAAGATATCGCGGTGATTCGTTGCTTCACCGGCAATGCCTCCATATAGGAGGTTTGCCTTCAGCGACATTCTCGGGTTGAGGTTGTATCTGGCAAAAGCTCCGCCTGCCAGTTTGGTATCCTTGTAGAGCCGGGATGTGTTGGCATCGCCCATATAGAATGATCCGCCGAGCATTCCGCCAATCTCCATCTTGTATTCCAGTTCCGTCTGTGCCTTCAATGGCAGACAGAATACAGACAAGATGACAACAGCCAGGATGCACCTTGCATCAGCGAGATGTCCAGATTTGCCTGTATTTGCCTGTATGGTTGTCATATCATCAATTTAGTCAGCCAAGCCGTTGAACTTACCTATCCACTCCTTACCGGGAACTTCTTCGTCTCCGCTCTGGAAGAGGTGGATGTAATTGCCTTCTGTGACCACTCCGCACTGGCGTTCCTTGCTGAAATCAGCCGGCAGAATCATCTTTTTCTGGAGTTCCCTCCAGGATATTCCATTATCCACTGAACTGTAAATCTTTCCGTCGCCAATCACATAGAGTGTTCCTCTGTAAAGGAATATGTTTGACATTTGAGTGAATACCGGCAGTGTGAACTGGTTGTCAGGAGCAAAGCCTATGTAGTTCCAGTTCTGGTCGTTTTCGGCATCAGGTGCAGAGAGTTTGTACCACACCGGCACGTACTTGCTGGTCTTGTCAGCCGGATTGCCAATCATCACTACGTTCTGGAGTGACTGGTTTGTCTTTGTAGAATAGGCAACAGATGAGATGTTCCCGGAAGGAATCTTGTCGATGTTGGCAGAACCGCATCCTGTCCATGATGTCAGGTCGGCTGTCTGTACGATTTCCATTCCGTTGCCCACCTCTGCAAGTGCGTACAGATGATAGTTGTCAGAGGCGAGAAGTTTTTCTGCAGCAAGGGATGTAGCTTTCCAGGTGCGTCCATCTTCTGAACGGCAGACAATGCCGTCAGAGTTGAGTGCGTAGAGCATTCCGTTGAAGGCAGTCACTGACTGGAAGTCAATCGTGTCGCACTTCTGGAAGAAATAGGTCTTGCCGTTATTCTGCACAAGACGGAAATCGCCTTTCAGGTCCACATTTTCCTTGAAGGTCCAGAGCAGGGAATCAGAGTCGGCTACTCTCTTGTTGATCTTCACTGTGTACTTCTTGTATGACTGTCCGTCGGTGCCGATTATGAGAATGTTTGCCGGAGCAGAGAAGTCCAGGGAATCAGCACCATTAGCAAATGCATAATACACGGAATCTGTGGGGTTCATGTAGCAAGGTGTGCCATAGCAGGTGATGGTCGGTACCACACGGGTGAGGTCTACCCAGTTTGGCAACGAGTCAATGGTAGTAACTATTCCGTTAATCTGGTCGATGTTGAAGCGTATTTCCTTTCCGCTCATGGTACGAGTGTACGTGCTGTCCGTTCCGTCATAAGCAGTGGTGTGGATAGTTGATTTTATATCTGCGATGCTAATTGCAGTTATGGCGCATTCTGACGTCTTTTCAACATCATTAGTGTTCAGACAAGAAGTAATCAATGCCATCAAACCGAGGCAACAGATACTTGTTTTTATGTACAAATTCATTCCTTTCATCAGTATACAATACACAATATCTTGCAAAAATACGAATAATTCTTGCAATAATAAACATTTTGGCGAAAAATTAAGTAATTTTAGGGTATTTTTAGGGCAATTTGTAACTTTTTAAGGATTGAGATGCCCAATTATGTCCTTCGCACACTCTTTTTTGCTCTTTAGCGGGAAGGTCTTTTCTTCGGTAGCAGTGATGATGGTTATCTTGTTTGTGTCATGACGAAATCCTGCTCCTTCGTCGCGAAGAGAGTTGAGTACAATGAAGTCGAAATTTTTCCTTCTCAGCTTGTCTTTCGCATTCTGTTCCTCGTCATTTGTCTCAAGGGCGAATCCGGCCAGAACCTGATGGTCGGACTTTATCTTTCCGAGTGCGGCGGCGATGTCCTGAGTCGGCTTGAGCCGTATGACGAGTTCGTCGCCTTTTCGCTTTATCTTCTTGTCGGCTACTGTCTCAGGGGTGAAGTCAGCCACTGCGGCACAGAGTATGGCAGCATCTGCCTCGGGGAAAATCCTCATGCAGGCCTCGTACATCTCCCTTGCGCTTTCTATCTGTGTCACAATAAGATGCGGACGGTTAAGATTGAGATGGGATGAGTCAACAGGACCGAGGACAAGTTCCACTTCCAGCCCTCTTTCGAGACACTCGTCAACCAGTGCCATTCCCATCTTTCCTGATGAGTAGTTTCCTATGAAACGAACGGGGTCTATTCTTTCATAAGTAGGCCCCGCTGTTATAAGTATGCGCTTCATTTTTCGAAGTAGTCTTCAAGTACTTTTATGATGTTGTCAGGTTCTTCCATTCGTCCTTTTCCTTCCAGGTGGCTTGCCAGCTCGCCTGAGGCTGGTTCTATGATGTAGTTGCCATAGGACCGGAGGGTTTCCAGGTTCTTCTGTGTGGACGGATGTGCAAACATGTCGAGGTCCATTGCCGGAGCGACGAACACAGGAGCCTTCATGGAAAGATAGGTGGTTATGAGCATATTATCGGCAATTCCGTTTGCCATCTTACCGATGGTGGAGGCCGTAGCGGGGGCAATGAGCATAGCGTCTGCCCACATGCCAAGACTTACATGACTATGCCAGGAACCGTCTCTTCTGTCGAAGAACTCACTGACTACCGGCTTTCCTGTCAGGGTTGAGAGGGTCAGCGGAGTGATGAATTCCTTGCCCGACGGAGTGATGACGACTTGCACCTCTGCACCTTTCTTAATAAGGGCGCGGATGATAAGACATGACTTGTAAGCGGCTATACTGCCAGTTATGCCAAGAACTATCTTCTTTCCTTTCAGCATATATTAGAATGGAAGATCGTCGGCTGTATCTGTTGCTGCAAATGAAGGTGGTACAGGTTCTGCTGCTGGCACTGCTGTAGGTGCTGGTGCCTGTCCTGCTGCGTCTGGCTGTACGCGGTCAATTCTCCATGCACGGATATCGTTGAACCAACGGCCCTGAAATTCGCGGGCATTGATATCGAACGATACGTTCAGTTCTTCACCCATCTGAATGTTGAAGGCGTTGATTTTATCCTCTCCGAATACGTTGAACACCATCCTGCGTGGGAACTGTTCGTGAGTTTCTATTACATAATCCTGCATCTTCCAGGGATTGCCTGTTGTCTTTGATACGCCACTTCTTGCTTCAAGAATGGCAATTACTTTTCCTGCTAATTCCATATTGTTTTCGTTAAATCAACTGCAAAAATAGTGTATTTATTTGAAAGTGCCAAATAAAATCCGAAACAACTTCATAAATATGTCTCAAGAAATCACGAAAGACCTAAGAAAAATTTCGCAGGAGGACAGGGTTCGCATCATCAAAAGCATTGAAAATGCTGTTTTTTCACTTTGTCAGAAAAGATTTGTGAATAAGGGATTGCAAATAACAAATAATTTCTTTATCTTTGTAGGCTGAAAAAAATAAATAAAAACTATTAGATAATGAAATTCAATGTATCCAGTACGGTACTTTGCAACCGTCTTCAAACCTTAAGCAAGGTTTTAAGTTCCAAAAACTCCATTCAGATTTTGGATTGTATCCTGTTCCATCTTCAGCAGGATAAGTTGACACTCACCGCATCAGATGGCGAAATCACTCTTGTAACGAGCCTCGATGTGAACGAATCATCTGGCAATGGTCTGTTTGCAGCCAATGCAGCTCAGGTTATCAACGGACTGAAGGAAATTTCCGAACAGCCGGTACAGATTTCCTTGAACGAGGACACTTACTCAATTGAAATCAAATACCAGAACGGTAGCAGTAACTTCATCGGACAGTCAGGAAACGAATATCCAATTCCTCAACAGATAAGCGACAACACCCAGACGGTGTCAATCAGCAGTTCTGTTCTCCAGAACGGTATTTCCCGTGCTATCTTCGCTACGGCAGAGGACGAACTTCGCCCTGTAATGAACGGAGTCTATTTCGACTTCACAGAGGATAGTCTGACATTCGTTGCCAGCGATGGCCACAAGTTAGTTCGTAACCGTAATATGGCTATCAAGTCAGAGCGTCCTACTGCATTCATACTTCCTAAGAAACCGGCAAAGATGCTGAAGGATATCCTTACAAAGGAAGGTGGTGATGCCGTCATTCGTTTCGACGAATCTTATGCTGAGATTGCCGTTGAGAACTACATTCTCAGCTGCCGCCTCATCGAAGGACGCTATCCGAACTACAACTCGGTGATTCCTAATGACAACCCATACAGGGTGACAATCGACCGTCAGGCATTCATCGGTGCATTACGTCGTGTACTCGTTTTCGCAAGTTCAAGCACAAGCCTTGTGAAACTCCGCATAGAAAGTAACACTCTGCTCGTTTCTGCTCAGGACATAGACTTCTCTACTTCTGCAGAAGAAAAGATAATGTGTGAATACGAAGGAAGTCCTATGAATATTGGTTTCAAGGGTCCTTTCCTTATCGATATTCTCAACGGAATAAGCTCAAGCGAAGTAATTCTCGAACTGGCTGACCCAAGTCGTGCCGGAGTAGTTGTTCCTGCTGAACAGGATGCTGACGAGGACTTGCTGATGCTCTTAATGCCAATGATGCTCAACGATTAAGACAATGAAGCTCAATCTGACAAAACCTATCGTATTCTTTGACCTCGAGACCACAGGCATAGATGTTGTGAAGGAACACATTGTGGAGTTGTGCTACATTAAACTATTCCCAAATGGTAACGAGGAGGCAAAGTCAATGCGAATTCGTCCAGCTGATGCTTTTGGCAACTCCATTCACATTCCAGAGGCATCTACTGCCGTTCATGGAATCACCGACGAAGATGTGAAGGACTGTCCTACATTTAAGCAGGTAGCTCAGGAACTGTACAAGGTGTTTGAGGGCTGTGACCTCGCCGGATACAATTCCAATCACTATGACATACCTCTTCTTGTAGAGGAATTTCTGCGTGCCGGAGTGAATGTGGATTTCAGCAAGGCAAAATGTGTCGATGTCTGCGTCATCTACAAGAAGATGAATCCTCGCACACTCACAGCTGCCTATCAGCAGTACTGCCACCAGAACCTTGAGGATGCACATTCTGCACTCGCCGACACCCGTGCCACTCTTGATGTACTCGAGGCACAGCTCGATGTCCACACCGACGAACTGCAGAACGACGTCAGTTTCCTGGCTGAGTACTCCACTCAGAGCCGCAATGTGGACTATGCGGGTCGCATGATCTACAACGAGAACAACGAGGAAGTGTTCAACTTCGGAAAGCACAAGGGAAAGCGTGTTGTTGATGTCCTGAAGTTCGACCCAAGTTATTTCTCATGGATAATGCAGGGTGATTTTGCTGAAGACACCAAGCGGGCTCTCACAAAAATCCGACTTCGTTCTCAGCAACGATAGATACTTTATAAATATAATAAGGTGGCCGACTGACCACCTTATTTTTTTCTTACTTGATGACTACCTTATAGACATCTGTCTGACTGCCGTGACTGAATGTCAATACATAGAATCCACTCGGGATGTTATCAGGAATTTCATACGAACCATCTGCGTTGAGATGACCAGCTCTCACTACAACACCCGAAACACCAATCATTCTCACACTCACTTCACTTGGAACGATGCCACTCAGTTCGGTACGGACTCTGTCGCCTACATGAATATTGCCTGAGAGCAATTTCACGAAACCATCCTGCTGAGGTTCATCTTCCATGACTTCCTCTATTCCTGTCGGGTCGTATGAAGGGTCCTTTATGCTCTGTTCGTACATGTACCACTTCTGATAGACATCAGCAACCTGCCATGCATTCTGTCCCAGACGGATTCTGTAATCCCAGTGATGTTTTCTCTGAGCATCACCTGTATAGATATAGTCGGTGTTGACGACAACACAGAATACGACACCATTTGCTGGCTTTTCGCTCAAGTCTATCGAGATTGTCCCGCAGTGTACGGGATGGCTGTAGAAACATCTGCCGTCTTTAGTTCTGTAACAAAGCAGTGCCATCATGTTTGTGTCTTCCGGGCGGAAGTCAACCTCGCAGATTCCACCCTCCGTACTTACGTGGATAGGGATGATGTTTCCGCCACTCCAGCCTGGATTGGTGAGGGTGTCGGGAGCCATCCATCCACTTGCGTCGTTTATCTTCACACTCTGGTAAGGTGTGAGCCTGAATGGAGCAACATCAATCCAGAACGGACTCCATTCGGCCTTTACTGTGGTGCCGAAATAACTGTTAGTGACATTTCTGTAACTCTTGTCCCAGCCTCCGAGGTCGAACAAAGCCTGGCGGGCACGGTACTGGAGGATGATTTCGCGCATTGCTGCATCACCGAGTGTGTCACCCATAGTTTCCAGTACCCTGTTCTTGCAGTAACGCCATATCCATGCAATACTCTTCTCGCCACATACATTTGCAATCACGGTCGGGAAGGCATTGGCATACTGAACACCTCCGAGATAGGTTCTCCATGTACAGACCTGCTTCCCACCATCGTACATATTCACTCCTTGTGCTGCAGGGCCACCGTAAGAACCATCCTGAAGCCATCCAGAATAGCATTCGATAGGCATGTGAGGTGCAAGGAACGGACCTCCATCAAGGAAACCGGCATCACCGTGAACTCCATCACGCTTAGCGTAGCACTGTCCCTGAAGCCATGTGTTTCCTCCTTCGTGGAACCAGGAAGAACCCTGACATGCATTGAGGTCAGCGAATGTGGCATGGATTCCTTCGTGAATCATGGCATTACGCTGATACTCTCCATCACTCCATTTCTTGTCGGCATCCTCACGGAAACGGCTGAACGGATAATAAGATGCCCATACACATGCATAGTTACCGCCATCTACGTAGGTGGAACTCTGGTATCCTCCCTGTGTTGTCTTGCTCTCGTTGTCATTGCTGAGTCCGGAACCGAAGATATAGACAAATGACTTATAGCCTTTTCGTGCACTGAGGTCAGGTGGCCAGCCGATACTGTCGCGCATGAATCCAAAGTCATACTCATACTGCTCAACCATTCTCTTTGCAGCACCATTGATGGTTGCCGAGTCGGTTCCACATTCGCTGTTGAGGTCATCGCCCCAATAAACTGCCCACCATTTGCCGGCATAGCAGTTTCCCATCTTGCCATTGCTCTTCTTGGTGACCTTGTGGAGTTTCTTAGGGGCATCGAGGGCAGGGTATTCGCTTCTGAAATCGTAAGACAGCTGAGGGGCGTTCCATGTGTGGAAAGTGCCTGTTTCCTCATTCTGCACGTCTACATAATAGTTGTAGCTGAATGTCTCGGAGGATGTACTGTTTACACGATTGAGCGACACCTTAATTATATAGCGACCACTCAGATCTGTTGTGGCATCTTCGCTCACTACATAATCAGTGGCATCGGAGATGTATTTGCTGAGGCCTTTTTCCTCTATTGCCTTCTTTGTCTTGTTCCATACAGCCCTGTAGACGCGGAACTGCTTGACTCCTGAATATTTGCTGTTAGGTTCGAAATTAAATCCGAGTGTTATCTTGTCACCCTGATGTACCTGGATGATGTTCTCTTTTACAGGTTCTTCACTGTTCTTCTGGACTACCGGAGTGACTTGCCAGTCATCGGTATAGCTTTTTCTTGCAAAGAACTGAGGCTGGTCGGTTGTGACCGACTCCTTGTTGCCTATGCTGACATTGAACACAAATACCAGTGTGTCATTCGACGTAGGCTTTACGATGGCTTCTCTCACCTCGAACGAGTTACCTGCCGGTGCGTTGGCTGCATTGTGTTCAAGGTTGAAGTTAGAGCCGTCACAAGTCACCTTTATACAGTAACTCTTCTCCTTGTTCGTCATCATTCCAGTTGTGGTGAACCAGTATCCATACGGGTCGGCAGTGTATCCGCTATAGAATTTCTCCGCACCGCTGCTGTTGAAATAGTTCGCAAGGATTTTCAGCGTACCTTTTTGCAGCGATGATGTCAGGTCGCCTGACACTCCGATGTACTTGCCAAGAACAGCCTGGCTGATAGGACATTTCGTTGCTTTTGTACTATTTGATGCCCTCTGCACATCAAAACTGAAAGTCGTCCTTGCATTATTTGCCCATACCGAGCCACTAAGCAGGAACAATGACAGAATAAATAGTAGTTTCTTCATAATCTGGTTTATGGTTTATAGTTTCATTATTACTTTTCATTTTTCGTTTTTGCTGCAAGCCAGTTATTCGGCGACACTCCATAAGCCTGCTTGAAGGCCGTGGAGAACGAACTTATGGTCTTGAATCCTACGGCTTCACTCACAGCCGTTATGTCAAGTCTCTTCTCCTGAAGGAGTTTCGCTGCCTGACGAAGGCGTATGCCCTTCACGAAGTCTCTCGGAGTCTGGTTGGTGAGTTCCTTAATCTTACGGTGGAAGTGTACACGGCTTACTCCGACCTTGTCGGCAATGAACTCGACACTCAGATTAGGGTTGTCCATATTCTCGTTTATGGTCTTCATCACTCTCTGCATCAGTTGCTCGTCAGGCGACACGAGTTCCACATCATCTATTGCCGTCTCTTCCTTTGCCATGTTCTTATATTTGCTCTGAAGGGCTTTGCGGCTGCTGAGCAGATTTGCAATACGGGATGAGAGTACATCCATTGAGAATGGCTTTGTCACATACTCGTCGGCACCTGCATTGAGCCCCTCAATCTGTTCCTGTTCAGACACCTTTGCCGTCAACAGTATGACTGGTATGTGGTTGGTATTGAAGTTCTGCTTTATCTTCTTGCAGAGGACAGTTCCGTTCATCAGCGGCATCATGATGTCACTGATCACCAGTGCCACTTTCTCAGGATTCTGCACCATGTAGTTCCAGGCCTCTTGTCCGTTGCTGAACTGAAGGATGTTGCTGTGCTTTACTATGAGTTCGTCACGGATATATTGCCGGATATGCTCGTCATCTTCCACAATCAGTATTTCGGTTGCATTGCCAACATTGAAACCTGGCGATTCAGTCATCTGCTGATCAGGCGATTCCGAACTTTCGAGAATATACAGTGCCTGAGGCATGGTCAGTGTGAACTGAGTTCCTGCACCTTCTGGATTATCGCTGACAGTAAGGGTTCCTTCGTGGAGTTGAGCCAGCATATACGACAGGTTCAGGCCGATGCCAGTTCCGCTGCTGCTACTGAAGAATCTCTCGAACACATGTTTCTTCTGTTCGTCAGGAATACCTATTCCGTTATCGGTTACCGAGATTACGAAACAAGGTTCTTCGGAAGCAGAGTCGGTGTTCGATGTTATTATTCCTGTATCGAGATGGATGGTGATCTTTCCTCCTTCTGGAGTGAATTTGAATGCGTTTGAGAGAAGATTCATCAATATCTTGTCGAGATTCTGTGGGTCGACACAAGCAGAGAGACTCTCACACTCATGCTTGAAGTTGAAGTCAATATTCCTGCTACGGGCATTCTCGCTGAAGAGGTTGTAGAGATTTCGGATAAAGCTGACCAGTTCCACCTTGTCGTAGTTGAGCGGGAACTGTCCCTTCTCAATCTTCCTTACGTCCATGAGTTGGTTGACGAGGGTCATGATTCTGTCTGCATTCTGATGGATAAGGTTGAGATTCTTCTCATAGAGAGGTATCTTATCCTTTTCCACACCGTTCTCCTCGCTGTTTATGAGAGTGTGGAGTTTCTGCAGAGGTGCCATGATGAGTGTCATAGGTGTTCGGATTTCGTGAGAGATATCCATGAAGAACTTCGTACGGATTTCGTTGAGCATCTCTGACTGACGGTGAGTCTCGAGTATTCGTCTGGCTGTGTTCCGTTCCTTGTACTGTCTGAACACAAACAGGATTGCCCCTGCTGCGACAAGGAGGTAGAGAAGCCATGCCCACCACGATTCATACCATGGGGAATGGATTACGACGGTCAGCGACAGGACTTCCGTCGACTCGGAATTCTGGACGTCAGCCGACTCGGAATCATCTGGACGGATTCGGAACGACAGGTGATAGGTGCCTTGGTCGAGATGTGAGAACGACACTCTGTTCTGTCCTTCTGCCACATTTGTCCACTCTCCGTTGTTGACTTTATACTGGTACTGGATATGGCCTCCAAGCAGACTCATTGTCGCAAGGTCGAGATAGAATGAATTATCCTTACTGCACAGGTCGATTCGGTTTGCTTCGGAAATCCATCCGTGGAACATGGTGTATGAACCTGACTTATCACCACCTTTCACTGCTTCCCCGCGCACAAAGAAATTCACGATTCTCAGCTCATTCTCCAGTTCTCCTTCATTCCACCTTGTATGGACTGACGAAGGATTGAAATAAGTTATTCCGTTTATTCCACCGAAATAAAGGTTGTCACCAAGCACGGCCGAGGCATTCCCGCTGAATTCGTTGCCCTGGAGTCCGTCGGCTATGAAGAAATGGGATATGTTCTTGTCTGCTTTGGTAAGCTGGCACAGGCCGTTGTCCGTACTTACCCACACGTCATAACTGTTGACATCTTCCGACGAGGCAATCTCAATGGAGTTCACCATGTTATTGGAGAGGCCATGACTTTCGTCAAATCTTTCTTTCTCCTCTACTTTGCCGTTCCTGAACTCAGCACGGATAAGTCCTATCGAAGTGCCTATCCACAGTGTGTGTGATGCCTTGTGGACCTTTATGGTGCTGACAATGTGTCCGGAAAATGTCTTGCAGATTTTTTTCAGCCGGCCATCCTGAATCTGGAATATCTCCAGTCCGTCTGCCGTTCCTGCGTAGAGATACTTGTCGTCTGATGCGAGCGAGTTAATCCAGACATTGTTGAGAATGCTGTACGGATACACTTCTTTCCCCTCTTTCATTGCGGTGAAATGTTGCAGGGTCTGTGTTTTCAGGTTATATCCATACAGTCCGTTACCCATTGTGGCAATCCAGAGTGTGCCTCCTCCATCTTCTACGATAGAATAGATATTCTTTATCTTCAGCACTTCCTGTCCTATACTGATAACCCTGATGTTACCGTCTTCCTGTGGGATGGCATAGGCAAGGGAACCGATTGACGACCCCAGCCATACCTTTCCGTCATTGTCTTCGTAGATAGCGGTGATGGTGGATGGAAGTCCGGCAATCTTCTCCGGGTCGTAATGGTTGCTCTGCGTCCCGTCAGGATTGATGCGATAGAGTCCACAGTGGTCTGTGGCAACCCACAGCCATCCGTCTCTCGCCACACTTATTGCTGTCACGCAGTTCGTGCCGATACTGTTCCTGTAAACCGACCTGTGACCGATATAATTGAAGACCGAGCGTCTGGCCTTCTGTACGATGACTCCCTTCCAGTACACGCCAATCCACAGGTTCCCCTCGTGGTCTATCATGGCATCCTTCACATTCGACGAGGCAAGGTCAAAGTCACTGCTCTTCACCTCACTTCGCCTCACTGCCTCTGATTGCTCATTATATATCAGCAATCCGTCACCATCTGTGCAGATAAGGATATTTCCTTTCTGGTCGGAACGGATGTTGGTGAGGACTGGCTGACTCATGCCTTTCAGGTTAATCAAGGCTGTTTTTTGTACCTTGCCGGCAAAGCACGAAAGCAGTTCGCCCTTCCTGTCTGCGATGTAGACACCATTCATTCCTTCACAGATGGCAATCGCCCCATCTGTACCATCAACTTTGCAGAAGTCTCCCTTGTCCTTAGTGTACACACCTTTGTCTGTCGTGAGAATCCACATCCTGTGGTTTCTGTCTACCAGCATCTTGCTTACGGAACATCCATCTGGAGTGAAGTCGTCCGTCTGCCTTGCACATATCTTTCCCTTGCTGCCGACGATGAAGTTACCCATACCGGCAGTACATACGTTGACGGAACCGTCGTTGAGGCGTGAGAGTGAGGTGATTCGTGCACTGATGGTATCACCTGTCTGACGGATGATAGGGATGAGGGTGAAGTCATCAGTGGAATAGTCATACATCTGCAAGCCGTAGACCGTGCCGACGATTATCTTCCCTTCTTCATATTCTATGATCTCAGTAGGCGTGTTGTTTCCGAGTGATGTGCCATCCTTGTCGTCATGGTGATAGACATTCATCCGAACTCCGTCCCAGCGGTTAAGACCATTGCTGGTGGTAATCCATATATTCTTATGCGAATCCTCGTATATGCTCCTGATGCGAGTGTTCGATAATCCCTGATCGGAACTGAACGTAATGATTTCCTGCGACCAGCACAGGGAAACCACCATCATCAGGAGGAGAGATGTAAATAATCGTTTCATGGTGCAAATATAATAATTTTGAATGAATCACGCAAATAATAAAAATAAATGCGATTTATTTTGTATTTTGCTCGCTTAATCGTATCTTTGCAAGTTGAAAATAGCTTAATCGTAACTAAATAGTCAAACAATAATTAAATAGGACTCCGGGCTATGCTCCTCTGAGCACCTTCGGAGCGCAAGGAAATAACTCTATGTCATTACAGTGTGGAATCGTAGGACTTCCGAACGTGGGGAAGTCTACTTTGTTCAATTGCCTTTCGAATGCAAAGGCTCAGGCTGCTAACTTTCCGTTTTGCACGATAGAACCGAATGTAGGTGTGATAACCGTTCCTGATGAGCGACTCGGCAAGCTCGCCGAACTGGTTCATCCAGGACGCATAGTACCTGCAACGGTCGAGATAGTCGATATTGCCGGACTGGTGAAAGGTGCCAGCAAGGGCGAAGGACTTGGCAACAAGTTCCTCGGCAATATCCGTGAGACTGATGCCATAATCCATGTACTCCGTTGTTTCGACGACGAGAACGTCACCCATGTCGACGGGACGGTGAATCCCGTACGCGACAAGGAAGTCATCGACACAGAACTCCAGCTCAAGGACCTCGAGAGCGTCGAGGCTCGCATGCAGAAGGTCAGGAAGATAGCCGAGGTTGGCGGCAACAAGGAGGCGAAGATGGAATACGGAGTCCTCACGCGCATCAAGGAAGCTCTCGATCAGGGCAAGTCGGCACGCACTGTGGAGTTCGACACAAAGGACGAACAGGCATACGTCAGGAGCCTGTTCCTTCTCACCACCAAGCCTGTCCTCTATGTCTGCAATGTCGACGATGCAAGTGCAGTCAGTGGAAACGCCTATGTCAATGCCGTCCGTGAGGCAGTGAAGGACGAGAATGCAGAAATCCTCATCGTGTCTGCCAGGACCGAGGCCGACATAGCAGAGCTTGAATCCTATGAGGACCGCCAGATGTTCCTTGAGGAAATCGGACTCCAGGAGTCAGGAGTCAACCGTCTCATCAAGGCAGCCTTCAAGATGCTCAATCTCGAGACCTTCATCACCGCAGGCGAGATGGAAGTGAAGGCATGGACCTACCACAAGGGCTGGAAGGCTCCTCAGTGTGCCGGAGTCATCCACACCGATTTCGAGAAAGGATTCATCCGTGCAGAAGTGATAAAGTACGACGACTACATCCAGTACGGCAGCGAGGCTGCAGTCCGCGAGGCTGGCAAGCTCGGTGTCGAAGGCAAGGAATACGTCGTTCAGGACGGCGACATAATGCATTTCAGATTCAATGTATAGCACACTTTTCATCGACTGGATGCCCGATATCGAGGCATTCCACATAGGCTCGGTCAGCATACGCTGGTATTCTCTCTTATGGGTTATAGGACTCATAGGAGCCTACTTCATCGTCAAGCGGCTCTACCGCCAGCAGAACATACCCGACGAGAAGTTCGACCCGCTCTTCATCTATTGCTTCGTTGGAGTGCTGGCAGGAGCAAGACTCGGACACTGTCTCTTCTATGAGCCAGGCTATTTCCTCGGCAGCGCCAAGGGATTCATCGAGATGTTCGTGCCGGTTCATTTTGCAAGGGATTCATGGGAGTGGCACTACTCTGGCTACACCGGTCTTGCAAGTCATGGCGGAGCCATCGGCGTACTCATCGCCATCATCCTCTACGTCAGGAACACCGGAGTGAAGTTCTTCACCGTGATGGACAATGTCTGCATCTCCGTGCCGTTCATAGCAGGAAGCATCCGTCTCGGCAATCTCATGAACTCCGAGATTATCGGCAGTCCGACCGATGTGCCATGGGCATTTATCTTCCATACCAATGATGCACTTGTCGGCGGTCAGCTCGCTCCTCGTCATCCAGCACAGCTCTACGAGGCCATAGCCTATTTCGTCGTACTCATCCTTATCGTGATGCTCTACAGGCGTAACAAGCCGAAGGTCGGGACAGGACTGTTCTTCGGATTCCTCCTCCTCACAGTCTTCTCCTTCCGGTTCCTCATAGAGTTCATCAAGATGGAGCAGGTCGACTTCGAGCAAGGCATGCTCCTCAACATGGGACAGCTCCTGAGCATTCCGTTCATTCTCACAGGCATCTACTTCCTTGTCAGGGCAGTAAGGAATAATGAAAAATGAAAAATGAATAATGAAAAAGCCAATGGCTAACGGCTAATGGCTAATGGCTGATTCAATGCCTTACATCAGTCTCACTACCGGTGATTCCCTCAGCATCCTGACGAATTCCTCTACCGAGTGCTTGATATAGTGATCCTGAAGCACGTGCACACAGCCCACCATCTCGTTATTCTCAATGTCCATCGGAATGGACACCAGGTTCTTGTGCACAGATGCCGTTACTCCGGCAAGCATAGTCACCAGGTGCGAACCCTGCTCCACGAGGTTGCAGAGATAGTTCGCATCGTTCAGTTCGATTCTCACCTTCAGCTTCGTCTCGGGATGACGCTTCAGCTCCTCGTCGATGATACGCCTGCCCTGCACCCCTATGGCCGGCATGGCAATAGGATAGGGAACCAGGTCGTCAAGACGTATCTTCTTCATTCCCGCCAGCGGGTGAGTCTTAGGCATTATGGCACACAGCCTCGTCCTGAACAGCTCATGCGATATGAATCCCTCTTCGTCGTCCCTCTTCTTGTATGCAAGGGCAAAGTCAAGCTTATGCTCCCTCAGCAACTTTATCAGGTTCTCCGTGTTCGTGTTCACCACATTCAGCTTCACACCCTTGTAAGTGTACAGAAACTCCTTCATGGTATGCCAGAAAATCTCGTAGAACGACGACGTTATCCCGATGTTCATCGTACCCGTCATCAGGTTCTTCACGTTTGCCACCTCTATCACACAGTCATCAGCATCCCTCATGCACTTCTGCGCCAGAGGCAGCAGCCTCACCCCCGACTCGGTAAGAGCCACGGTGTGAGAATCCCTCTTGAACAAGTCACACCCCAGTTCGCCCTCCAGCTGACGGATCTGCTGGCTCAGCGTACTCTGCGATATGAACAACTGCCTGGCAGCCTCACTGAAATTCAGCAACTGCGCAGTCTTGACGAAATATTTCAGCTGACGAAGTTCCATATACCACCATATTATGTTGCAAAGATAATATAAATTTGTCAGTCTGTGCAATTTCCATCCCGATTATTACGTTTTCACCCCTAAAATCGCTCATTTTGTCATTTTCGATAGATTCCCGATTTCGTAGAAGATATGTGTGAGACGTGGATGTGTCATCGGTGGCGGAGGCGTTCGTCGAGGGGTGGCACGGATTTGTTCTCGGCACGAAGACGGATAAAAGATGGCGGGGGAAGAGAAATTCCTTCGTTTTTTTTTTGTTTTTCACGGGTTTTGCACTATATTTGCAGTGGAGAATCAATATTCACGAATAAACTCTTTGACAATGAAAAAAGGACTTTTATGCTTTACTATCCTGCTTGCAGGACTTATGGCTGCCGTGCCAGCCAGTGCACAACTGAAATTCGGTGTTAAGGGAGGTCTTAACATAGCAAAGGTCAAGTTCGACAAGTCGATTGCCGACAGTGATAACCGGGCAGGGTTCTTCATAGGACCGATGGCAGAGTTCACCCTCCCTATCGTCGGTCTTGGTGTGGATGCCGCCCTGCTCTACGACCAGAAGGAGATGGAGCTGGACGGCGAAAAGGAGAAAACCAAATATATCAACATCCCAATCAACCTGAAATATTCCATAGGGACCAAGTTGGCAGGCGTATATCTGGCTGCCGGTCCTCAGTTTGCCTTCAACGTGGGTGGCAAGAACATCTTCAAGGATCTCGACTCTGAGTCCTTCGAACTGAACAACTCTATATTAAGCCTGAATATCGGTGGCGGAGTGAAATTGCTCGGAAAACTACAGGTCGGTTACAACTATAACATCAGCCTGGGCAATACTGGAGAAATGAAGTCGGCGGCGGATCTTCTGGGAAAAGTGGAAAGCGATTTCAAATACTCTACTCATCAAATTTCGGTAGCTTATCTATTCTGACGTAATTCTTCCTCTTCCTCTGACGGAGAGTTTCACGTACGCCATTCCCGAGAATCTGGCGGGAAGGGTGAAGGTGGGGTGCAGGGTGACGGTCCCCTTCGGTGCGAAGAAGACGTACACTGCACTGGTGGAGAAGGTGCACGACTCGACTCCTCCGGGGGATTTCCAGATAAAGGAGATACAGGCGCTGCTGGATGACGAGCCTGTGGTGACGAAGGGGCAGTTCGACTTCTGGAAGTGGATTGCCCAGTACTACATGTGTTCGGTGGGCGAGGTGTTCAAGGCTGCCCTTGCGAAGAAGATAAGGGACTACGGAATCAGGGAGACGAAGAGCGCCGCAGGCCTGGAATTCGAGGAGGAGAACAGGGGAAAGGAGCTCAACAGGTTCCAGAAGACTGCGATGAGGGAGATCGAGGAGTCGTTCGAGACGAAGGACGTGACTCTGTTTCACGGAGTGACCTCGAGCGGGAAGACGGAGATATACATACACCTTATTAATAAATACGCACGCGCGGGCAAGCAGGTGCTCTATCTGCTGCCTGAGATTGCGCTGACCACCCAGATAACCACCAGGCTGAAGGAGGTGTTCGGCGACCAGATGGGCGTGTTCCATTCGAGATTCACCGACAAGGAGCGTGCGGAGGTGTACGCACGGCAGTTGTCGGACAACCCTTACAGGCTGATTCTCGGCGTGAGGTCGTCGGTGTTCCTGCCGTTCAGGAATCTGGGACTCGTAATCGTGGACGAGGAGCACGAGACTTCCTACAAGCAGCAGGAACCGGCTCCGAGGTATCATGCGAGAAACAGTGCCATAATGCTGGCGAAAATGTCGGGTGCAAAGACCCTTCTCGGTACTGCCACTCCGAGCATAGAGAGCTACCGTCTGGCTCAGGAGGGGAAATACGGATATGTGGCTCTCACTCATAGATACCATGACTTGCAACTTCCAGATATAGAGATTGTTGACATCCGCAGGCTCTACAAGCAGAAACGGATGAAGGGTGCTTTCTCGGGTGTGCTCACAGAGAGTATCAGGGAGGCTCTCGACAACCGGGAACAGGTGATTCTCTTCCAGAACAGGAGGGGGTTTTCTGCCTTCATGCAGTGCCGGAACTGCGGATGGGTTCCTCACTGCGAGCACTGCGACGTGAGCCTTACTTATCATAGGTCCCGGCAGCTCCAGTGTCACTACTGCGGGAAGCAGTACAGAGTGCCTGAATGCTGTCCTCAGTGTGGCGAAAAGGACTTCGCATACGTGGGGCTTGGCACCGAGAAGATAGAGGCCGAAATCCTCCGTCTCTTCCCTGATGCGAGGGTGGCAAGAATGGACATCGATACCGCTCATTCGAGAACTGCGTACGAGGAGATAATCAATGGTTTCTCAAACCACGAATATGACATCCTCGTAGGGACTCAGATGGTGAGCAAAGGTCTTGATTTTGACAATGTAAGCGTTGTCGGCATACTTGACTCTGACTCAATGCTCAACCTGCCCGATTTCAGGAGCTACGAACGGTCGTTCCACATCATGACTCAGGTGGCAGGAAGGGCGGGGAGAAAATACCATACGGGCAAGGTCATCCTCCAGTCGAGAAGTGCCGATTCGCCGATACTCTCGTGTGTGGTGAACAACGACTACGAATCAATGTACTCGTTGCAGATTGCGGAGAGAAAACTGTTTGCCTATCCGCCTTTCTGCCGACTCATATACGTCTACCTGAAACACCGCGATCCGGCCAGGGTGGAGCAGTGCGCCCAGTTCATGGCTGAGAACCTGCGACGCATCTTCGGCGACAAGGTCCTCGGGCCTGACCGCCCACCAATAGCAAGGGTCAACTCGCTCTCGCTACGGAAAATCATAGTGAAACTGAAAAATAATGACTCTCCTACGAAGGTGAGACAGGCTCTTAACAATGTGAAAAACGGCCTGATGGAGCAGTCTTTTGCCAATGGGCTCACAGTATATTATGATGTAGACCCAATGTAAGGGACGGCTTTTGCGACACCTAAAGTGGGAAGATATTATTTGGAAAGTTTAGAGTTTAGAGTGTAGAGTTTAGAGTCAGTTTTGAAGTTGAGAGTTGTGAAGTGGTAAGTTGGGACGTTTGGCTATGTCAAGGCAAATGACTATGTTTTATGCCTTCGGCACGTTCTCTTATCCGTTTCTTGCACATGAGATAGAGTCATCAGGGCAAGCCCGTTCTGGGACGGAGGAATAGCGGAGCGAGAGCGACCTTGGTACGACTTTGGAGCGATGGATAAGCTGGATTGTGGACACACAAGTTTCTGGAGCTAAAATACGCTAAAAGGTGGTAGCACTACCACCTTTTAAGGCAAATAATCACATGAAATAGCCGTATAAACGTTAAAATAATTAAAAAACAAAGCGAAATTATCAACTTTTCATATGGATTTAATACTTAATTCGTAATAATTGATTAATTTTGCATCCAAAAGGTAGTAGTGCTACCACTTTTTAGAAAAATAATCAGATAAATAAGTAGGTGTGCAAAATGATTTATACACCTACTTACAAAAGCAGATTTTAACATTTATGACTACTTTGAAAAAAGCATTAGAAGCATGGAATAGCATTCAGCCCTTGTCTTCTCGTGATCGTGACAGACTCAGCCGTCGCTTTACCATTGACTACAATTACAATAGTAATCATATAGAAGGCAACACCTTGACATACGGGCAGACAGAAATACTCCTTCTGTTTGGAAAAATCATCGGTGAAGCATACGTACGCGATGTTCAAGAAATGACAGCAAGTAATGTTGGACTGAAAATGATGATTGAAGAAGCTGGCGTAAGGGATATGCCTTTGACGCAAAGCTTCATACGTACATTGCACAGAACCTTGCTTCGTGAAGACTACACCATCTATCGTAATCTGCCAGATGGGATACAGACAAGTTATGTTATCCATGCCGGACAGTATAAGACTCGTCCTAACTCCGTCATCACACGCTATGGCGATAGGTTTGAGTATGCTTCGCCAGAAGAGACACCAGCCTTAATGACAGACCTCGTAAACTGGTATAATAAGGAGGAAAGGCGCGGAGCCCTATCGCCTGTGGAATTGGCAGCATTGTTTCATTACCGTTACATCAGAATACACCCATTTGAGGATGGTAATGGACGAATAGCGCGACTAATGGTAAACTTTATCCTGGCTCGTCAAGGATACCCAATGATAGTGGTGCGCAGCAGAGAGAAAACGGAGTACCTCGAAGCACTACATGCAACAGATCAGAAAATTGGATTTGCACCCAGCGATGGAGCACGTGCCAGCATCACCGACATAGGACCTTTTCTTACATATTTTACTCGCTTGGTTGCAACGGAGGTTTACAATGACTATCTTTTTGTGACAGAACGAAACGAGGATTACTGGTGGTATGATGGTGAGCAGATTAAATTTCGTTCGCCTAACTATGCAAAGATTCTGCGTATGATGCAGTCAAGGCCCTCTGTTACGTTGACCGACATACAGAATGAGACGGGAATAAATGCTTCTGCTGCACAAAAATTGCTAAACCAACTCATCGGAAAGAATTACGTGGAAAGAAACATAAAAGATGATGGATGGCGCGTAATTATCACTCCGTCAATATAGTTTAAGGTGGGTTCTATAAATTCCCATCATCTTTAAGCACTATGCCAGCAGCCATATTCTACCCTATAATCAGTTTGATACGTTCAGCATAAACTATAGGAATCCCTATTCGCCTCTTATGGCGCAAAATCTATCTACTAACCAAGAACCCAAATATGACAATGGGAATTTATAGAATCTACCTTAACTATTTCTTACACATGAGATAGAGTCATCAGGGCAAGTTCAATGTATCAATAGCAAATACAGTTGCAATTGGGATAATTGCCATTTTCATCCGTTCTATTCATAGTTATCGTCATCGTTATCGTTATCGTACAGAATG
>CALELI010000034.1 GCA_937902455.1 uncultured Prevotellaceae bacterium | reverse complement strand
CCCCTCCCCGACATCTACATCCGCCACACCCCCGACACTGTCACCCCCTGGAAGACCTTCTCCTACCAAGACTTCAAGAGCAGGGTGTAGAACACACATTTCCCAGCCAACTACTTATTCATAAACTATTGCAGTACTTCTGACATTCACACGCAGGAGTACTGAGAACTATTTGCCTTTGTACTGAGACGAACTCGCGATACTACTGAGACAAACTCGCAGTACTACTGAGATGCACTCACGGTACAACGGAGACACACTCGTGAAGATAAGTTATCTTTAATCTGTAAGATAAGTTATCTTAATACGTGAAGATAAGTTATCTTAATATTTGAAGATAAGTTATCTTAATGAGTGAAGATAAGTTATCTTCATGATTGAACATAAGTTATCTTTAAGAGTCAACATAAGTTATCCTAATGAGTATGACTCAGTTATCGGGCGAGTGTATCTCAGTACAAGTGCGAGTGTATCTCAGCTTGACTGCGAGTGGGCATCAGTAGTACTCTGCCTGCACGACAGAAAAGGCACCGCGCCTTCACAGGTGCGATGCCCAAGATACTTATTAATTTACTGTTTTACTTCGAAGTCGCGGTAATCGTGACAATTTATTATATTCCGACATTTATTATTGGGAAACGGATGTCCCCATTATGAATGAGATAGGGACTCGGAGTTTACAGTTCACCGGTTTGCCGTTCTGTGTGCCTGGAGTCCACTTGCCGGCCAGGGAACGTACAACCCTCCTTGCCTCTGCCCTGAACTGGTCGAGCACATCTTCATGGGCATTGACTCTCTCCTGAGCATAGATGTCACCATTCTTTGCATTATCGTATATCGATTCCTGAAGTGGCGTGCGATCCACTATATCTACGACCTTTGTTACAAGTTGCGAGCCATTCTTGTCGACAACAAATTCAACAGTCACGATTGCCTCTTCATGATACACACATGCCAGTTCCGGGTATTTAATCTGCCTGACAACATACTGAGCCAAGGTTTCTGATCCGTCTCCCCACTCTGGCATACTTTCAACGATGGAAAAGACTGTATCATCCACTATGTCGGTCTCTGGTGACGTTACGGGCACTGATGTCACGTCAGCCGTATCAACTGGAACACTCTTGCCTATCACCATAATTGTCGGCGTGTCGATGGCTGGAACAAGTACTACGTTAATGCTGGCTGTGACTGAGGTTCCGGCTTGCTTCAGATGAGAGATCCGCTGATTGAAGGCATTGTACCCGACATAGGAGACTTGGAGGGTTTCTCCTCCTTTTGGTATCCGGAGTTCGGCATTTCCGTTTAAGTCAGTAATTCCATGTGATACGATTCGGTTGTTCTTGTCCAGGATGAGGACATTTGCCATTTGGAGACTTTCGTCTCCGTCCCTGACATTGACTTTGATTACAGGGTTGTCATCGGGAACTAATTCGTCGGTTTCGTCGGTGACTGAAATCTCGGCTGTCTGCTCCGTCGGTATGACTGAAACAGGCGCAGCCTCGTTCGTGACTATCTGCGAGGGAAGGAGCAGTGGAGCTTTTGCCTCCTCGGCCTTCAGGACCTCGGACACATCGTTGATTATGGCAGGTCTTGCAAAGGCTGCAAGTGCGATGCCGGCAAGCGGAAGGATGTAGAGAACCTTCAGGCGTGCCATTTTGTTTGACTGTTTTCGGTACATCATAACTAATCGTTTTTTAATTGAACATTGGTTGAAGCCGTTGGCGAGAGGCTGCAGTCCAGTGCCTGTGGCTTTATTTATCAGAAGCATCTGATAGTCTGTAGGATTTGTCCCAGAGAGTACTACTGCCCTGTCGGCCTCGTATTCGTGAACGTCGCGCATGTCGTGACGCAGCATCCACGAAAGCGGAAGGAACCAAAGCATGTTGGCGGTGAAGTCGCACAGGAGCATATCGGCTGAATGGCAGTGACGCACATGAGTGAGTTCGTGGGCAAGTATTGTCGATAGTGTCTCGTTCATGTCGGTCTCATTCATCACTATCCAGCCAAACCAGCTGAACGGAACCGTCACCTTATTATTTATCAGGAGCGTTGAGTATTCAGGCATACGAAAATCACGGCACCGTCTGCTTCCGACAATTATCCTGGCCAGCACTACTATCCTGACAGCATACCGAATCCAGAAGAAGACGAGCCCCAGCGAATATATCAACAGAATGACTCGGGTGACATTCCAGTGCATCGATGTCACATCAACCGACGGAGTTGCTACGACTTCAGGGAACATGCCAAATGCGGAATCCTCACCACCAGCAGTGTACATCGAAATCGATGTTTCAATCTGCGAGAAACCCGCCGAGGCGAATGTCTCATGTGATGTCGTGAACACGCAGAAGGGCATTATCATACTCAGGACGAGAATACAGAGAAGTACCGTCCGGTTGAAAGCGTGGAATGTCTCCTTCCGGAGAAACAGTCCATAGAGGGAATAAAGCAATGCAAGACTTATTGCCCACTTGAGTATATAGATGAAAAACGATGCCATAATCCAATTAATAAACTATATCCTATAACCTTTATCCTTTCAGTTCTTCGAGAAAGGCAACAAGTTCGTCGCGGCTTATCTTTTCTTCCTGCACGAGCGCAGAGACCACATTCATATATGACTTATCGAAATAACGGTCTACGAAACTCGAGAACTTCGTCTTGCCATATTCGTCCTGTGTGACGGACGGTGCATAGATATACCCCCTGCCCTTTGCCTCGTGAGAGAGATACCCTTTCTTCTCGAGAAACTGAAACATGGTTGCGATGGTGTTGACATGAGGTTTTGGATCTGGGTAGATGGCTACAATGTCCTTTGGAGAACAAGGGCCATACTGCCATATCATCTCCATAACTTCCTCTTCCTTATTCGTGAGTTTTTCCATACTTTTTGTATTCATTAATTCAACTATTTTTTTAGTTCGCGATGCAAAAGTAGTAATAAAAAATAAAACCGCCAAATATTTTGACGGTTTTTAACTATTTTTTTAGTTTATTTCTATTTATTCCTCATTTTTCCCTATTGCGCTGAGGAAGATGTCGGCTTCGTCGAGGGTGAGGGTGAGTGGCGGGAGGAGGCGGATCATGTTCTGGCCGGCTACTCCGGTGAAGATATGGTCAGAGAAGAGGAGGTCCTTCCTGATCTGGGCAATAGGTACGTTGTAGTCCATGCCTATCATGAGTCCACGCCCACGGATTTCCTTTATGTCGGCGGTCAGGGGGATGTTCTTCATCAGATACTCGCCGACTTGCTGGGCATTGTCCATGAGATGGGCCTCGCTGATGATGTCGACTACTGCTATGGCTGCTGCCATGGCGAGGTAGTTGCCTCCGAAGGTGGTGCCGAGCATGCCTTTCTCTGCCCTGAACTCGGGGGAGATGAGGACTCCTCCCACGGGTATGCCGTTTCCCATTCCCTTGGCGGTGGTGATGATGTCGGGACGGATGCCGTACCACTGATGGGCGAAGAAGCGGCCGGTGCGGCCGTATCCGCTCTGCACCTCGTCGAGGATGAGGACTACATGGTTCTGACGGCACAGGCGTTCGAGTCCCTGCATGAACTGGTCGTCGGGGATGTTGATGCCTCCGCAGCCCTGGATGCCTTCGATGATGACGGCTGCCACATCGCCCCTGAGGATTTCCTTCTCTACCTGGTCGAGGTCGTTGAGGGGGCAGAATGTCACCTTGTGGGTGCGGTTGAAGGGTGACTGGATGCTGAGATTGCTGGTGACTGAGACTGCTCCGCTTGTCCTGCCGTGGAAACTCTTCTCGAAGGCTATCACTCGGTCTTTGCCGGTATGGAAGGAGGCGAGCTTGAGGGCGTTCTCGTTGGATTCGGCTCCGGAGTTGTCGAGGAAGAGGCTGTAGTCGTCGTAGCCGCAGAGACGGCCGAGCTTTTCTGCCAGTTCCTGCTGGAGGGGATTCCTGACGCTGTTGGAATAGAAGCCTATCTTGTCGATCTGTTCCTTGAGGGAGGAGACATAGTGGGGATGGGCATGGCCTACGGAAATGACGGCATGGCCTCCGTAGAGGTCGAGGTACTGAATGCCCTGGTCGTCCCAGATGGTACACCCTCTGGCTTTCTCGGGTGTCACGTCGTAGAGGTTATATACATCAAATAGAGTCATGATTTAGTTATCAGTTAAAAGTTAACAGTTAACAATGAATTATAAGTTATCAATTTTTCACTCTTCACTTTTCACTCTGGCGCAGCCAGTTAGAATCTGTTTGCCTTGAGATGGAGTCCGGTTGTCTCGTCGAGTCCGAAGAGGATGTTCATGTTCTGGGTTGCCTGGCCTGACGCTCCCTTGGTGAGATTGTCGATCATGCTGATGACATGTACCTTGCGGCCGTACTTGCGGACGTACAGCACGCACTTGTTGGTGCCGACTACCATCTTCATGTCGGGGTTGGCATGGACCACATGGACAAAGGGTTCGTCGCGGTAGTAGTCCTTATAGAGATTCTGGGCCTCCTGCTCCGTGAGGTCGCAGTCGAGGTAGACGGATGCCATGATTCCACGAGGGAAGTCACCACGGACTGGTACGAAGTTGATGTCGCCTGTCCACGACGGGGCAAGGGCATGGAGGGTCTCGCAGATTTCGCCAAGATGCTGATGGGTGAATGCCTTGTAGACACTCATGTTGTTGGCTCTCCAGGAGAAATGGGTGGTTTCCTGCGGTTTCTGACCAGCACCAGTGGAGCCGGTCACGCCTGTGACGTGTATCTCGCCCAACCTGTCAGCCCTTGCAAGAGGAAGCAGGGCAAGCTGGATGGAGGTGGCGAAACAACCAGGATTGGCAATATGTGCAGCACCCCTGATACGGTCACGAAATGCCTCGGGAAGACCATATACGAAGTCCCCGGCATCTGCTGCAAGACGATAGTCGTTGCTGAGGTCGATTATCTTTCCCTTGTACCCTGAGAGTTTCTCGCTGACTATCTGTCGGGACTTGCCGTGTCCTGCACAGAGGAACACCACATCGGAATGGCACATCTCGTCGGTGAAACAAAGGTCTGTCTCACCTATCAGGTCCTGATGAACCATCCAGACGGGATTTCCTGCATTGCTCTCGCTATGGGCAAAGGCTATCTCCACCTCGGGATGATTGAGCAGGATTCTCATCAGCTCCCCGGCGGTATAGCCAGCCGCACCTATTATTCCAACCTTAATCATAATTTAGTTATCAGTTAAAAGTTAACAGGACTCCGAGCTTGCTCGCCTGAACTTGTGAAGAAACAATGAATTATAAGTT
>CALELI010000033.1 GCA_937902455.1 uncultured Prevotellaceae bacterium | reverse complement strand
TCAGGATTGTAAACCATCAAGTATAAAAATTCTGTCATAAACGCAGAATTCAACTGCCAGAAATACACCAACTCACCCCTTTCTTTGCAAACCTCATATAATCGTCTGATTTTGTCAGAAGTTTTCCAATCTTTCAGTTCATCAGTATTAACAGGATAATTGAGGTCTAATGCAAGGTGTACCTTAGCTTCTACCAACTTCTCAACTGGCATTCCATACGCCTCTCTGATTGTTCCTTCAGCAGAAAGAATGGCGAGCGCGGCAAATTTCTGGGATTTTGTCACAAGTCCACTTGTTTGAGCTGGATCAAGAAGATAGTCAGGTTTGACCATCTTTTCTTCGTCAGTGAGATGTGAAGTAATGAATTTTTGTATATCATAATTACCACACTCGTCTAAATAAATCTGACCATACTCATCAATAGTGGCCAGCACATCATCTGTCAGGATAGTCTTTGCTGCCTCCACTACTTTTTCTGTAGCATCGTTGTTTTCAATTCTCTTGTTGTTGTTCTTGCAAGATACTGTCATCGCTGCAACCATTGCCAGAGCAATAAATAGAAATTTTTTCATAATCCTTAATTCCGCAGCACTTTGATTTAACTTTATTTATAAGTTCCTGAGCAACAAAAAGTTGCTCAGGATTTTGCTATGTCAGATTTTTCACTTAACTTAGTGTTGCGATTAGAAATCAAGCAAAAATCTGCATTGACATGGCAAAGGTAACAATAAAATCCGAGAAACTTATACTATTAGGTAAAATTTTTCATTTTTCATTATTCATTTTTCATTATTCATTATTTTTTACTATCTTTGCAAATCAAAACTTGGCTAACAATCTAAATATTAAATTGAATATGAAAAGACATTTACTTCTTGTGATTGCATTCACGGCTTGCATGCTCACGGTAGGCAGAGCCTTCGGACAGCTTTCGAAAAATCCAGACAAGTTCCTCGGCAACATCACGACCCGTGGTCAGGTGGAAGGTGGCGGTGAGAAATACTACACCCTCTGGAACCAGATTACTCCTGAGAACGAGACGAAATGGTCGTCGGTGCAGGGCAACAGGAACTCCTTCAACTGGGGTGGGGCGGACAATGCCTATAACTATGCCAAGCAGCATAAGTTCCCGTTCAAGTTCCACTGTTTCGTGTGGGGCTCTCAGTATCCTTCATGGATTGAGTCGCTGACACCTCAGCAGAGATACGATGCCATAGTGGCATGGATGGATGCAGCAAAGAAGCACTTCCCAGACCTTCAGCTCATCGATGTCGTGAACGAAGCCATTCCGGGACACCAGCAGGGTACTCACTTCTTCGAGGAAGCTCTCGGTGGTTCGGGAAAGACTGGCTACGACTGGATTATCAAGGCCTTCGAACTGGCTTCGGAGCGCTGGCCTGACGCTATCCTTATCTATAACGACTTCAACACATTCCAGTGGCAGAAGGCAGAGTTCATTGACCTCGTCCGTACCCTTCGCGATGCCGGTGCTCCAATCGATGCCTACGGATGTCAGTCGCATGACCTGACGGACATGTCGGCCACGAACTTCAAGTCGGCAATGACCGAAATCCAGAATGCCCTGAAGATGCCTATGTACATATCAGAATATGATATAGGTACGAGTGACGACAACAAGCAGAAGACCCAGGTCAGCACACAGTTCCCGCTGATGTGGGAAGCTGACTACTGTGCCGGTGTGACTTTCTGGGGATATATCTACGGTGCGACATGGACTACTGACGGTAATTCTGGACTTATCCGTGACGGAAAGGACCGTCCGGCAATGACATGGCTGCGTAGCTACATGAAGACGGAAAAGGCCCAGAACGTGAAGAGTCCGTTCCCGGGAATGGTGAAGGAGGCTTCTGTGTACGTGAAACCTAAGTCAATCCGTCCTACCGTCAATGAACCTACTACCATTACGGTAAATGCACGCATGAGGACAAAGACTATCGACCACGTGGAACTCTATGCCGCAAACAAGCTGATTGCCGACATGAAGGAAGCTCCTTACGTGGCAGAATATACGCCAACCACCAAGAGCACAATCACGCTGAAGGCTGTTGTATATACCACTGACAGTACTAAGTACGAGCGACTTTCGAGAATCACGGCTGTCAATCCGCGTTCTCCGTACAAGGAACCTATTCCTATACCGGGAATTCTCCAGTGCGAAGACTTTGACAATGGTGGCGAAGGTGTGTCATGGCATGATACCGACACCAAGAACGAAGGTACGACAAGGTATCGTACAGGTATAGGTGGTGTCGACATCGTTGAAGGCAACGGTGGCTATGCCATCGGTTACACGAGCACCGGTGAATGGCTCGAATATACTGTCGACGTGAAGGAGGCTGGCCTCTATTCCATCGACGCGACTGGCTCGGCTGGTTCGGAAAACGCATCGTTCCGCCTTTCTCTTGCTGATGACGACAATACGGCCGTACTGTCCGACAACGTCGTCATTCCTTGCATCGTGCAGGGCAGCTGGGACAACTACAGCACGGTTCACCATCGTCTGATTGCCAATCTGCCAGAGGGCACCCACATCATTCATCTGGACATCACCGGATCGCAGTGCAACCTCGACAAGATTCAGTTCAACCACATCGAGGTGGACAACAACATCAAGCTCTCGCTCTCTGCCAACCCGTCACCGGCAGAAATCAATGAACTTACGGACATCATTTTCAATGCCTCATCTTCCACAAGTACGATTGTAAGCGGCCGACTCTATATCAACAACGTCCTCGTAGGCACGGCAGAAGGTGACCCACTCGTATGCCAGTACAAGCCTACAACGAAGGGCACGATTGCATTCACGGCCGTGGTAGTAGATGCAGAAGGCAGGGAATCAAAGTTCGCCAAGTTCAACCTTACGGTCAACCCTAAGCGTGTTCCGTTCAAGGAACTCGTCATTCCGGGCATCATCGAGGCCGAGGACTTCGACAAGGGTGGCGAAGGCTTCACCTTCCATGCCTCTGACTCGAAGAACAACGGTGTGACAACTTACCGTACAGACACCGAGGGTGTTGACATCCTGAAGATTACTGGTGGCTATGCCGTGGGCAACACGAAGCAGAACGAATGGCAGGAGTACACGGTCAATGTCATGGAGGAAGGCAAGTACTGCTATGAAATCACTTATGCCTCATCAACGTCTGCCAAGTTCTCGCTCCAACTCCATGATGACGGCAAGCTGACTTCTCTCGGCACGATTACGGCTGCCGGAACTGGAGGCACGAGTACCTATAAGTCCAAGGAGGGACAACTGTACAAGAACCTCACTCCTGGTAAGCATATCATCAGGATAAGCTACACTACGAACGGAATCAACTTCGACAAGATTGCATTCCCGTGCACTACAGGAACTGAGGAGAATGCAATTGAAGAGGTGGCTTCTGCTGCCAGTGGTTGCTATAAGGTATACTCAACTACCGGAGTCTATGTGGGTGACGTCAGGGATTCGGGCGATGCAGGTCTTGCTCCACAGATTCGCAAGATTGCTGGCTCACAGGGCATCTTCATCGCAGTCGATGCACAGAGCGGCACTTCACGCCGGATAATGGTAAGATAAACGAATCACTTGAGCCCACTCCAACAAGGTGGGCTCAATGATTTCATATAAGTTAAGGTGGGTTCTATAAATTCATTTCTTGCGATTTTGAGGTTTGTTCCGAGCA
>CALELI010000032.1 GCA_937902455.1 uncultured Prevotellaceae bacterium | reverse complement strand
TAACAGACAAATGCAAACATCAGTTGACTAAGCAGAATGGCGTGAACGGCATTCTCATGACCGGTCCGAGTGGATGTCAGATCTTCCTCCCTGCCGCTGGCTTCCGGTCGTGCGGCTATCTCTTCTACGAGGGTTCTCGCGGCTACTACTGGTCGAGTCCGCTCGATCCGGGCCGCGACGACTTCGCGTACGGCCTCGACTTCATTTTGGGCATCTGGGGTTGGTACACCTACCGTCTCGACGGTCGGTCTGTGCGCGCCGTTTGCCCGTAGTCAGAATTTAGTGCATCCTCAGAACACAGAACAATAACCAGAACCATTCTGGCGATGTGGGGTGACTCGGACGGGGCGTGAGGCATGTCCCAAAGACATGCGCACCGTCAGTGGAACTCCTCGCTGATGAAATGGTGGCAAAGGGGCATGCAATATATCTTCGAAATCGTTTGATGGGTTGAAAGAAATAGTGTATTTTTGCAGAGGAATTGTAAAAAGACAGACAATATTAAGAACTAAACTATCCTGCCAGTGCCATTCCGCGCTGGCAGGATAGTCTATATTAAATAAGGTGTGATTTCTTTTGCGATGTGAATTTTATTTTGTAATTTTGCAAGTTGAATAAGTTGTGGGCTTGTGCCTTGGTTGAAAACTGCTATATGAGAAATCTGATAGGTGTTACATTGTGTTTATGGGCTTTGTCGGTGTGCTGTCTGGCTCAGGGCAGACTGTCGGGCAAGGTGATTGACGGAAAGACAAAGGAGGCCCTGCCTTATGCGAGCATCTATCTGAGTGACGCTCCCGGCACGGTGACCAATGAGGTGGGAGAGTTTGAACTCAGGAATCCCGGTACTGGCTATGCCAAGATTCAGAGTATGGGCTATGAGACCCTGATGGTTGATGCCGAGAAACTGACTGAGGTGATTGTGCTGAAACCAAAGGCTTATGACATCAAGACGGTGACCATCACGGCCATAGACATCAATAAGCTTATTAGACGATTGAGAAGCAAGTATTATCCGATTCTTGAGAATGACGCGAAATACCTGAACCGTATGTACTTCTATCGTCAGACAACAAGCAACAACGACCACGTGAACGAACTGGTGGAGGCGTTCTTCAAGGCAAATCCTAACCTGTACGTCCACAACCTGCAACTGCTTCAGGGACGATACGCAGCATTGCCTAACGACTCGGTGAACAACAGGGAACTGATGCATTCCAACTTCTTCGACTTCTCGTGTATTGCTCCTATCGGCGATCAGGAGAAACCGTGGGTGAAGTTCATCAACGAGAACTGGGCGAAGTACTACAGTGTGGACATTGAGACTGTGAAGGACTCTGCCGGAGTGGAGTTCTACAAGATGCATTTCACTGCAAAGAAGAAGGTGAAGAAGGATGTGGTGGAAGGTACTCTGTGGGTGAATCCAAAGTCGCTCATCGTCTACAGGTACGAGGGACATATAAAGAACTTCCATTATAGTGCTACGGGACTTGGAATCATGAAGCACCAGTGTCCGACCTTCATAATAGAATACGACACCGAGAGTATGCTCCCGAGAGTGAGGAGCGTGAAGGTGGACGAGGACTACAACTTCACTTATTTCCTTGCTCTGGGCAAGAGGAAGTTCCATGTGAAGATTTCGTCGGTGCTGGTGGCTGTGGACGACATGGATTCCCTCTATTCGAAGTTTGACATGGCTGACGCACAGATTGCGGGCAAGGACGACCTTGCTGACAAGATTGACGAGCAGCCGTACGACTCGCTCTTCTGGGAGAACAACCCAATCATCAAGCGGACTCCGCTGGAGGCATCGACCACGAAGATATTCTCCGAACAGGGACTGTTTGGAAACTACAGGAAAGAGTAGTTGAGAGGCTTGATTTAGTTATCAGTTATCAGTTAACAGTTAACAATGAATTATGAATTAAATTAACCGATATGTTATCAGTAGAAGAATTAAATGACAGACTTATAGACCTCGCGTTTTCAGAGGATATAGGCGACGGAGACCACACTACGTTGTGCTGCATTCCAGCAGATGCAGTAAGTGAATCAAAACTGCTCATCAAGGAGCCAGGCATCTTTGCCGGTGAGAAAATCGCCATCGAGGTGTTCCATCGCTTCGACCCAACAATGGAGGTCGAAGTGTATATCCACGATGGTGCTCATGTGAAACCCGGAGATATCGTGATGAGTGTGAAGGGTAAGATTCAGAGTCTGCTGCAGACCGAACGCCTCATGCTGAACATCCTGCAGAGAATGTCGGGAATTGCCACGATGACAAACAGGTATGTGGAGAGAATCGCCGGTACAGGTGCAAGGGTGCTCGACACTCGCAAGACTACTCCTGGAATGCGTATGCTGGAGAAGGAGGCTGTGAAGATCGGTGGAGGAACCAACCACAGAATCGGACTCTTCGACATGATTCTTCTCAAGGACAATCACATTGACTTTGCCGGAGGAATAGAGAATGCCATAAGCCGTTGCCATAAGTATCTCGAAGAGAAAGGCAAGGACCTGAAAATCGAGATAGAGGTACGCGACTTCGAGGAACTGAACAGGGTGCTCGCCTTCGGTGGTGTAGACAGAATAATGCTCGATAACTTCACACCAGAGCAGACACGTGAGGCTGTGAAACTCATTGCAGGCAGATACGAGACAGAATCATCTGGCGGAATCACTTACGACACCATTCGTGACTATGCAGAGGCAGGCGTGGACTTCATCTCGGTAGGTGCGCTGACTCATTCTGTCAAAGGACTCGACATGAGCTTCAAGGCTGTGGGGTCGGATAAGTTGGTAGTTAAAAGTTAACAGTTAACAATGAATGAAAAATGAAGAATGAATATTGGAATATGAGAAAGTTATTTATAGCAGCATTGCTGCTGGTGGTTAGTGGTGTTCAGGGACAGGCCTGCACTAACTTTATCGTGACTAAGGGCGCTTCTGCTGACGGAAGTGTGTTCGTAACATATAATGCTGACAGTTATGGTATGTATGGTGACATGCATTTCCATAAGGGTGGAACTCACCAGAAAGGCGAGATGAGGAAGGTCTATGACTGGGATACGAACAAGTATCTTGGTGAGATTCCTCAGGCAAACAGGACTTATAACGTCATCGGTCAGATGAACGAAAACCAGGTGAGCGTGACGGAGACCACATTCGGCGGACGTGAGGAACTGGTGGACAGTACGGGTAGGGTGGACTACGGAAGCCTTATTTATATCGCCCTTGAACGCAGTAGGACAGCACGTGAGGCTATCGACGTGATGACTTCACTGGTTGAGAAGTTCGGCTATTACAGCGAAGGCGAGACCTTCTCCATCTGCGACAAGAACGAGGCGTGGGTCATGGAGATGATAGGCAAGGGTCCCGGCAGCAAGGGCGCTGTATGGGTGGCAGTGAGAATACCTGATGGATACATCTCTGCTCACGCTAACCAGAGCCGTATCACTAAGTTCCTGAAACTGTTCCCGAAGGAAGATGTGATTTACAGTAAGGATGTGATTAAGTTTGCGAAGGAGAAAGGATTCTTCACCGGCAAGGATGAAGACTTCAGCTTCCGAGATGCATACGCTCCAAATGACTTCAGCGCAGTAAGGTATTGCGAAGCACGCGTGTGGAGCTTCTTCAACCACCATGTGAGCGGAATGGACAAATATCTCGACTATGTTCTCTGCAAGAACCTCAATACAGAGATGCCTCTCTATTTGCGTCCTGACAAGAAGGTAGGATTGACAGACATCATGGAGGACATGAGAGATCACTACGAGGGAACTCCTCTCGACATCACTCACGATCTCGGTGCAGGTGCGTGGAACATGCCTTACCGTCCTACACCTCTGAGCAAGAAGGTCGGCGACAAGGAAGTGTTCAACGAACGCCCTACAAGTACACAGCAGACTGGATTCTCTTTCGTAGGTCAGATGAGAAGCTGGATGGCTGACCCTGTCGGTGGAATAGTATGGTGGACAAACGATGATGCCAACATGGCTCCTTATACTCCTATATCCTGTGGAAGTCTCGAAGCTCCCGACTGTTTCAGAAGAAAAGCCGGAGTGCAGGATGAAGTGACATTCTCATGGGAATCTGCATTCTGGGTACAGAACACGATATCCAACATAGTATATCCTTTCTACAGCAAGATGTTCCCAGACCTTAAACGTTACCGTTCAGCTACAGAGAAAGCCTTCATTGCCGACGTTGCACGCCTTGACAAGATTGGTGCAGACGACAGAGGTGCCCTGACTTCATTCAGCAAGGATGCTGCGAAGAAGATGATGGACACATGGAAGGGGCTGTTCTCGTATATAGTAGTGAAGCACAATGACATGGCTGTGAAGAAAGTGGACGACAACGATAAGTTCCTCCGTACACCGGAAGGTTACTCACAGTTCCCTAACCGTCCTGGCTACAGCGAGGAATACTGGAATAAGATTCTCAAGGAAACAGGAGAGAAATATCTGATAAAGTAGTCAAGAATTTGTAATTGATAATAAGATGAAGATACGGATAATTGCCATCGTTAGTGTGTTGATATGTGCGTCATTGAGCGGCTATGCCCAGAAAGCCAGCAGACTGAACTCAACGACCATTCAGGTTGACCTGGATGGTGGAAAACAGATGTACCTTGACTTTTACAGTCCGAAAATCGTTCGTGTCTTCTATGACCCGCAGGGTGGAATCATCCGTAATCCGGAATCGAATCCTCCGGCACAGATACTCGTGGACAATCCTCGAACTTCAGTGGGGACTATTGCCGTTGACGGAACGTCGGTCTCTACATCTATGATGACACTAAATGTCGGCAAGGAAGGTAATCTGACTGTAAAATCAGGAACGCGCTCCGTAATCGACAACCTTTCTCTCGACTTTTCAGACAAGAGTAAGGTGACGCTGTCCTATAAGAGTTCACCGTCAGAATATTTCTATGGCGGTGGATGCCAGAACGGACGGTTCAGCCACAAGGGACAGGAGATAGCCATCGAGAACACCAATAACTGGGTGGACGGTGGTGTGTCAAGTCCTGTTCCGTTCTTCTGGAGTACGGGTGGCTATGGGATGATGTTCTATACATTCGCTCCGGGACGATATGATTTCGGCAAGACAAGCAAAGACGAAGTCCGGCTCACTCACAATACCTCATATCTTGATGTCTTCCTGATGGTCGATGATTCAAGGACGGGGCTGCTGAATCACTACTATCAGTTGACGGGTAATCCGCTGCTACTTCCTAAATATGGTTTCTATCAGGGACATCTCAATGCCTATAACCGTGACTACTGGAAGGAATCAGAGGACGGCATCCTCTTTGAGGACGGCAAACGATATTCCGAGAGCCAGAAGGACAACGGAGGTGTGAAGGAAACCTTGAACGGAGAGAATGGCAGTTACCAGTTCAGTGCCCGTGGAGTCATAGACAGGTATCTTGACAATGACTATCCACTTGGCTGGATACTTCCAAACGACGGATATGCTACAGGCTATGGTCAGACCTCAACCCTTGAGGGCAATGTGCAGAATCTGAAGGAATTCGGAGAGTATGCCCGTTCTCGTGGTGTTCAGATAGGACTTTGGACTCAGAGTGACCTTCATCCGAAGGAAGGGATTGAACCGCTACTTCAGAGAGACATCATCAGGGAAGTCCGTGACGGAGGTGTGAGGGTGCTGAAGACCGACGTGGCATGGGTAGGTGCAGGATATAGTTTCGGGCTGAATGGTGTTTCGGATATTGCACAGGTAATGGCATATTATGGCAATGAAGCCCGTCCGTTCATCATCAGCGTTGACGGCTGGGCTGGAACTCAGCGCTATGCCGGTATCTGGACAGGCGACCAGACGGGTGGTCAGTGGGAGTACATCCGCTTCCACATCCCTTCATACATAGGCTGCGGATTGTCGGGTATGCCTAATGCTACGAGTGATACGGACGGCATATTCGGAGGCAAGAACGTTCCTGTGAATATCCGCGAATTCCAATGGAAGACATTCACCCCGATGCAACTCAACATGGATGGATGGGGATCGAGCAAGAAATACCCTCAGGCTCAGGGTGAGACGGCTGCAAAGATAAACCGCTGGTACCTGAAACTGAAGAGCCGACTACTGCCTTATTCATATAGTGTTGCTCATGATGCCATCACTGGCAAACCAATCATGCGTGCAATGATGCTTGAAGAGGAAAATCCATATACGTTGGGAATCCGTACCCAGTATCAGTTCATGTACGGACCGAGCATACTCGTGGCACCAATCTATCAGAATACTGCAGCCGATGAAGATGGCAATGACATCCGTAATGGAATCTACCTTCCGAAAGGAAACTGGATAGATTACTTCACAGGCGAGTCGTTTGCCGGCAGCCGTATCCTCAACGACTTTGATGCGCCGATATGGAAACTGCCTGTGTTTATTAAGGAAGGAGCAATCATTCCTATGCACAAGCCAACACGTAACCCTTCGGAGATAGATTCTCATTTCCGCAGTTATGACATCTATCCTGGTGCAGATAATGAATTCTGTGACTATGATGACGACGGAATGACACAGAGTTACCTGAATAAGGAATGCGTCACCAATCAGATTAAGATCGCGATGCAGCCAAAGGGATGTGAAATACATGTCGGCAAAGTATCGGGAACATACAATGGTTTCGAACCGATGAAGTCAACTCTGCTCAGGGTCTATATGATGAACGAGCCGAAGAAATTCACTGTCAGAATAAATAACAAGAAAGTAAAACTGACAAAGGTGGACGATTACAAGTCGATGACTCAGACACCTAATTCATATTATTATGGAACAACGGATGATGAGTATATGGCCATCAGAGGCTTGATGATTAACCTTGAGCAGATGGATATATGTAATCATGATATCAGTATCAACATAGAGATAGAAAAGCCTTATTTCAATTCCGGAATGCTCCTCAAGACTCATGGCGAACTGGCCCGTCCGGTTGCAGCAGATAGTGAAGCTGGGACATACGACATCAAGTTGAAATGGGAAGAAGTAGCCAATGCCGACTATTATGAACTCATGTTCGATGGTCAGACTTACAGTATCATTAGACAACACACTTACACGATTGACGGACTCACTCCTCACAGTGATTATGCAATCAGAGTCCGTGCCGTGAATGCTGACGGGACAAGTGAGTGGACTGACATGAATGTAAGTACAATAGAGGACCCTCTCAAGGATGCTGTTCATGGAATTCGTGGTGAGACTTCGTGTGAGAATCAGGGTGGTCAACAGGTTGAAAAACTATTTGATTTCGATCTTGGTTCAACATGGCACACCAAGTGGGGACAGAACGCTGTTCCGTTTACTCTCACAATGGATTTACGAAGCGTGAACCAACTCGACAAAATCCAGTATGTTCCTCGTACTGATGCCGGCAACGGCACGCTCCTGAAGGGTACGGTTGAGATAAGTATGGACAATCAGAACTGGACTTCTGCCGGAGAGTTCAACTGGGCACGCAATAGCCAGACAAAGGAACTTGCCCTCATTGCAACGGCAAGATATATTCGTTTCAATGTCACAGAGGGCGTTGGTGGATTCGGTAGCGGTCAGCAGATTTATGTCTTCCGTAAACCGAATAGTGAATGGTATATTCAGGGTGACCTCAATAGGGATGGCAGACTCGATGAGAACGACCTTACAAGTTTCATGAACTATAATGGCCTGCGTAAGGGTGACAGCGACTTTGAAGGTTATATCAGTCAGGGTGATATAAACGGAAATGGGCTCATTGACGCATACGATATCAGTGCCGCTACCATTGAAATGGAGGATGGTGTGAGCAGAAAACCGGTTCCTGCCGTGTCGGGAACCTTGCAGATTGCAGCCGACAAGCAGAACTATAATGTTGGTGACACTATCACACTTACCGTCAGTGGAAAGGCTCTGAAGAGTGTCAATGCATTAAGTTTATGTATCCCATACGATGTAAATAAAATGGAATATGCTGGAACGGATGCTGACGCTTGTATTGCTGGAATGTATGACCTCACCCGTGACCGTCTGCACTCAAATGGCATGAAGGCACTCTATCCTACATTTGCCAATATAGGTGAAAAGAAACCTTTGGAAGGTGATGTGACGGTGATGAAGATTCGTTTTGTCGCTAAACAGGTGATGAAATTCAAACCGGAGATGACGGATGTGATGCTTGTAGATAAAAAGATGAGAACCACCAAGTGACTCTCATCATCTGAGCGGTAGACGGGGCTCGAACCCGCGACCTTCGGCTTGGGAAGCCAACGCTCTGCCAACTGAGCTACTACCGCATTTCGACGGCAAAGTTAATAAATTTATTTGATATAAGAAAAGTTTTTTAAGATGATATTGAAACGACTGGAAATATTGAACTACAAAAACATTGGAGAAACCTCTGTGGAATTCTCTCCGAATGTGAATTGTTTTGTCGGCCAGAACGGGCAGGGCAAGACAAATCTGCTGGACGCAATATATTTCCTGTCGTTCACCAAGAGTGCGACAAACCACATTGATTCCATGAATATCCGACATGGCGAGGATGTGATGATGCTCAAGGGTGTATATGACCTGAATGGTACTGAGGAAACTATCCAGTGTGGATTGAAACGGGGACAGGTAAAACAGATGCGACGTAACATGAAACTCTACAAGCGAATGTCGGAACATCTGGGATTACTGCCCGTAATCCTTGTCTCTCCGAACGACTCGGAACTGATTGGGGGAGGGAGTGAGGAACGCCGGAAACTGATGGATGTGGTTATTTCTCAGTATAACAAAGATTATCTGGGAAGCCTGATGAGATACAGCAAGGCCTTGCAGCAAAGGAACAGCATTCTGAAGCAGTTCGAGGATTCTCCTATTAGTGGCAATGTTGACGAATTGCTTGATATGTACGACGAGATGATGGCTGAGGAAGGAGTGAAGATTTATGCTGAGAGGAAAAAGTTCGTTGACGAGTTTGTCCCTGTCTTTCAGGATTACTACAACAAGATATCAGAAGGTAAGGAAACTGTTGGGCTGAAATATGTAAGTCATTGTGAGAGAGGTAACCTTCTCGAAATTATCAGGGATAGCAGAAAGAAGGATCTTGTGGTTGGCTACTCTCTTCACGGTGTGCATAAGGACGAACTGGAAATGACTCTCGATGGGTATGGAATAAAATGGGAAGGGTCGCAAGGACAGAACAAGACATTCCTGATTGCGCTTAAACTGGCTCAGTTCAACTTTCTAAAGGAAACAGGAAGCCGAACTACGCCTCTGCTCCTTCTGGATGACATATTCGACAAACTGGATGCCTCACGAGTTGCACAGATTGTCTCACTTGCAAATGATGAGCATTTCGGACAGATTTTCATCACTGATACAAACCGTGAGCATATTGACAGAATACTGGAGAGTACGGGCAAGGATTATAAACTGTTCAGCGTAAGGGAAGGGATTGTGGAATGAAAAAGAGTAACAGTGAACAAGTCGGTGTTATCCTTCGCCGCTTTATGCGTGATGAAGGACTGGAGACTCCCCTGAATCAGTTCCGGCTCATGTCGGCCTGGAAGGATGTGATGGGAGATGGGATAGAACAGTACACAGGTGATATGTTCATCAAGAACCAGACTCTTTTCGTGAAGATAAAGTCGTCGGTACTGAAGAATAACCTGATGATGATGAGAACCTCACTCGTCGACAAACTCAATAATACAGTGAATGCCCAGGTCATTACTGACATCCATTTCGTGTAAAATAATACAAAACTTGTTAAAAACGTCCTCCTTTTTGCTATTTTTGGACTTTATTCGCCCGACTTTCAATTTTATTTACTAACTTTGCAAAGATTAAGCATAAATGAAATTTATGAGGGGAATAAAAAGATATTTCATTGTGGTCTTTGCGGCAATTATGGCGATGTCCATGATTTCCTGTCAGAATACCTTCAATAATGTTTATAAGACAGACGATTATTTATATAAATACGAGGCTGCCAAGGAATATTATATGTCGGGCAAATATACTCAGTGCTACGAACTTCTTGAACAGATGCTTCTTGTGTTCAAGGGTACGGACAGGGCAGAAGAGTGTATGTTTATGAATGCCATGTGCTATTACAAACTTGGAGATTACGAAACAGCTGGCATCTATTTTGAGAAATATTATCGTACATATCCGAAGGGTGTGTATTCTGAGGATGCCCGTTTCTATAGTGGTATGGCTGCTTTCTATCAGTCTCCAGATCATCGTCTTGACCAGTCTCCAACTTACACGGCAATCACCGAACTGAGTTCATTCCTGGAGTTTTATCCTCAGTCAGACCGTAGAGAGCTTGTGACAAATACTCTTTATCAACTTCAGGACCGACTGGTGCTGAAGGAGTTTGATTCCGCAAAATTGTATTATAATCTTGGAAACTATATCGGTAACTGTTTTAATGGTGGAAGTAATTTCGAGGCCTGTATCATAACTGCGGAGAACGCCCTGAAGTCCTATCCATATACAGAATTACGTGAGGAACTGTACTTGTTGATACTGAAGGCTCGTTACAAACTGGCTGTAAACAGTGTTGAACGCAAGGCTGAGGAACGCTATCGTCAGACTATTGATGAATATTACGGATTCCGCAATGAGTTTCCGGAGAGTAAGCACCTCAAGGAAGCTGACTTGATTTTCCGTCAGTGTGATGCAAAGGTAAAGAAAATCGAGGTGAAACTGGACAAGAATGAAGCGAAAATGCTCGATAAGGGTTAATATCACTGATCAATAATACAAATTTTAATATAAAGATGGATTATAAGAAAGTAAATGCACCGGTAACAACCGTAACAAGAAATCTCATCGACATCAGCCGTGAGACAGGTAATGTCTATGAAAGTGTGGCAATCATCGCAAAGCGTGCCAATCAGATTTCTGCTGAGATGAAGGAAGAACTGAGTAAGAAACTTCAAGAGTTTGGTTCGACTACAGACGCACTTGAGGAAGAATTTCACAATGATGAGCAAATTACTGTTTCAAAGCACTATGAGCGTCTTCCAAAACCAACTCTGATTGCTACCCAGGAATTCCTTGAGGACAGACTGTATCATCGTAATCCTGCAAAGGAAACAAACAACGAATACTGATTCTACTAATGTTACAACGAATACAGACTGTATATCTTATGATCGTGGCTATGCTCTGCATAGCCGGTTTTTTTAGTCCTCTGGCTACATTCTATAATGGTGCTGTAGGTGTTGCGCAGTTTTCCAACTGGTATTTCTCTACTAATGCAACTCCTCTAAACGACTTGCAGTCGGTTGCACCTTGTGCTCTCGGGGCTTTGCTGGTCATTGTTTTCTTGCTGACAGTTATGACTATCATGCTCTTCAACTACAGGATGCGCCAGCTGAGGCTGATAATTGTCTCTACGATATTGTTAATCGGGCATGTTGCGCTCATGGCATTGCTGGTTGCAAAATTCAATATGGAGATTCAGGCTGTCAAGGAATTCCAGATGTGTGACTTCAGTGTAAGAGTCGCTGGCATATTTCCGTTGATAAGCATAATATTCAATCTCCTTGCTATTCATGGAATCCGTAAGGATGAACGTCTGGTTCGTTCCCTTGACCGTCTTAGATAGAAACAGTAAAAACAGAAAATGTATGGACTTCAAAGATCTTGTACAAAAGCGTCGAAGCATTCGTAAGTATACAGATGAAAAACTTACCGAGGATGAGAAGAAAACCATCCTCCGCGCTGGTTTGATGGCACCGACTGGACATGGTGAGAGGTCATGGCAGTTTGTTGCAGTAGACGATAAGGCTATGCTTGAAAGTCTGTCAAAGTCAAAGGAACTTGGTGCGGAGTTCATTGCAGGTTCCGTCTTTGCTGTTGCCGTAGCCTACGACACTACTAAGGCTACATGGATAGAAGATGCTTCCATTGCCGCAGTCACAATGCAGTATCAGGCAACAGATCTTGGGCTTGGCAGTTGTTGGGCTCAGGTTCGTGACCGTCAGACAAGTGAAGGCGTATCGTCAAAGGAGTATCTGGCAAGACTTCTCGGACTCGACTCAAATATGGAAGTTCTCTGCATTCTCGGATTCGGCCATCCTGCCATCGAACGTAAACTTCAGGATGAGGATAAGCTTCAGTGGGAACGAGTGAAAATCTTAGAGTAAATATAGAAGAACGTTAACTGAATTTAATGCAAGTTGTTCTCATAGGTGCTGGAAATATTGCCGTCAGCCTTGGGGCTGCTCTTGTTAGATTTGGGCATCAAGTGGTTCAGGTGTATAGCCGGACTGTAGAATCAGCATCTTCTCTGGCAGCCAACCTGCATTGCAGTTACACTTGTGACTTACATTGCCTGAAATCAGGTGCGGACATTTACTTTGTCTGCCTGAAGGATGATGTCATTCAGTCTCTGGCTCACGAAATCGTGAAGGGATTGGATGACTCTTTGTTTGTTCATGTCGCTGGTAGCATTCCAATGGATGTGTTTCCTTGTGGAAGACGTGGCGTCATGTGGCCCATACAGTCTTTTTCGCGTTCACGTGTTATTGACAACTGGAAGGATATACCTTTGTTTATTGAAGCGTCAGATGAGCAGGATAGAAAACTGGTAAGAAATATTGCAATGAGTCTTTCCGACAACGTCTACGATTCTACATCCGAGGACCGTTCCTACATTCATCTTGCAGCTGTATTCTGCAATAATTTTTCCAATCATTGTTATGCCATTAGCGAAAAACTTCTCAGGGATAGGGGAGTTCCTTTCAAGACACTCCTTCCACTGATAGATGGTGCTGCAGCAAAGGTTCACGATGTGCCTCCGGCTGAGGCCCAGTCTGGCCCTGCTGTACGTGGTGATAGAGGTGTGATAGAGAAACATCTTGAAATGCTTAGGGATTACCCCGACTTACTATATATATATAAGGTGTTGTCGGATAATATAACAAAGTACAGGAACCGGTAATAATTCATTCTTCATAGTTCATTATATGATTAATTACGATTTAACAAAGATTCGTGCAATATTCTTCGACGTTGACGGTGTACTCAGCAAGGAAACTATAAATCTGCATCCGTCTGGCGAGCCGATGCGTACTGTGAATATCAAGGATGGCTATGCTATGCAGCTGGCAGTCAAGAAGGGACTGCTCCTGGCTGTCATCACAGGAGGAAACACGCATGCTGTTAAGGTCAGATACGAAGGATTGGGGCTCAAAGAGGTTATTCAGGGCGCCTCTGTAAAAATTGAACACTATGATGCCCTTTGCAAAAAATATGGTCTGGGAGACGAGGAAGTACTTTTCATGGGTGATGATATACCAGACTATGAAGTGATGAAGAAATGTGGACTGCCTTGTTGTCCTGCTGATGCCGCTCCAGAGATTAAGGCCATAAGCAAATATATCTCCAGACGTAACGGAGGGGAGGGATGCGCCCGCGATGTCATCGAACAGGTTCTTAAGGCAAACCACCTGTGGATGTCCGATAACACTGCTTTCGGCTGGTAAGTCATCACCCACCCTCTAACCACTAACCTCTAATCTCTAATCTCTAAACTCTAAACTTATCCCACGTGCTTTCTAATCTAAGTAAATATAAAATAATTCTTGCCAGCAACTCTCCTCGCAGGAAGGAACTGCTATCTGGACTTGGGATTGATTTCCAGATACGAACCATCAAGGGTATAGACGAGTCATACCCTGACACTCTTCAGGGAGAAGATATACCGATTTATATAAGTAAGAAGAAAGCTTCAGTCTATCTGCAGTCGATTTCAGATGATGAACTGCTTATAACAGCCGATACCATAGTCTACCTCGATGGTGAAGTTATGGGAAAACCGAAATCGGCAGAAGATGCCATTGGGATGCTGTCTCGGCTTTCTGGAAGAATACATGACGTGATTACTGGTGTTTCTATTGTCACAAAAGAGAAACAGGTTAGTTTCGCGTCCACAAGTAAGGTGTCGTTTGCCAATTTGACAGAAAAAGAAATCATGTATTATGTCGACAACTATTCTCCTCTCGACAAGGCTGGGGCTTATGGCATTCAGGAGTGGATTGGATACATAGGTGTCAACGGCCTTTCCGGATCTTACTTCAATGTAATGGGGCTGCCAGTACAACGACTTTATGAGGAGCTCAGAAAGTTCTAGATGAATCTAAAAAATCTCCTCTCTCGTTATCACAACGGAAGAGGAGGCACAAATTTCTATATTAATAAAAAAGTGAGATATCAACTTTAGTTCGATATTGCAAATTTAAGCATTTCTTTTTTATTTACCAAATTTTTCAATAAAAAAGTGCAAATTAATCAATCTTTTATTAAGTGAACATTAAAAAATAACTTAGTAAAGTTTTGAGTCAAGCGAAGACGATTTATGACGATGCAGAACACCATCATTGAAGGTCTTAATCAGAGGCTCGAAACGACACCAAAATTTATTATATGTCTGATAACTCCGAGCTTGCTCGCCTGAACTCCTTAAAAAGATAGACAATGTGTGAAGAATGTTAGAAATCAAATATTTATGCATATGCTAAAGTTGAGTCATTAATCGTTAATTGAGGATAGCTTTCATCACTCAACTCATCATTCAACCTATACCTCTCGCAACTTTTTTCATTATTCATTTTTCATTATTCATTATTTTTTACTATCTTTGCAGAACTTAATCTAAATAAGCCAAATATGAGTGAAATTCTAAATCCTGCCGCTCCTGCAGAAGAAACTGTAGCAAGCGAATCTCAAGAACAACTTCAGGAAGAAGTTAATGCGAGTGTCGAACAGGTCGTAGAGGCACCTGTTGAAGAGCCTGCAGAGGAGTCAGCTCCTGCAGCTCCAGTTTATCAATTCCAGTCGAAGGAAGAAGTGCTTAATTGTGTGAAGGAACTTGTATCGTCAGATGCAGAAGTCTCTCGTCAGCAACTTGACAGCCTTAAGAGCAGCTTCTATCGTTTCCACAAGTTGGAAGCAGAAGAGGCATTCAAGAAGTACGTAGACGAGGGTGGTGATGTTGAAGCATATCAACCGACGCCTGATCCAGACGAGGCTGTCTTCAAGGAACAGATGACTGCGATACGCGAAAAGCGTGCCGCACAGCAGAAGGCCCAGGAAGAACAGCGCGAAGCCAACCTGGCAAAGAAATTGCAGATTATCGACAGAATCAAGGCCATTCTCGAAAAGCCTGACGATGTCAACAAATCATATAAAGACTTCAAGGCACTCCAGCAGGAGTGGAACGAGACAGGAGATGTTCCGGCAACTCAGTCGACCGATCTCTGGCGTACATACCAGCAGCAGGTAGAACAGTTCTACGACACTCTTAAACTCAACAACGAATTCCGTGCATACGATTTCAAGAAGAACCTCGAAATCAAGACACAGATATGCGAGGCTGCAGAGAAACTGGTAGACGAACCAGATGTAGTATCTGCATTCCGCAAGCTCCAGCTCTTCCATCAGCAGTTCCGCGAGGTAGGACCAGTATCACGCGAACTCCGTGAGGAAATATGGGAGCGCTTCAAGGCTGCATCCACAGTCATCAACAAGAAACATCAGGATTTCTTCGAAGGACGCAAGGCACAGGAACAGGAAAACCTCGACCAGAAGACCGCCATCTGCGAAATCATCGAGAGCTTCAACATCGATGAACTCAAGACCTTTGCTGACTGGAACAAGCTGTCAGAGCAGATCACCCTGCTTCAGGCAAAGTGGAAGACTATCGGATTTGCACCTCAGAAGCATAACGTAGCCATCTATGAGCGTTTCCGCGCAGCATGCGACAACTTCTTCAACCGTAAGGCCGAATTCTTCAAGGAAGTACGCAACAGCCTTGCCGACAACCTGAGAATCAAGCGCGAACTCTGCGAGAAGGCCGAGGCCCTCAAGGACAGCACTGCATGGAAGGAGACCACAGATGCCCTTATCGAACTCCAGAAGAAATGGAAGGAGACTGGTGCCGTGTCAAAGAAGTACAGCGACGACATCTGGAAGCGTTTCAACGAGGCTTGCGACACATTCTTCGAGGCAAAGAAGAAGGCCACATCCTCACAGTTCACAGAACAGCGTGAGAACCTCAGCAAGAAGAAAGCCATCATCGAACGTCTTCAGGCAATTCCGACTCCTGAGGAAGCAAGCGAGGAACTCAGCGAAACCCTCCATGCCATCCAGGATGAATGGGCAGAAATCGGACATGTACCGTTCAAGGAGAAAGACAAGATATTCAAGGCATTCCGTGCTGAGATGGACCGTTTCTATGCCGTCATCGGTGCAACAGCGACAAAGCGCCGTGTAGAGCGATTCAAGAACGAACTCAGGAATGGTGGAGCCGACAAGCTCAGAGACCGCCTTACCCGTCAGTACGACATCCTTAAGAACGAGATCAAGACCTACGAGAACAACCTCGGATTCCTTAACCTCACTTCAAAGTCCAAGGAAGGCAACAGCCTCGTCGACGAGCTCAACCGCAAGGTAGACAAGCTCCGTGCCGACCTCGAGGAAATCAAGCTCAAGCTCAAGGCATGCGACCAGTCAGACGAAGAGCCTGAGGATGCTCCAGAGGAAGCACCAGAGGAAGCA
>CALELI010000031.1 GCA_937902455.1 uncultured Prevotellaceae bacterium | reverse complement strand
CAGATTCCCTGTCCTCCTGTTGCGGTTCCCTGAAGCACCGACAGCATCACGGCTGTCATCATGTAGGAACACGGGTCGTTCGAGCCGCTCTCTATCTCGAGTACAGGGGCTGTGTTATGTTTCAGGGCAAGATTCCTCGAACGAAGGATGGAGAACACGGTGGCTGCATCCGTGGAACTGATGACGGCTCCCATCAGGAAGCTCTCTGCCAGTCCCCAGTGAAGGACATAATAGCAGAAGGCCCCCACGAGTCCGGCCGTGAGGAACACTCCTATCGTTGCCAGTATTCCCGATTCAACGACCACGGGACGTGCCGTCTTCCAGTTCGTGCCGAAACCGCCATAGAACATGATGAAAACCAGGGCGAAAGTGCAGATGTTGCTGACAAATTTCTGGTCCTCGATTGTGAAGTCATTGTCGATCCATCCATTCAGCATACCAAATAAAATGAACAGCAGCAGGGACGGAAGTCCTATCCTCGCAGAGAGTTTATCGAGGAAGATACACCATAATATAATTAAGGCGAAGGCTATTAAAAAAATATTCATACTTCAAATTATCTTTTCATATTTTTTGCAAAGATAACAATTTTTACTAAATTTGCAAAGTAGTTGAATGATATATGACGTTTCTAATATAAAAAAGAATATGAATATACGATATAAACGGTTAGTCGTCCTGTCTGTTTGCGTCTTCACAGCAACGGTTTGTTTCTCGCAGAAGATGACAGTTGGCGATTATGTCTTCAAGGATAAGTCCGTCTATCATGGCGACCTGGTGAGTGGAAAACCATTCGGCAAGGGTGTCACGAAGTTCAAGAACGGCGATGTCTATGACGGCGGCTATGTGAAAGGCAAGCGTGAGGGCTACGGCACTTACACCTTCTCCGATGGCGAAAAGTACGAAGGCTATTGGTATCAGGACCATCAGCACGGCAAGGGTACATATTATTTTGCCAACAAGAATCGCTATGAAGGCATGTGGTACAAGGACTTCCAGGAAGGAGATGGTACCATGTTCTACCATAATGGTGACAGATATGTAGGTAAGTGGCATGAGGACATGCGCCAGGATCCCAATGGTGCTTACATCTGGGCCAACGGCATGAAGTACCAGGGTGGTTGGGAGAACGACAAGAAGAACGGAACCGGTCAGTTCGACTGGGCCGACGGTGATACCTATTATGGTCAGATGGCCAACGACATGAGAAATGGCAAGGGTACTTACCGATATGCGAATGGCGATGTCTATGACGGAATGTGGAAGGATGATGTCATGAACGGACGTGGAATCTACACCTTTGCCAATGGCGACAAGTACGAGGGCGAATATGTCAACGGACTCCGCAGTGGTCAGGGTATCTTCACATATTCCGACAAGCGTAAGTATCTGGGTACGTTCCGGGATGGCAAGCGTGAAGGTTTCGGAACATATACCTGGCCCGATGGTTCCCGGTACGAAGGCTACTGGGTGAACGACAAACAGCAGGGTAGGGGCAAGTACACGTCAAAGGATGGCGAAGTCTATGATGGCGAGTGGTCGGACGGCGAGATGCACGGCGAAGGAATAATGCGCATGAAGGATGGCGCAAAGGTCAAGGGCAAGTTCGTCCGGGGCCTGAAACATGGCAAGTTCATAGAGGAAGCATCTGATGGAACCCGCTTCGAGGGAACTTACGTCAACGACATACGTGACGGTTCATTCATAGAGCGCGACAAGAACGGCACTGTCATTCGCAAGGGCTATTACAACAAAGGCAAGGAAGAATTTTCAAACTAACCAGTAATACTTATAGTTATGATTATCGACAAATTAGAGAACCTGAAAGATTATGCATCCCTCAACCCATTCTTCGGGGATGTAGTAGAGTATATATCAGCCACCGACCTTTGTGCGCAGCCTGCAGGTAAGGTGCATATCAAGGGCAACGACCTCTTCGTCAACTTCAATGTCTGCAAGGGAAAGACAAGGGACGAGGCAAGGCTCGAAACCCACGACGACATGATCGACATACAGATTCCTCTCAGCAGTGCTGAGGTCATGGGCTACACACCTCGTGCCGAACTCCCGGAACAACCCTACGACAAGGAGAAGGACATTACCTTCTACGACGGTCCGGCACAGCAGTACATCACCGTATCTCCGGGAATGTTCGTCATCTTCTTCCCTCAGGACGGCCATGCACCAGCCATCTCCGACTCAGAAGAACTCCACAAGGTCATCTTCAAGGTCAAGGCTTGACTGTTAGACAATTCATAATTCATAATTCATAATTCACAATTCATAATTCGCAATTCACTCTTCATTTTTATCATTCATTGTTATCAGTTAATCCTTAATTCAACTTTCGCATGTATTTTAAAACATTAATGCCTGATTAATGTTAAAATAAAACAATACATATCAACAGTATACGAACTTGAGAAACTTGAATCCTTAATTATGAATTATGAATTATGAATTATGAATTAAATAAAATTTCTTATGCTCGGTCTTGTAAAGAATGATAAATGGCTGCGTCCATTTGAAGATGCCATCAACGGACGCCATGAGCACGCACTGTGCCGACTCAGGGAAATCACCCAGAACGGCAGGAAGTCACTGTCTGACTTTGCCGATGGATATCTGTATTTCGGTCTTCACCGCACCTCCCGTGGATGGGTCTTTCGCGAATGGGCACCGAATGCAACGGAGATATTCCTTGTCGGTGATTTCAACGGCTGGCACGAGATGCCTCAGTATCAGTTGAGGAGCATTGGCAATGGGGTCTGGGAACTCCGCCTGCCTCCTCAGGCCATGCATCATTGCGACCTCTATAAACTGCGCATCCACTGGAATGGTGGAGAGGGAGAACGCATCCCTGCATGGTGTCAGAGGGTCGTTCAGGACGAGACCACGAAGGTCTTCTCTGCCCAGGTATGGGCTCCCGAGAAGGAATACGAGTGGAAGAAGAAGACTTTCCGCCCGAGCAAGAACCCGCTGCTCATCTACGAATGTCATATCGGCATGGCACAGGATGCAGAGAGGGTAGGGACATATACCGAGTTCCGCGACAATATCCTGCCGAGAGTAATCCGTGGAGGATACAACTGCATTCAGATAATGGCAATCGCCGAACATCCTTATTACGGCAGCTTCGGCTATCATGTCAGCAACTTCTTCGCACCTTCAAGCCGTTTCGGCACACCCGAGGAACTGAAGTCACTCATTGATACCGCCCATCAGAATGGTATTGCAGTCATCATGGACATCGTCCACAGTCATGCCGTGAAGAACGAGCAGGAAGGACTAGGCAACTTCGCCGGTGATCCATGTCAGTACTTCATGCAGGGCGATCGTCGCGAGCATCCTGCATGGGACAGCCTCTGCTTCGACTATGGCAAGGGAGAAGTCATCCACTACCTACTCTCCAACTGCAAGTACTGGCTCGAGGAATTCCATTTCGACGGCTATCGCTTCGACGGAGTCACATCCATGCTCTATTACAGTCATGGTCTGGGAGAGTCCTTCGGAGGCTATGCCGACTACTACAACGGTCATGAGGACGATGAGGCCATCTGCTATCTCACCCTCGCCAACCTTCTCATTCATGAAGTCCATCCGGGAGCTATCACCATTGCCGAGGAAGTCAGCGGAATGCCGGGACTTGCCGCACCGTTCGAGAAGGGCGGTTATGGGTTCGACTACCGAATGGCGATGAACATACCCGACTACTGGATAAAGACTATAAAGGAACTTCGTGACGAAGACTGGAAACCATCGTCGATGTTCTGGGAGACCACCAATCGCAGGAAGGACGAGAAGACCATATCCTATGCCGAGAGCCACGACCAGGCACTCGTAGGCGACAAGACCATCATCTTCCGGCTCATTGATGCCGATATGTACTGGCATTTCCGTAAGGGCGACGAGAATGCCGTGGCAACACGAGGCATTGCCCTCCATAAGATGATACGCCTTCTCACCCTCTCCACCATCAACGGAGGATACCTCAATTTCATGGGCAACGAGTTCGGACATCCCGAATGGATTGACTTCCCGCGTCAGGGCAATGGCTGGAGCCATAAATACGCCCGCCGTCAGTGGAACCTCGTCGACAACCACGAACTCTGCTATCACTGGCTCGGCGATTTCGATGCAGCCATGGTGAACCTCTTCGCTTCCGCAAGGAATATCCAGCGAAGCAAGGTCGTGGAAGTATGGCACAACGACGGCGACCAGGTACTTGCTTTCACCCGAGGCAAACTCCTGTTCGTGTTCAATTTCAGTCCGGCACAGTCATATTCAGATTATGGATTCCTTGTTCCCGAAGGCTCTTACGAAGTCGTGCTCAATACCGACAACAAGGATTTCGGAGGCTTTGGACTCACTGACGACACCGTCACCCACTTCACCCAGCCCGATCCACTCTACGCCCCATCCCACAAAGGCTGGCTGAAACTCTACATTCCCGCCCGCTCAGCCGTCGTACTGAAGTTAGTTAACTGATAACTAATTATTGTCTCTGTACCAGAAGTACGTGTTTCCGAATGCGCGGCGTGTATAGTTGTAGCGTTCTGTCTCGTTCTCGTACTCCTTCCTCATCGCCTTGTAGTCACGATAGACCTGCAGGGTCAGAGTGTCGCAGAAGTTGTTCATCGAGTCCTCACTGATGTTCATGGCCTGCAGCAGCAGAGCCTGCCTGTACAGCTTTGGCAACTCCATCACCGTGACCGAATCAGGTACATTATAGTATTTCGGAAATACCTCGAGGAAAGCCGTCAGGTTGTTCTCCAGCAGCTTGTTGCAGAGATAGTAGTCGCCCACCATCTTCCTCTGGTTCATCGTGTCATTCTGCAGTGCGAAGTCTAAGTACCTATCAGTCGTCTTCACCGAACTGCCACAATGGATTCCGAGAGCAATGCACACGTCCCTGCTGTTGAAACGCTCGTACGAGAACGTGTCCGTGAGGTCTATCAGTCCCTGACCCTTGTAAGTCTGAGGGTAGTCGAGCATACTCTCTCCCAGTTGCCCAGTCTTTGCGAGGGCATAGCATCTCAGCTGGTTCAGGCGTGGCGAGGTAGCCAGAGCCTCCCTGCCCACATTGGCCGCATCCTCGTAGTCACCGTCCAGGATCTCGTCCTCCGCTTTCAGCTCCATCATGTCCACGTCAGTAGCGTTGTGGACCGATCCGCACAGAAGCATCATCACCAGCATCGTGAGATAGTTCGGCCATAGATACTTGCTCGCGTGGTTGTCGTCGTCGTAGCCCGACATGCGGTATGCCAGCTGATTGATGATGGTCACGGTGGCACAGAAGATGATGAGCGTCAGCGGAACCACCCATCCCCATTTCCCGAAGGAGAAGTCCTCGAACGTCCCCTTGTTCACGCTCGCCAACACCGTCAGCAACAGGAACGACGGGAAGAACGTCAGGGCGTAAGTCCTCCCTGACAGGTGCGAGAACCGTGCCACCAGGAACTGTATGAGCATCAGGATGACCGTGATCATCAGCGCCCCGAAGAAATGCGAATAGTGAGTCACCCCGTTCGAGAATGCGAACTGGGCCTCAGCCAGCAAGTCCCCCTGCATGAAGTACAGGTAGAAGAAGCAGAACAAAGCGAAGAACGCCCCACAACTCAGAGTTATCAAGTCCGTCGTCCGCTGCGGTATTTTTCTTAAATCATTTCTATAATTCATAATTTATAATTCTAAATCCGAAATCCGAAATCCGAAATTAACAGCAACTCGTAATTCGTA
>CALELI010000030.1 GCA_937902455.1 uncultured Prevotellaceae bacterium | reverse complement strand
TGCCGTCCGTCAGGATGACGGTGTATTCATCTCATGGCGATTGCTGGAGACCGACAACCCCGGCACAGCCTTCGACATCTATCGTCAGACAGACAATGGTGCCCTTGTCAAACTCAACAAACAGCCATTGACTGGTCCTACCCATTTCACCGACAAGACGGCAGACCTGTCAAAGAAGAACACATGGTCAGTCCGTGTGTCTGGCAGCAAGGAGGGGGAATCTCATGCAAACTCCTTCACACTGCCTGCAGGCTCACCTGTCCAGCAGTACATCTCCATTCCCCTGAAGGGAATTGAGGGTTATGCCCCGAACGACTGCAGCATCGGCGACCTTGACGGTGACGGCGACTACGAACTGGTGGTCCACATGGGAGGAAGGATGATGGACAATTCCTTCAACGGTACGTCCAGCACCCCGATTCTTCAGGCATACGAACTCGACGGCACTTTCATGTGGGAGATAAACCTCGGCATCAACATCCGCGACGGAGCCCACTACACGCAGTTCATGGTCTATGACCTCGATGGTGACGGGAAAGCCGAACTGGCATGCAAGACTGCCGACGGCACTGTCGACGGAAAGGGACATGTGATCGGCGATGCCTCCAAAGACTGGAGAGGCACAAACGGAAAGATTCTCGACGGACCTGAATACTTCACGATATTCAGCGGTGCTACGGGAGAGCAACTCGCCACCACCGACTACATTCCGAACCGCTACCCGCTTGACGGCTGGGGCGGCTGGGGCGGCAACGGAGAAAACGACAACAACGGAAACCGTGCAGACCGTTTTCTCGCCTGTGTGGCATACCTTGACGGACAGATGCCAAGCGTAGTCATGTGTCGCGGCTATTATGGTCGTTCCGTCCTCGCTGCATGGGACTACCGCAACGGGAAACTCACATCCCGGTGGGTGTTCGACTCAAAGGAACGCAACAACCCATTCTCGGGTCAGGGAAACCACAACATAGCCGTAGCCGATGTTGACTCCGACGGAAAGGACGAAATCATCTATGGTTCAATGGTAGTCGACCACGATGGGAAGGGGCTGTTCTCCACAGGATTCCGTCATGGCGACGCCCTGCATGTAGGCGACCTCGACCCCGACAGTCCTGGACTTGAAGTATTTGGAGTACATGAGAACGAGGCAGAAGGTCTCGATGGTGCGACAGGGCCGGGAGCAGCCCTTTTCTCTGCAAAGGACGGGAAGGTTCTCTTCCGCATGAACGAAGGGGTTGACGCAGGCCGTGGAGTGGCAGAAGACATCTGGGACGGCAACAGAGGTGCGGAAGTATGGTTCTCAGGTTCAAGGGGTCTGCTCAACACTCAGGGCAGACGCATCGGTGATGCTCCACGCTCCACCAATTTCCTCATCTGGTGGGACGGAGAACTCACCCGCCAGCTTCTGGATGGAAACAGAATTGAACGTTATGGCAAAGGGGTGATTTTCACAGCTGAAGGCTGCCGTTCCAACAACGGTTCCAAGTCAACTCCGGCACTGACAGCAGACATCTGGGGCGACTGGCGCGAAGAACTCATCCTGCGTTCGGAAGACAACAAGGAACTCAGGATTTTCACCACAACCATTCCGACAAGTCATCGCGTCACTACCCTCATGCACGACCCCGTATATCGTATCGGAGTAGCCTGCGAGAACGTAGGCTACAACCAGCCTCCTCACCTCAGTTACTGGCTGGCAGGAGCACTCGCTGATGACACACAGATACGTCCATTGCTGAAATACGATTTCCAGAATTCTGAAGGAAATGTGATCCGCGATGTTTCCGGTTCCGGGCTCGACGGGACACTCAGAGGTTCGGCAAGACTGGAAAAGACAGATTACACCTACGCTGTCAATCTTGGATATGACGGAGGATACATCGATATGGGAGGTGAAATCGGGAAGAAACTGAAGTCACTGAATTCCTTTACAATAGCCGTGAAATATCTTGTCGACGAGAAAGCATCGCTTCAGGGAAACGGATATTTCCTGTGGGCGTTCTCCACTCTGGAACAGAACACTCAGGACAAGGGACGCTATCAAGCCTACAAGCTCAACTCCCAGTGCTGCGAGAACTCCATCGGAGGATGGTCGCGCGAAACACTCATGAGACTGGACAAGCCCTCTGAAAAGGGAAAGTGGAAACATGCCGTCTACACTCAGGATGGAAAATTCGGACGACTCTACATCGATGGCAATTTAGCAGCCTTCAACAACGACATGTTCACCATGTCGCGCACATTCGACCGTGAGCAGCCACGCTTCAACTGGATCGGGCGTGCCCCGTTCAACGGCGACTCATTCCTGGCAGGAACGCACATTGCCGATGTACGTATCTTCGGCAAGGCACTCGCAGACAGGGAAGTGCGTGCCCTGACCAATGAAGTGATGAGAGAGGATCTCTCTGCACATAACTTCATGTACTGCGGAGAATCGAAATCAAGGAAGATATTCAAGATTGAAGACGGTAGGATAGTATGGAGATACGACAATCCCTCCGGACGCGGAGAGATCAGCGATGCCATACTCATGGACGACCAGCATATTCTCATTGCAGACCAGTTCGGGGCTGCCGAACTGGATGCCGACGGCAATGAACTATGGAGAATAAAGGCTCCTGAAAACACAGAAATCCACACTCTGCAGCCTGTCGGAAAGAAACATATCCTGTACATCCTTCAGCAACTCCCCGCTGCAAAGGTCATCGTCAGGAGGATTTCAGACATGAAGATAGTCAATGAATTCGACATTCCGGTCAGTCAGGAAGGCAAGGTTCACTTCCAGTTCCGCTGTGCACGCCTTACGAAGAACGGCACTCTCCTCATTGCCCACATGGGCGACGGAGGCATCACGGAATGGAACTCAAAGGGAAAGATGATTGCCAAATGGGATGTGCCGGGTCCATGGGGCGTATGCGAACTCGACAACGGAAACATCCTGACCGTAAGCAACCAGAACTATGTGCGTGAGTTTACACGTGACGGCAAGACCGTCTGGGAAAAGGATCTTGCGCCTTACGGATGCACCATCCCACAGAAAGCATATCGACTGGAAAACGGCAACACAGTCGTGACAAACTGGTTTAGTGAGTGGGACGAAATAGCCATGTCGTCATTCGATGCCTCCAATCCGCCGGTTCAGATTGTAGAAATCAGTCCCGAGGGTAAACTCGTCTGGCAGATGGCATCATGGAAGGAGATGGGTCCGGCAACGACATTCCAGCCCATAGAAAAACCGGTAGTCCGTTCATCGTGCCATTTCGGAAACATAAAATAATTCAACTTAACTTTCGGAAGTTTGCATGTATTTGATTTTAACATTAATCAAACATTAA
>CALELI010000029.1 GCA_937902455.1 uncultured Prevotellaceae bacterium | reverse complement strand
CCAAATTACCAAATCGCCAAATAAATGGTAAATGGTAAATGGTAAATGGTAAATTCCTCTAAACTCTAAACTATCAACTCTACACTCTAAACTACAACCCCGTCAGCTCCTTCACCTTCCTGTCAATCCAAGGAGCTACCACTTCCCCGCTCACGACAGGGTTTGCCTTTACTATCGAGCCCTTGAAGTTCCTGCTGAGTATGGCCTTGCGGGCATCCTCCACTGCCTGCTGGAGTTTGTTGTAGTAACTGAACGACTCCGTATCATTGGCAGCCTTCGCCCTCTCCATCTTCAGGACCAGACGTCCCCTGATTCCCAGCAAGTCCATGCTCCTGACCCATGGAGCGATTTCCCCGATCATCTCGGGATGATTCACGCTGTCTGCGAGCAGTTCGTCGGCAGCCTTGCTCATCCTGGCGAAATAAGCCTCCTTGTCGCAGTCCTCGGTAAACTCAGGGCTCTCGCCACTACGGCGAAGTCCGTGACCATTCTTACCCATGTCGACATTGTTCTCGCAGAAGAACCGGAACGCCTCCCTTGCAGTAGGCATCAGCTCGTCCAGAGCCCTGTTCCAGCTCTTCTCACTGTCATAGTCCTTCATGCTCCATGTATATTCGCCGATGCTGAACAGGCTCACCTTCGAAGCCTCGGCATATTCCATCGGGTTGGAACAGAATCCGCTCACCATGTCGGCAATGTCAAGTCCGTTTCCGTAGGTCTTGCCCATCAGCAGACGGCTCTGGCAATAGTCGTTCACAGGATAGTTCAGCCAGATGAATGCCTTTCTGCCAATCTGCTTGTTCACCCACTCCATGTCATCCTTCTCAATCATGTCGACCACAGAGTTTCCCGTCCACATAATGCGGATCTCAGGATAGAGCGCCGACCCGAGAGTCGGGAGATATTTGCTTCCCGACCATGCCTTGCTGTACTCAGTAGGACACATAATGAGCGGATTCACACCCTCGTGCGTACGGACGAAGTTGTCCGTGATGTAGTTGAGCAGTCCTGCCTGCTTGTCAGCCTTCGTGCCTTCGCCGCTGATGTCATCGAAGAAGAGGGCGAAAGTCCTCACTCCGAGGCCGTACATCTGAGTCAGCTTCTTCACTACAGCCATACTGTCCTGCCTGTTCCATTTTATGTCGCCGCCAGGTGAGAGAGCCCATACGAACTGGACCTTGTTCTGCTTGGCCACCTCCACCAGTTCACGGATTTTCGAAGCCTCAGCCTCCGGATATGCCTCACGCCATCTTGCACGGTGGAACGGGTCGTCCTTCGGTCCGTAGACATACGTGTTCATCTTCTGCCTGCCATAGAACTCAAACTGTCGCAGACGGGCACTATGAGTCCACGGATTGCCATAGAAGCCCTCTATGACACCCCTGCAGCTCACACTCGGCCAGTCCTTGAGAGTCAGGTTCTTCAGCCCGTCATGACGGAAATGGTCGAGGAAAGTCTGCACACCGTAGAACGTGCCGCTCTCGTCGTTTCCGGCAATCACCACCTCTTTCGGAGACACCTTGAGATAGAACCCTTCGTTCCTTGCTGGGATTTGCTTCTTGTAGGCCTTCACAGCCTTGTCGCCACGCTCGCCTACGACAAGACGCACAGCCTTGCCATCCTCGGCCACATTAAGAGATTCCTTCAGCACCCTGACAGCATCAGCGTCTGCCTGGTCCTCGCCCACGATTCTGAAAGTCTGCGCATCCTGCGCCACCGATGCCACCTGGCACCCCATGGAGATAATAACACTAAATAATACCTTTTTCATAGTTCCTTATACTTTTCATTATTCATTTGGTTTCTGAGCTTGTCGAAAGATCATTCTTTATAGCCAATATGTCCTACACCATCCCCACCAAACTTCTATGCAAAGTTACAAAAAAATTCATTAATAACCAAATTTATTTCAAGTCTATTCGCTCTGCGAGTCAACTTTTTCAGGAAAAGACACCACAAGAATTTTCGTTACTTATTACTCTTCGAATAATCCTCTGATGTGCTTGTCGAAATCAGAGTCAGTAGCCGAGATTTTCTCGGTAACTGATTCCTTGTCGAGTTAACCCGTGGCAAAGGTCATTAAGGTCATTAACGTTTTTGATGCGTTTTCCAGACAGGTTTATAACAAAAACACAAAA
>CALELI010000028.1 GCA_937902455.1 uncultured Prevotellaceae bacterium | reverse complement strand
GGCAACCCGCCTTTCCACGGACGTGGCGCACTATCGTACGCACTGAATGTTGCCGCAATACTGCGAGTAAACAAGATGCTGGCTAAATTCTATAACTATTAATAAGGAGGACAAGATATGAAAGTATTAATGTTTGGATGGGAATTTCCTCCTAAGATTTACGGAGGTCTTGCAGTTGCCTCCTACGGAATAACAAAAGGTCTGAGTCTGCAGCCTGACGTAGAGACCACCTTCTGTCTTCCAAAGCCATGTGGACAGGAAGAGGGTTTCCTGAAAATCATCGGAATGAACAGCGTGCCACTTGTATGGAGAGACCCTGACTACGACTATCTCAGGCAACGCCTGCCAGCATGTATGACTCCGGAAGACTATTACCAGTTCCGCGATCATATATATGCAGATTTCAACTATATGCATGTCAACGACATCGGTTGCATGGAATTTGCAGGAGGATACCCAGAGAACCTCCACGAAGAAATAAATAACTTTTCCGTCATCGCAGGCGTAATTGCACGCTCACGTGAGTTTGACATCATTCATGCTCATGACTGGCTCACCTACCCTGCCGGAGTTCATGCCAAAATGGTCACGGGCAAACCATTATGCATACATGTGCACGCTACAGATTTCGACCGCTCGCGTGGACAGGTCAATCCTACAGTCTATGCCATTGAAAAAAATGGTATGGACTATGCAGACTGCATCATGTGCGTAAGTGAACTGACCAGACGAACTGTCATTAACGAATATCATCAGGACCCGAACAAGGTCTTTGCCATGCACAATGCTGTATATCCACTGCCTCAGGAATATCAGGACATCCCTCGTCCTGACCACTCTAAGGAGAAAGTAGTCACCTTCCTCGGAAGAATCACCATGCAGAAGGGTCCTGAATACTTTGTGGAAGCGGCAGCGCTGGTACTAAAACGTACGAAAAACATCCGTTTCTGTATGGCTGGCTCTGGCGATATGTATGAAGACATGATAAATCTCGTGGCCGAGAGAGGAATTGCAGACCGATTCCATTTCCCAGGCTTCATGCGAGGAAAACAAGTATATGAATGTTACAAGGACTCGGACGTGTTTGTCATGCCTTCTGTAAGTGAACCATTCGGAATAGCGCCACTCGAAGCAATGCAGTGCGGCACTCCTTCAATCATTTCCAAGCAGTCGGGATGTGGAGAGATATTATCAAAGGTGATAAAAGTTGACTATTGGGACATCTATGCAATGGCCGACGCCATCTATTCCATCTGTACCAACCAGGGACTCTTTGACTATCTACAGAAAGAAGGTCTCAAGGAAGTTGACGAAATCACCTGGGAAAAGGTAGCACTTCGTATCAGGGCCCTATATGACCGACTTATCTAACTCGTAATTAATAATTAGTAATTCGTAATTAAATATATGTCCAAGACAATTTGCTTATATTTTGAGATTCACCAGATAATACATCTCAAACGTTACAGATTCTTTGATATAGGTCGTGATCATTATTATTACGACGACTTCGAGAATGAAAGCAGCATAACATACATTGCTGAAAATTCCTATGTTCCAGCTCTCCGCACCCTCATAGAGATGGCAAAAGAGAATGGAAAGTACTTCAAGGTAGCCCTCTCACTCTCCGGTGTAGGACTCGAACAGCTGGAAATGCATGCGCCACTGGTGGTTGACCTACTACAGGAGCTCAATAAGACTGGATGTGTAGAATTTCTCTGTGAGCCTTACAGCCATGGACTGGCATCACTCGGCAATGAAGAGAGTTTCCGCGAGGAATGTCTCCGTATGAAGAAGAAAATCAAGGAAGTATTTGGTCAGACACCAAAGGTGTTCAGAAACTCATCGCTCATCTATTCTGACGACATAGGTGCGCAGGTAGCAGCAATGGGATTCAAAGGAATCCTCACCGAGGGAGCAAAACATATCCTCGGATGGAAATCACCTCATTTCGTATACAACAGCGCAGTGAACCCTAACTTCAAGGTTCTCCTCCGCGACTACAAGTTGTCGGATGATATCTCACTGAGATTTTCAGATTCCTCATGGGACCAGTACCCACTCTTTGCTGATAAGTATCTCGAATGGATTGCAGATCTCCCACAAGAGGAACAAGTGATAAATATCTTCATGGAACTATGTGCCCTCGGAATATTCCAGCCACTCTCAAGCAACATCCTCGAATTCCTCCGTGCACTGCCAAAACTGGCAAAGATGAAGGACATTACCTTCTCATGGC
>CALELI010000027.1 GCA_937902455.1 uncultured Prevotellaceae bacterium | reverse complement strand
GTGTGGTCCCAATACGCGATGACCTGTTTCCGTAATCAGCAAGTCGTCTTCAATACGGATGCCACCAAAGTCCTTGTATTGTTCAACCTTGTCGAAGTTGATGAACTCTGCGTTGTGACCACGGCTTTTCCAATCGTCAATTAGTGCTGGAATAAAATAGATTCCAGGCTCGTCGGTCATGACGAAACCTTCCTGCAAACGGCGACCGCAGCGAAGGCAATTGAGGCCGAACTGGTCGGAAGGACGTACTTCGTCGTCGAATCCTACGTAGACCTGTCCGAGTCCTTCCATGTCGTGAACGTCCATGCCCATCATGTGTCCCAGTCCGTGCTGGAGGAACATGGCGTGAGCACCAGCCTGTACGGCATCTTCCGTGTTGCCCTTCATGAGTCCGAGGTCTTTCAGCCTGTCTGTCATCAGACGGCACACATCGAGGTGCATGTCCATCCACTTCATTCCTGGATGTGCCTTCTCGATCACGAGGTCGTGACAGGCTTCCACGATGGAATAGATGTCGCGCTGTTTCTGTGTGAACCTGCCGCTGATAGGAGTGACACGGGTGTTGTCGGAACAGTAGTTGTTGACTGTCTCGGCTCCTGCATCGCAGAGCATGAGTCGTCCTGCCTCGAGTGGACGGAGTGACGGATCGCCGTGGAATATCTCTCCATGCATCGTGAGGATGGTCTGGAAGGATTCCTTGCATCCGTAACTCTCTGCAATTCCTGCAAGGAGTCCGCCGATGTACTTCTCGGTGACACCAGGCTTGCACGCCTTCATGGCAGCCGTGTGCATCTCGTAACCGATGGCCATGGCTCGTTCTATCTCCTCGATTTCCTCCTGGGACTTCACGGCCCTCATGTCGACTACGGCCTTGATGAACGGAACGCTTGCTGCCTCGCGGGTCTTCAATGGGTGAATGCCCATGAGGTCGGCAATCTGAATCATCGTGTCGTGGCGATAGGGAGGGAGGAAGTGGACCTTGTCCTTGCCGGTCTTCTTCACGAGTGCCTCGAAATCTGCCATCGAGCCGGAGTTTTCCACTCCCACTTCTTCGGCAAGGTCCTTCACGGATGGTACGAAACCTGTCCAGATGATGTCCTCGATGTCGATGTCGTTGCCAAAGAGGTATTCCTTGTCATTGTCGATGTCGATGACTCCCACCAGCCCGTCACGGTGCTGTCCGAAGTAATAGAGGAACGTACTGTCCTGACGGAACTTGTATGCGTTTGCCGGATAGTTTGCCGGCGCATCGTTGTTGCCGAAAAACAGCAGGAGTCCACTGCCAAGCTTCTGCCTGAGTGAACTCCTTCTCTGTATATAGGTCTGTCTTGAAAACATAATCTTCCGGGATTTCTAGATTATATAGGCTATCTAGATTTTCAAGATATTGATTAGATTGAATAATCCAGCTTGCCCATGCGAACGTATGTAGCATAGCGGTGCTGTGCAGCCTTCTTTGCAGCATCGAAGAGCTCCTGAGCCTCTGCTGGCTTAGCCTTCTTGAGTGAGAGATAGCGAACCTCACCGTCGAGGAATGCCTGGAAGTTATCCCAGTTTGGTTCCTTCGAGTCGAGCTGGAATGGGTTCTTTCCTTCCTCGGCGAGACGTGGGTCGAATCTCCAGAGGTGCCAGTAACCACATTCTACTGCCTTTGCCTCTTCTGCCTGGCTCTTACCCATACCGCCCTTGGCCTTCAGACCGTGGTTGATACAAGGAGCATAGGCGATGATGAGTGATGGGCCTGGATAAGCCTCTGCCTCGCGGATTGCCTTCAGACACTGAGCATTGTCGGCACCCATGGCAATCTGTGCAACATATACATATCCGTATGTAGCCTGCATGAGTCCGAGGTCCTTCTTTGTGATGCGCTTTCCGCCAGCAGCGAACTGGGCGATGGCACCGATAGGAGTAGCCTTTGAACTCTGGCCACCTGTATTTGAGTAAACTTCAGTATCGATAACGAGGATGTTGACATCTTCACCTGAAGCGAGTACATGGTCGAGACCACCGTAACCGATGTCGTAGCTTGCACCGTCACCACCGATGATCCACTGGCTTCTCTTTACGAGGAAGTGGCTGAGTTCGAGGAGCTGCTTGCAGATGTCGCAGCCTGCCTTTGCACCTTCTTCGATGAACGGAACGAGTTTAGCGGCAGCAGCCTTGCTTGCGTCGGCGTTGTTGCGGCCTGCAATCCATTCCTGTGCGGCAGCCTTGTAGCCTTCCGGACACTCAGGATGAGCTGTAGCCTCGTTGAGGAGTGCTACGATGCGGGCTCTCATCTTCTTGTTTGCGAGAGTCATACCGAGACCATATTCGCAGAAGTCCTCGAAGAGTGAGTTTGACCATGCAGGACCCTGACCCTTCTCGTTCTTGGTATAAGGAGTTGATGGGATTGAACCTGAATAGATTGAAGAACAGCCGGTAGCGTTAGCCACGATTTCCCTGTCGCCGAAGAGCTGTGAGATGAGCTTCACGTATGGAGTCTCACCGCAGCCTGAGCATGCGCCTGAGAACTCGAAGAGAGGAGTGGCGAACTGGCTGAGACGGATGTTCGACTTGATGTCTACGAGATCCTGCTTGCTCTTCACGTTCTTCACGAGCCAGTTCCAGTTGTCGGCTTCCTTCATCTCATTCTCGAGAGGAACCATTGTGAGAGCCTTGTTGCTCTTCTTGCCTGGACATACGTCCTCGCAGTTTCCGCAACCCAGACAGTCCAAGATGCCAACCTGCATGCGGAACTTCATGCCCTTCAGTGCTGCCGGAGCGAGCATGTCGAGAGTCTCGTCTGTGAACTTGCCTGCTTCGTCGGCATCGAGTACGAACGGACGGATACAAGCGTGAGGACATACGTATGCACACTTGTTACACTGAGTACAGTTCTCAGGATTCCAGTGAGGTACGAGTGCGCTCACACCACGCTTCTCGTATGCGGCAGTTCCCTGTTCCCATACGCCGTCTACGCTTGGCTTGTAGGCACTTACAGGAAGGAGGTCGCCGTTCTGTGCGTTGATAGGACGCACGAGGTTCTTGATGTAGTCAGGATCGTCGTTTGCTGCCTGAGGCTCGTCCTCGAGGCTTGCCCATGCCGGGTCGACAGCGAGAGGGAGGTATTCGCCACCACGGTCAACTGCTGCATAGTTCATGTTGACAACGTCTTCACCCTTCTTTCCGTAGGACTTCACGATGAACTTCTTCATCTGCTCGATTGCGAGGTCGACAGGAATTACCTCTGTGATGCGGAAGAACGCACTCTGGAGGATGGTGTTAGTACGGTTGCCGAGACCGATTTCGCTGGCAATCTTGGTTGCGTTGATATAGTAGACAGTGATGTTCTTCTGTGCGAAGTAACGCTTCACGTTGTTCGGCAGGTTCTTTGCAAGGTCTTCGCCCTCCCAGATTGTGTTGAGGAGGAAAGTACCGTTCTGACGCAGACCGCGAGTCACGTCGTACATGCGGAGGTAAGCCTGGACGTGGCATGCAACGAAGTTAGGAGTCTTGATCTGGTAAGTGGAGCGGATTGGAGTGTCACCGAAACGCAGGTGAGAGCAGGTGAAGCCTCCTGACTTCTTTGAGTCGTAGGAGAAGTAAGCCTGACAATACTTGTCTGTGTTGTCGCCGATAATCTTCACCGAGTTCTTGTTTGCACCTACAGTACCGTCGGCACCGAGTCCGTAGAACTTAGCCTCGAAGATGCCTTCGCCGCCGAGAGCCATCTCTTCCTTCAGTGGGAGGGAACGGAATGTCACGTCGTCGTTGATACCGAGGGTGAAGTGATCCTTCGGCTGTGGGAGCTCGAGGTTCTCGTATACGCTGAGAATCATGGTCGGAGTGACGTCGGCACTACCAAGTCCGTAGACACCGCCTACGATTACAGGAGCATTCTCCTCTCCGTAGAAGGCCTGCTTGATGTCGAGGTGGAGAGGTTCGCAGCTTGTGCCTGGTTCCTTTGTCCTGTCGAGAACGGCAATGCGCTTGCAGGTCTTTGGAACAGCCTCCATGAGGTGCTTCTTCGAGAATGGACGGAAGAGGTGAACACTGATCATACCGTACTTCTTTCCGTTCTTGTTTGCATAGTCGATAGCCTCGCGTGCAGCCTCTGTGGCACTGCCCATGAGGATGATGATGTCCTCTGCATCCTCTGCTCCGTAGTAGGAGAAGAGCTTGTATTCGCGGCCGGTAATCTTCGAGATTTCCTTCATGTAACCCTCTACGATTTCAGGAACTGCCTCGTAGTAAGGATTAGCACATTCCCTGTGGGCGAAGAAAGTCTCAGGGTTTTCAGCCATACCCTTAGCCTGAGGGTGCTCAGGAGAGAGGGCGCGTGCGCGGAACTCTGAAACGGCCTTCATGTCGACCAGTGGACGGATGTCTTCCATGTCCATCTCCTCGATCTTCTGGTACTCGTGAGAAGTACGGAAACCGTCGAAGAAGTTGATGAACGGAACCCTGCTCTTGATGGAAGCGAGATGGGAGACGGCACTGAGGTCCATTACCTCCTGCACGCTGCCTTCTGCCAGCATTGCGAAACCTGTCTGGCGGCAAGCCATCACGTCGCCGTGGTCACCGAAGATACACAGGGAGTGAGTTGCAACCGTACGTGCACTTACGTGGAACACGCAAGGAAGCAGTTCGCCTGCAATCTTGTACATATTTGGAATCATCAGCAAGAGTCCCTGACTTGCCGTGAAAGTCGTTGTCAATGCACCTGCCTGGAGAGAACCGTGAACTGCACCAGCTGCACCGGCCTCACTCTGCATTTCCTGAACTGATACAGTGTCTCCGAAGAGATTCTTCCTGCCCTGCACTGCCCACTCGTCCACGTGCTCTGCCATTGGAGAGGATGGAGTGATAGGGTAGATTGCTGCTACTTCTGAAAACATGTACGCAACATGTGCGGCTGCCTGATTGCCGTCACACGTGATGAATTTCTTTTCTTTACCCATTTTCCTGATTGTTCTTATTGAGTTAATTTATAATAGTCTAAGCACGATGTCGCTATACAGCTGGCCGTCTGGTCTGTCAGTCAGATGCCGGCACTCTGCGGCAAACGACTCACAAAGGTAATGAAAATTTATTAATTATTAATAATGTTCGCGTACTTTTTTATAAAATATTTGACTTTATCTTTTATTTTAAAAACATTAATGACCATTAATCTGAACATTAATCAGACATTAATATTATTAAGGG
>CALELI010000026.1 GCA_937902455.1 uncultured Prevotellaceae bacterium | reverse complement strand
CTTTGCTCGCCTGATGGTCGAAGCACCGGAAGAATTGTTCTTAACAGATTCAAAACATAACTTACCACTTTGCCCCGCGAAAGTGGGGACTTCACAGACACGGAGATTTACTGCAGAAATGATTTTTTCAAAAAAAGTTTGAAAAACATTTGGTGTAGTCCAAAAGATTTCGTAACTTTGCAATGTCATTCAGATCTTTTTGCCTGATTTCTAACTGCAACACTAAGTCAGGTGAAATATCTGACACGGCAGAATCCGGACAGCCTGTTATTGTTCAGGATATTAAGAAAGTCAGACTTACAATAGTGTTGCGAAATTAAGAACTATATGAAAAAAAGCGCAGTTACCTTCCTTGCATTACTGCTCATGCCAATGATGAGCATGGCTATGACAGGCCATATCGCTGCAGCAGAACTGGACGAGAGCCCTGAAAGCAGCGGGACGGATTGTACGGAAAAGCTTACGAATCCAAGTTTTGAAAATGATAAAACAGGCTGGACTGTCAACAAAGGAGGGATTGAGGTGAAGGGTAATGGTCCTCATGTCATCACAGCCTACAACTACCAGGTGGATATATGCCAGTTGGTCAGCGGACTTGAACCCGGTCACTACGTAGTCAGGGTGCAGGCCTGTTCACGGTACATGGATGGTAAGGCAGGCATTGCTGACTATGAGAGCCGTATAGCCAAAGGGACGGAGGTTCCTAACGAGGCATATCTCTATGCCAATGGTGTACAGAAGAAGGTAAAGAATATTTTCGACGAGGCTTCAACTACCCATGATTTCGCCGAACAAAGCAATCAGCCTGCAGAAAACCTCACGATGACCAGTGGCGGACAGATTCCATACAACTCAGCGAACTTTGTGACTGCCTTCGGTGACGGCATGTATGAGAACGAGCTGGAGTGTACTGTCGGCAAGGACGGTATGCTGATGATAGGCATCAAGAACGAACTGAGTGGCCCCGGTTTCCAGCCATACATTGCCTACGATAATTTCCGGCTTTACAGGAAGAGCGATCTTGCCGATGACGAGAAATCGGCGATTGACCTGTATGACCTCCATGCCGAGGCGGGCAAATACGTGGCAGTATGTATGCCTTACGTGGTGAAGTCGGAGTATTTCGGCCAGGTATATAGGGTCGGCCAGATAAAGGAAGGTCAGGCGGTGCTGGTGGCGACTGATGCCGTAGGAGTAGGCGAGCCATGCATCATCAAGGCATCAGGAGAAAGCAAAGTCAGCGCAGAGGATGTGACACTTGTCTACACGACTCCCAAGAACGCTTTCTCACTATGGGACAACACCATGATGACCTGCGACTTCAACAAACTGACATGGACAGCAACTTATGCGAATGGCACAGAAGTCAACATGTCGGAACTGACCTATGTGGAAGCAGACCTGAGCAAGATGGACTTCACTTGCACTATTGAGAACTATGCCGCAGCACGTTTCTGGGCAGAGAATCCTGACTATACTGCCTCCGGGGCATCGACCGTAAGCCAGTACACAAGCCTTCCAGCCTATAACCGCACGGATCAGCCAAATCCCGTACGCATCCCGATAGTGGCTTCAGAGGCAGACCAGACCCTGTCATACAGCCAGAGCGGGGACATGACAGGAGCAGAGACCATCACCGTGCATGCAGGAGAGAGTGTGGCAGACATCTACAATCTCATGCCAGGCACAACATATCACTACACGACTGCTGACGGAAAATCAGCCGGCCAGTTCACGGTAGGAGGCAAGCTGAGGATGATAATGGCAGGCAACAATGCAGTGAACATGCGTGACTTAGGAGGCAAGCAGGTCAGCGATGCCGGTGGGGTGAAGTACGTGAGGTACGGCAAGCTTTTCCGCAATGCCGAGATGAAGGGCAATAGCTTCAACATCAGAGATGATGAACTGGAAATCCTGAATAACCTTAACATAGGCTCCGAGGTAGACCTTCGCAACACGGATGGCAACCGCCCTTGGCTACAGAACGCCGCCAGAGACGACAATTACTACTGGGCTGAGTACAATAAAATTATTGCCAACGGCTTAGGCAAGATGTACGAAGAGGCTACCATCAGCAATCTGAAGAAGGAGTTTGAATTCATCGTCAGCAATCTACGCAAGGGCGTTGCCGTAGATATCCATTGCCGCATAGGTGCCGACCGTACAGGATTCCTCTGTTTCATGCTCGAAGGACTGCTCGGAGTGAGCGAGTCAGACCTGATGAGGGACTACGAAACGACATCGTTCTCGGCTGCCGGACTGCGCACTATTGATTCAGGTGATGATGATGTCAATGCCGGAACCTACAAGGATAAGTTTGCTGATGAGTTCCGTAGCAAGATTCCAGAAGGAGGTACGCTGCGCGATGTGTTCGAAAACTATTTTACGAGTACTCTGCAGGTGAGCACAGATCTCATCAGCGAATTCCGCAGCATCATGCTCGGAAATTCTCCACTGCCCGACATGGAGGCAGAGAACCAAAGACTGCTGCAGACGAAGGCGAGCGCAAAGAACTATGTGCAATCGCTTACTCAAGACATCGAAAACCAGAGGCCAGAATTTGCCAGCTTTGTGAAAGATATAGATGGTGCCAGAAACGCGACAATCGCAATATTACTCAGGGACGAGGCAAAGGAAACAATCAGCAAGTACAAGTATGTCACTATCAGCGGAAAGAAGTACGTGCTGAGCGAAAAGAACGGCGAATATGTTCTGGAAAGCAAAGAAGGCATAGTGTTCACCGACAAGACAGAATATGAATCCGACTGCGAGTTCAACATAGAGAGAGGGCTGACCTACAGCCGAACATTCAGCACAGGATGGCAAGCCCTGTACGTGCCGTTCGCAATGGGATACAACGACTGGGCAGAAAATTTCGACGTGGCATCCATCAATAACTTCCACGAATACACGGACGAATACGGCAATACGACAAAAGTGGAACTGGAAGTGAGATTCGTGAATGGTGGCAGGCTGAAGGCAAACCATCCTTATCTGATCCGTGCCAAGAATGCAGAGGCAAGTCCTCAGACAATAACCATCTCAGCATGCATCTTATATAAATCGGCAACAAACAGCATCGACTGCTCGAGTGTGGAACGTAAATACACCTTCACAGGAACGTACGAGCCAGTTACCGGATTGGCAACAAAGGGCTACATCTTCATGAGTAGCGGCAAACTGGCAAAGAGCAACAACGACGAAGACGCGCTGCCAGCTCAGCGCTGGTTCCTGTCGATTGCCTCACGCGACAACCAGATTGACGGATACGGCACTGAAGTGAAGGATATATCCATCGACATCAATGTGATTGGCGAAGCGACAGGAATAGAGGAAGTCTCTCCAGAGTCCTCCCCTACTTCGACTGAGCTCAGCACAGGTTCCGGGAAGGACATGATGTACAACCTCAACGGTGTGCGCGTAGATTCCAGCTACAAGGGAATCGTAATCAGGAACGGAAAGAAATATCTCATGAAATAACTGACGGCAAATATGAACAAAGAATATGTATGTCCGAAAATAACGGCAACGGACGTTGGCATCATCGACATGATTTGCTTGTCCTCGATTATGGACAGCGGAGGACAACATGGTGAGAACAACGAATATATTGAAGGAGAAATATCTGGCAACTGGTATTTTGGAGAGCCGGATTAAAAGTGGAACAGACAAAAAACAAACAACATGGAATATCGCAGATTACCTGGAACGGAACTTGAAGTACCTGTGCTGACACTCGGTACGGGGACTTTCGGAGGCTACGGCTGACGCCTACGGGCTGACTCGCTTCTGCGCCCACCAGGTGTACTACTCCCTACTCCACCGCGAATTTGAGTGGGAGCTGATGTCGCTCGGAGTGGATCAGCATGTCGGTACTTTCGTGTGGAGCCCATTAGCGGCAGGAAGACTGGCAGGACGTTACCGCAGGAACATGGAGATTCCGAAAGACGGACGTGTGGCGACCAACGGTGTGCCTGTGGAGGACTTCCTCGTGGATTACGACAAGCTGTACGACATAGTTGACGTGCTTGACGAGATAGCAGGGGAGACGGGGCATACAGTGGCTCAGGTTGCCCTCAACTGGCTGCTTCGGCGTCCGACGATAACAGGACATAAACCCGGAAATGAAATCGCAGCTGTTCTAAGCTTTTGTATTTCGCTCGCTTATTCGTAACTTTCGCTCGCTGCGCTCCCGCAAGTTTCTCACGCTCGGAAATAAAAATAAAAGTTTTTCAACTTTTTATTTTGTATTTCTCTCGCTTATTCGTAACTTTGCAGTTTGAATTCAAACAAGGAAAATGGGACAACTCAAGGAAATTCTGGAGACGGCGTGTAAGTACCTGATAAAGTGCCTCAGACGATGTCTGCGCCTTATCATCATTGCCATCATCTGGACGATTCGCGAGATACGGATTTTCTCTGTATGGATGAAGCCTCGCCTACGAATGGCATGGAGATGGACGAAGAAAGCAACCCGAATGGCATGGGCATGGACAAAGTGGGCAGTGAAGGCTGCCTGGGCATGGACGAAGTGGGGATGCAAAGTCGCTGTCTACTACATCGTGAAATGGTGGCTTCAGACGAGGAAGTGGTGCGGAATGAAACGTGAGCAGATTGACGACTTCCGCCGGAACAAGAGCATGAAAGAACTGCTCACCGATGCAAAATCAGGAATGAAGAGCGCTGTCATCAACTATGTGGACGACAAGAAGGAAGACAACGACAGCAACGCAGAGGAAGAAGTGGAGATAATCGAGGAGGAAGACAAGGATCATGACCGGTACGGACAAAAGACACTGGACAAAATTAACGACATACTAAAACAGATAGTCGAATGAAGAGACTGACCTTCATATTAACCTTATTCATCTGCTTCGGACTTTCCGCATCGGCAGTACTGAAAGAGCACGACCTTCCGAAGACTCTCCGCATACTCCGGCTCGAGCTGGAGCACAACTACAACAAGCAGAAGGTGATGCTCCTGCAGTACGAGCAACAGAGTGCCGACCAGCACGCTGCCCTGATGAGGTACGTGAGGCAGAGCGAACAGATAAGCCTCATACTCTATTCACAGAAATCCGACTTCACCTTCGACATAGCATACGCCTGCCAGGAGGCCACAAACCTCTATGGGGAGCTGAACAAGAACACAATGCCGTACGACAAGATCAAGGGACAGCTCCTCAACGAGATTGCACGCTACGACAGTCTTATAATATCGCTCAAGGCACTGCCCCCTGCAATCAAGGACTCGAAAAGAGGCAAGCTGACGGCAGTAGACTCCATTTCGATGAACATCATCACCGATTCAGCATCACTGGCAAAAGCCCAGGCACAGGTGCAGTCAGAAACCCTGAAGCCGATTGCCGAGATGATGAACGGCCAGATGACCGGGAAAGTGGAGGACGAGGAAGACGGCGGACTCTTCGTACTGTCCGAAGAGGATCAGGCTGACAGAAAGGCATGTCTCGACTATGCCATCGTGATCAGGAACAGCATGAAGAAGTTCCTTGACTCCCTGGAGGAAGACAGCTATTACTACAACGTAGTCACACAGAAGGTGGAGAAAATGAACAACTATGCCCAGGAGTGCTACAAGAAACTCCAGTCCAACATCTTCACAAACAACGGAAAAAACTACCTGAACGTCCTTGCGACACTGCCATTCCAGATTGCACAGGTAAAGAACGAATACTACGAAAAATACCAGCCGCTCAGTTCTGATCAGAACAGCAAGTCGGAATGGAGAGGTCCGATAGTGCTCGGAGTAAGCGTGTTCATGGTGTTCTATATCCTCATTGCAGCAATCTTCAGCAAACTGATCCTCAGATGTGTTCCAGCCCTCGCAAAGAAGATATCGCCTAAATTCGCACATAAGTTCGGGAACCGGTTCCACCAGATCATAAGTCGAGAGGACTACAGGGAGAAGGGCCACACAATCACAATGGCACTCGGAGTGTTGCTCTTCGCCATTGCCATAATGATAGTGAAGGGATTCATCCAGAAGAACATATTCATCATGGCAGCCGACCTGATGATAAGTTTCGCATGGCTCATAGAGGCAATCCTGCTCTCACTACTCATACGACTCACCTCACGGCAGCTCCAGCACGGGCTGAAAATCTACATGCCATTTCTCTGGATGGCACTGACAGTGATATTCTTCAGAATCATCCTGATTCCGAACAGCATGATAAATCTCGTATGTCCGCCAATCCTGCTCTTCTTCACCATCTGGCAGACAACGGCAATCAGGAAGAACAGGACTCTGCCGCTCGTCGACATCATCTGTTCGGGGATATCGCTGGCAGTGATGGTCGTGTCGTGCTTCAGTGCATGGCTGGGGATGACATTGCTCGCAGTGCAGATCATCATCTGGTGGACATTCCAACTTGCATGTATCGAGACCATCAACTGCGTAGCCGACCTGCTCAAATCATACGAAAGCGGCTCTCTCTTCAACAGAATCCTGCGCTCGAAGGACACCAACTCCGAAAGGAAGTCACTCATAAGCGACAAGAAAAGGAACATCTTTGCACAGCACGTCAAGACAGGCAAATACATCAACAAGACATGGCTCTACGACCTTGCCGTCAAAGTCCTGATACCAGTCGCAGCAGTATTCTCCATTCCTTGCAGCGTCTATCTCGCAGCCGGAATATTCGAGATGCAGGCAGCATTCATCGAGATCATCAGGACAAAGGTGTCAGTGCCGAGCGTAGGAACCATCTCCATGTTCCGCATCTGCATCGTGGCAGGCAGCTTCTTCATCTTCAAGTACCTCAACTACCTCATCAACTCCACCTACAAGATGATCCGCATCAGCCACGAGCACGAAATCGGCAGGAGCCTCAACGAGACCCTCTCTAAAAATATAATAGGTATAATAGTATGGGGAATCTTCGTGCTGTTCGTACTCAACTACCTCGACGTGCCTTCAGAGGGTATCAAGGTGGCGGCAGCAGGTCTGGCAACAGGTATGGGTTTCGCCATGAAAGACCTCCTGGAGAACTTCTTCTACGGAATCTCGCTGATGACAGGACGACTCCGCGTGGGCGACTACATAGAATGTGACGGCATCAGGGGACAGGTGGAGAGCATCACCTATCAGAGTACCCAGATCATAACCGACGACGGAAGCGTGATGGCATTCCTCAACTCCGCCCTGTTCAGCAAGAACTTCAAGAACCTGACACGAAACCACAACTACGAGTTCACGAGCATAACAGTAGGAGTAGCCTACGGTACGGACATCCAGAGAGTGCGCGAAATCATCGTCAGCGCAATCGACGGCCTACGGGAACAGACTCCGGACGGAAGATACATCATCGACAAGCATCGTGACGTAGAAGTTCGCGTAAGTAACTTCGGAGACAGCAGTGTCGACCTCAACGTCATAACATGGGCTCTTGTGGACAAAAAATACGGTTTTCTCGCTAAGGCAAAGGAAGTTATCTATGATTCACTCAACAAGAACGGCATAGAGATACCATACCCGCAGAGAGATATTTTTATAAAAAATTTTGAAAAAAAGTCGTGAATCGTAGGTCAATTCAAAAAAAAGTATTACTTTTGCGATGTGTATTGAATTAAAGTAACAAAAAATATATTATGGAAATTAAAAAATCAAAGAAAGCAGACCTCGAAGGACAGAAAGGTACCAGCCTTCTGCTCGGTTACGTAGCAGCATTGGCAGCTCTCTTCGTATGCTTCGAATTCACTACACGTGAGTATGCCGAAGCAGAGACTCCATTCGTTACACCTTATGCCTTCAATGAGGAGGAAGTTCCACCAGTAACACAACCAATCTTCACAGTGGCACCTCCACCACCAGCAGAAGTTCCTCAGGTGGCAGAAATCCTTGAAATCGTAGAGAATGACGAGGAAATCGAAGAAGAGGAAATCCAGTCTTCTGAAGCAACAGAAAGTGCAATCTCAGGCCCTACAGCACCAGTTCAAGGAGCCGTTTACGTATCAGAAGGACCTCCATCACCAGTTGTAGTTCAGGAAGAGAACGACGAAGAGGAAGTATTCCAGGTAGTAGAAGACATGCCTGAGTTCCCTGGCGGTATGGAAGCACTGCTCGCATACCTCGGCAAGAACATCAAGTACCCTTCTATCGCACAGGAGAACAACATCCAGGGACGTGTAATCGTAGAATTCGTTGTCAACAAGGATGGTTCAATCGTTGAGCCAAAAGTCATCAGAAGTCTCGATGCATCCTGCGACAAGGAAGCACTCCGCGTCGTCAAGACCATGCCTAAGTGGAAGCCTGGTAAGCAGAGAGGTAAACCAGTACGCGTAAAGTTCACAGTGCCTGTAATGTTCCGCTTGACATAGTAACATAAGAACACATACAAAAACTGCCGCATAATAATCACTATTGTGCGGCATTTTTAACATAAAGACCACATTCATTCTATGAAGGACTTCAACTATATATATAATAAGGTAAACGACTACATCGGTGCACTGCAATATGCAGAACAGCCGGAAGGCCTGTACGCTCCGATAAGATACGTGCTCTCCCTGGGAGGAAAACGCATCCGTCCGGTACTGATGATGATGGCGTACAACCTCTACAAGGACAACCCGGAAGACATACTCCCTAACGCTACGGCACTGGAAGTGTTCCATAACTTCACCCTACTCCACGACGACCTCATGGACAAGGCCGACATGAGACGCGGAAACCCCACCGTGCATAAGAAATGGAACGACAACGCAGCCATACTCTCCGGCGACACCATGCTGATACTGGCTTACAACCTGTTCCTCAGCAACAATGCCATGCCAGCCGAAGACATGACACGGGCAACGAAGACATTCTGCGATGCCACACTCGGAGTGCATGAAGGCCAGCAGTTCGACATCGACTTCGAGACACGGAACGACGTCCGCGAGGAAGAGTACATGGAGATGATACGTCTGAAGACATCACTCCTGCTTGCCTGCGCACTGAAGATAGGTGCAGAACTGGCAGGAGCCAGCAAGGAAGATGCAGACAATCTCTATGACTTCGGAGAGAAGATGGGACTTGCCTTCCAGCTTCAGGATGACCTGCTCGACGTGTATGGCGACCCAGCAGTCTTCGGCAAGAAAATCGGAGGCGACATACTCTGCAACAAGAAGACCTTCATGCTCATCAATGCACTACAAATGGCTGAAGGCGAAGAGAGAGAAGCCCTCGAAGAATGGATTGCAAAGACCGACTTCATCCCAGAGGAGAAGATAAGTGCCGTGACAGCCATCTACGACAGTGTCGACATCAAGTCCATCTGTCAGGCAAAGATTGAATGCTACTTCAGCGAAGCACTTGCAAGCCTGGAGAAAGTCAGTGTAGCAGAAGAGAAGAAGCAAGGGCTCAGAGACTTCGCCCACAAACTCCTCAACAGGAACAAATAGCAGTCAGGAAGAATGAAAAATGAAAAATGAAGAATGAAGAATGAAAAATGAAAAATGAAAAATGAAGAATGAAGAATGAAGAATGAAGAATGAAAAATGAAAGATGAAAAATGCCAGCCATTCATTGTCAACTCTTCATTGCTAATTGTTAACTGTTAACTGATAACTGATAACTATAATGATCGATACCCATTCACATATTGACGGTGAAGAATTTGCCGAAGACCTCGACGAAGTGGTTCAGCGAGCCAGAGATGCCGGCGTGGAGAAACTCTTTGTGCCAGCCATCAACCTTGAAGGCCTGCCACATCTGGTTGAGGTATGCGATGCATATCCCGGTTACCTCTACCCCATGATCGGACTCCATCCAGAAGAAGTAAAGGAAGACTATCAGGCAGTACTCGACAAGATGTATTCCATACTGAAGTCCGATGCTGGCAGGAAATTCATAGCCATAGGCGAGATAGGCCTTGACTTCTACTGGGACGACACCTTCAGGAAGGAGCAGCTCGACGCACTCGAGCAGCAGATTCAGTGGGCGATAGAGTTCAATCTTCCGCTGATGTTCCACACCCGCAAGGCATACAACGAGATGATTGAAATCATGGAACGCCACAGGAAGGACCATCTTCGCGGTGTGTTCCACTGTTTCTCCGCCTCGAAGGAAATAGCCGAGAAACTCCTGACCTTCGAAGGATTCATGCTCGGAATCGGAGGCGTGCTGACATTCAAGAACTCGAACCTCCCGGAAGTCCTGAAAGAAAATGTCCCACTTTCGCGAATCGTTCTCGAAACTGACTGCCCTTACATGGCACCGGTTCCTTACAGAGGAAAAAGAAACGAAAGTGCCTTCATTTTGGAGGTTGCAAGGAAGTTATCGGACGTTTATGGGTGCAAAATCGAAGAAATTTCACTTGAAACGAATAAAAATTGTAATATTTTTGCATAATACCAAAAATTTTATGTAATTTTGTTGCTGTTATGGGTGAAGTGTCACTTAAAACGAAAAAAGAAGAAGGAAAAATGACCAGCCAGCGGCTGACGGCCAACGGCTGACAGCTAAAAAGAACAGCCGGCGGACAAGCCTCAAGGAGAGATGCTCGAGTGGCTGAAGAGGCACGCCTGGAAAGCGTGTAACCGTCCAAAGCGGTTCGGGGGTTCGAATCCCCCTCTCTCC
>CALELI010000025.1 GCA_937902455.1 uncultured Prevotellaceae bacterium | reverse complement strand
AAGAATGAAAAATGAAATAAATTTTTACTGGCAATAATGTTTTTTCAGATTATTTGGCAATCTCAAAAAAAAATATTAATTTTGCACGTTTGAAAAAATATGCACGGTCGTGACACCGGTTTGGATTATGCGCCGTGTGACAGAAAAAAGAATATAAAGAGATGAACGTATCTTACAAATGGCTGAAAGAGTATGTGGACTTTGACATGAGTCCGGAGAAGGTGGCAGAAGCGCTCACAAGTGTTGGTCTTGAAGTGGAAGGCGTGGAAGAAGTACAGGCAATCAAGGGTGGGCTGAAAGGTCTCGTGGTAGGTCAGGTGCTTACATGCGAGCAGCATCCCGACAGCGACCACATGCATATCTGTACGGTAGACCTCGGAGAGAACTACAACGAAGGCAAGCCAGAGCAGATTGTCTGCGGCGCACCGAACGTGGCTGCAGGACAGAAGGTGATTGTGGCAACTCTCGGAACTGTTCTCTATGACGGAGACAATGAATTCAAGATAAAGAAATCGAAGCTCAGAGGTGTGGAGAGCAACGGCATGATCTGTGCCGAGGACGAGATTGGGGTAGGCACTGACCACTCCGGCATCATCGTACTCCCTGAGGACACTCCTGTAGGAATGGAGGCAGCCAAGTACTTCAAGCTTGAGAGCGACTTCGTTATCGGCGTCGACATCACCCCTAACCACAGCGATGCTTGCAGTCACTGGGGAGTGGCAAGGGATTTCTATGCCTACCTCAGGCAGAACGGCTATGAGACCAGTCTTCATCGCCCATCAGTGGACGGATTCAAGGTTGACAGCAACGACATTGACATCGACGTGGAAGTGAAGGAAGAGGAGGCATGTCCTCGTTACGTGGCTGTTACCGTGAAAGGCTGCGAAGTGAAGGAATCACCAAAGTGGTTGCAGGAAAAACTGACTACCATCGGCCTGAGACCTATCAATAATATCGTGGACATCACCAACTACGTGATGATGGCATACGGTCAGCCACTCCACTGCTTTGACGTCGACATGATAAAGGGCGGCAAGGTGGTAGTGAAGACCATGCCGGAAGGAACTCCGTTCGTCACTCTCGACGGAGTGGAACATAAACTGTCGGCACGCGACCTCGCTATCTGCAACGCAGAGGAACCAATGTGTATCGCCGGAGTGTTCGGAGGAAAGGGTAGTGGTACCTATGAGACGACCAGGGACGTACTCTTTGAGTCTGCATATTTCCACCCTACATGGATAAGGAAGAGCGCACGCCGTCATGGACTCCAGACAGATGCCAGTTTCCGCTTCGAGAGAGGCATCGACCCGGAAGGACAGATATATGCAGTCAAGATGGCTGCACTGATGGCAAAGGAACTGGCAGGAGGCGAGATTGCCATGGAAATAAAGGACGTGAAGAACGACGACCTGCTGCCAAAGAACGCAGTAGTGGAACTCGAATATAAATACTGCTGGGACCTTGCCGGCAAGGATATTCCAAAGGAGACAATCGAGAGTATATGCACAGACCTCGGAATGAAGGTGCTCGAGAAGAAAGACGAATCTGTCACTCTTGAGGTTCCTGCATTCAGGGTAGACGTGACACGCCCTTGCGACGTAGTTGAGGAAATTCTCAGAGTCTATGGCTACAACAACATTGAAATCCCGTCACAGGTGAAGTCTTCGCTCACCATAAAGGGCGACCTGGACAAGAGCAACAAGTTGCAGAACATCATAGCAGAGCAGCTGGTCGGCTGTGGTTTCAACGAAATCATGAACAACTCGCTGACGAAGATGTCGTACTACGATAACGACAATCCGGACTCTGCCGTCAAGCTGGAAAACTGCGTGAAGGTAATGAATCCGCTCAGTCAGGATCTCGGAGTGATGCGTCAGACTTTGCTCTTCGGCGGTCTGGAAAGCATTGCCCACAACAGCAACCGCAAGATGTCGGACCTCAAGTTCTTCGAATTCGGAAACTGCTATCATTACGATGCAGCAAAGAAGGTGGAAGTTGAAGGCGAACAGTCTACTGCCGAGAACTCAAAGCAGGTGCTCAGCGCTTACTCTGAGGAAAACAAGCTGGGACTCTGGATTACAGGTAAGAAGGTGAGTGGCAGCTGGATTCACCAGGACGAGGACTCAAGTGTCTACGAACTGAAGGCTTACGTGATGAACATCTTCCGCAGGCTGGGTGTGAACATGAGTCAGGTGGTCTTCGAAGACTATCATGACAATGTATTCTCGAAGGCTGCAGCCATCAAGACAAGGGCAGGAAGCACTGTCGCAATATTCGGAGTAGTCAGCAAGCAGCAGACAAGCAAGTTCGACATCTCAGTTCCTGTATATTATGGAGACCTGAACTGGAAAGCCCTCATGAAACTCATAAAGAAGAACAAGGTGACATACTTCGAGATATCCAAGTTCCCTCCAGTAAGCCGCGACCTTGCATTGCTTCTCGACAAGAGCGCAACATTCGCACAGATTGAGGAAATTGCATACCAGACGGAGAAGAAACTGCTGAAGGAAGTCACTCTCTTTGATGTCTATGAGGGCAAGAACCTCCCGGAAGGAAAGAAGAGCTATGCAGTCAACTTCATTCTCCAGGACGAGACAAAGACCCTGAACGACAAGGCTATCGACGCCATCATGAACAAACTCATCAATAACCTCAAGCAGAAACTGAATGCAGAGTTACGCTGATGGGAGTCGAGAGTAGAGAGAGCGTTTACCCTGAGCTTGTCGAAGGGAGAGATTAGAGATTAACTAATTATAAAAATCATACAAAATGGGAAGAGCATTTGAATTCAGAAAGGCCCGTAAGCTGAAGCGCTGGGGCAACATGGCAAAGACATTCACACGTCTGGGTAAGCAGATCGCAATTGCAGTAGCAGAGGCAGGTCCTGATCCCGACAACAACGCACACCTGCGTGCTATCATCGCAACTTGCCGTCACGAGAACATGCCTAAGGACAATATCGACCGTGCAATCAAGAACGCTATCGGTAAGGACAAGTCGGCATGGAAGGAAATGACATACGAAGGATACGGTCCTCACGGAATCGCTATCTTCGTTGACACACTTACTGACAACACTACAAGAACTGTTGCAGACGTGAGAAGTATCTTCAACAAGTTCAGTGGCAACCTCGGTAACATGGGTTCACTGGCTTACCTCTTCGACCACTATTCTCAGTTCACCTTCAAGAAGAAGGAAGGTGTGGACATGGACGAGATGATTCTCGACCTCATCGACTTCGGAGTAAACGACGAGTTTGATGAAGAATATGACGAGGACAAGGACGAAACTACAATCACCATCTATGGTGACCCTAAGTGTTTCTCAAACATCCAGAAGTATCTCGAAGACAATGGTTTCGAAATCGTAGGCGCAGAATTCACTTACATTCCAAACGATACCAAGGAAGTGACAGACGAACAGCGTGAGACTATCGAGAAGATGGTCGAAAGACTCGAAGAGTTCGAGGATGTTCAGAATGTCTATACTAACATGAAGTAAATCCTACATCACTTTGAAACTAAATACCAATAATATCATATCCTCCCTTTGCATCATAGTAGGGGGGATATGCTTGTCTGCATGCCAGGAGTCGATAGGTGAACGACTGGAGAGGGAGACTCAGGAATACACACGCAAGAACTGTCCACAGAAGTTCGACGCAGAAGGTTCCATAATCCTTGACTCATTAGTGTTCCACAATGACGGAAAGAATGAGTACGTTTACCACTATTCACTCCAGCATGAACTGGCAATGCCTGAGACGTTCTCCCAGATGCGTGATGAACTGAACACATCACTCCTCAACGGCATCAAGAACTCAGCAGAACTGCGTCACATAAAGGACGAAGGCATGACTCTTAAATACGTGTACTACGACGCGTCCACACATAAGGTCGTTGCTTCGTTCAGATTCACAAAGGAAGACTATGAGTGAAAAACAAGAAAAGGCACGAGAACTGTTTCTGAACGGATATAACTGCAGCCAGGCAGTATTCTGTGCATTTGCAGAAGACTATGGAATCAGCCGTGAACTGGCACTCCGGCTTTCCGCATCCTTCGGTGGCGGAATAGGAAGAATGCGCGAGACATGCGGAGCTCTCTGCGGAGCCGTCATGATTGCAGGACTCGAGAAAGGTCAAGTGACCCCTAATGACAACAATGCCAAGCAGGAGAACTATAAAGCCGTGCAGGACATTGCAGCCAGATTCAGGGACATGAACGGCAGTACAAGATGTGCAGAACTGCTGAAACTCCGAAAGGACACCCCGGTGACAACCATGCCCGATGAACGTACTGCAGAGTACTACAAGCAGAGACCTTGTCTGAGAATGGTTGAGTCTGCAGTCGGCATCATCGAGGATTTTCTCTCGGACAAGACAATGTAACGAATTGATGTGCACGCGCACAGCGTAAGTGCGCATTATTTGTTATAAAATGTTAAAAAAAGCGGCTGGTTAACACATCTTCTGCATAAAATCATTGATATATCATAAGTTTTTCATAAATTTGCAACGCAATTAGGTTTATTAAGTTTTAATTAAAGGTTAAAAAAGTTATGTTACAAGACAAAGCAGGAAACATCGCAGGTATCATCTGGAACACGTTAGCAGAATACCACTCATTAGGATTCAAGCAGATCAAGAAAATCACAAAACTGTCAGAAAAGGATTTTCTCCTTGGAGTAGGTTGGTTGCTTCGTGAAGACAAGCTGAACGTACTTGAAACAGAAGACGAGAAGGATCCATATCTCTATTCTCTCAAATAATCAAAAAGATTTTCACAGATATTGGCGTTGGTTTAGCAATAAATCAACGCTTTTTTTTATGTTTATTTTGTATTTCAATCAACTTTCACTAACTTTGCAGATATGAAGATAGAAAACATAAGAAACTTTTGCATCATTGCACATATAGACCATGGTAAGTCAACCCTGGCAGACAGATTACTGGAGTTTACAGACACTATAAAAGTGACTGAGGGACAGATGCTTGATGACATGGAGCTCGAGAAGGAAAGAGGTATCACCATAAAGAGCCATGCCATTCAGATGGAATACAAGCTGAATGACGAGAACTACATCCTTAATCTCATTGATACTCCGGGACACGTTGACTTCTCCTACGAGGTGTCAAGAAGCATTGCTGCATGTGAAGGAGCTCTTCTTGTAGTTGATGCGACTCAGGGAGTACAGGCGCAGACAATCTCAAACCTCTATATGGCAATCGACCATAACCTGGAGATAATTCCGGTAATCAATAAATGTGACATGCCTAATGCCATGCCGGAAGAGGTTGCAGATGAAATCGTGGACTTAATCGGTTGTGATCCGGACGAGATAATCCTGGCCTCTGGCAAGACAGGGCAGGGGGTAGAGGACATCCTCAAGGCTGTTGTAGAACGCATTCCACATCCGGTAGGCGATGAAAACGCACCATTACAGGCACTGATTTTCGACAGTGTGTTCAATCCATACAGAGGAATCATTGCCTATTTCAAGGTAGTGAATGGCGTAATGCGTCCAGGTGTGAAAGTCAGTTTCATCAACACCCAGAAAGAATACCTTGCAGAAGAAATCGGTGTCCTGAAAATGGACATGATTCCTCGTAAGGAATTACAGACGGGAGATGTAGGATACATAGTCTCAGGTATTAAGAATGCCACGGAAGTGAAGGTCGGCGATACTATCACAACCGTGGACAACCCTGCGAAAGAGGCTATTGCTGGGTTTGAGGAAGTCAAGCCAATGGTCTTCGCAGGTGTATATCCAATCGAGACGGAGGACTACGAGAACCTCAGGACATCACTTGAGAAGCTTCAGCTCAACGACGCGTCCCTGTCATTCCAGCACGAGAGTTCTGCCGCGTTAGGATTCGGATTCCGATGTGGCTTTCTCGGATTGCTACATATGGAGATAGTACAGGAAAGACTGGACAGGGAGTTCAACATGAATGTCATCACTACTGTTCCGAATGTATCGTACATGATTTACGACAAGCATGGAGAGGCAAAAGAAGTGCACAATCCTTCCAGCATGCCTGATCCGACATTGATAGAACATGTAGAGGAACCATATATCCATGCAACAGTAATTACCACTGCGACCTACATCGGACCAATCATGACACTGTGTCTGAGCAAGCGTGGAGAATTGCTAAAGCAGGAGTTCATTGCAGGAAACCGTGTTGAGATTCAGTTCCTGATGCCACTTGGGGAGATTGTCATCGACTTCTACGACAAACTGAAGAGTATCTCAAGAGGATATGCGTCATTCGACTATCATTCAGCAGGTTTTAAACCGTCAAAACTGGTAAAGCTTGATATTCTGCTCAACGGAGAGAGCGTGGATGCCCTGTCGACACTGACACATGTGGATAACTCCGTCACACTTGGACGGCGAATGTGCGAAAGACTCAAGGACCTGCTTCCACGTCAACAGTTCGACATTGCCATACAGGCAGCCATCGGAGGTAAGATCATTGCGAGAGAGACAGTAAAGCAAGTCAGGAAGGACGTCCTTGCAAAATGCTATGGCGGTGACGTGAGCCGAAAACGTAAACTCCTTGAAAAGCAGAAGGCTGGAAAGAAGAGGATGAAGCAGATTGGAAATGTGCAGGTCCCTCAGAAAGCATTCCTGGCAGTGCTTAAACTCGACGAATAATCAACCTATTAAAACCTAAATATTGTATGAAATACATCTATGCAATTACCGCATTTCTGTGTGCGTTCATCAGCTTGAATGTCAAGGCTGACCCTATTACACTGAAGCAGTCGCAGAAAATCGCTCTTCGATTCGTAAATGACAAGTTCAGCGAACCTGTTCTTGTTAATAAGGCAAAAAGAAAGAGTGGTAGGAAACTCGCGAGCCAATACCAGACAGTCTCACCTTATTATATATATAGTAGGGGAGAAGGGCTGGGATTTGTAATCGTGAGTGGAGATGATGCCCTTCCAGAAGTGCTTGGCTATACTGAAAGTGGTGACTTCAACGAGAATGACCTGCCTCCGTTCCTAACATGGTATCTTGACTACTATGGTCAGATGATTGAGGCTGCTCAGGCGCATCAGGCTGCAAAATATGAAATGCCACCAGCTTATGCCGCAGCAGACAGAGTGAATATCGCGCCACTGATAAAGACCCACTGGCATCAGGACTCTCCATACAATGACAAGTGTCCTACAAGGCGAGATGGCGGTGGTAGATGTGTCACAGGATGCGTGGCTACGGCTGCATCCCAGGTGGCATATTATTGGTGGAAGGACCTCCCTTCAGAGACTCAGGCTCCGACAAGCAGCTACCGATATGGTGACCAGGCCAATCCTACAACAGCATTCCCAAAGGGTACTCCACTGAAATGGGAACTCATGCTGCCTCAATATGGTTCAGAGCCAATAGAATACCGTGATGCAGTGGCAACATTACTGGCCGTAGTGGGTGGTGGTGCAGGACTTACTTATGGTTCAAGTACTTCCGGATACAACGATAACTGTCGTGCTGTATTCAGCAATATTCTTGGCCTGAATGGTGGTAACGAGAATGCTAAGGACTGGGGTGAAGCCTACAATAACTACTCCGACGAGGCATGGTCAACCCTCTTGTACAACGACCTTTCACAGTTGCGCCCTGTGCTATACAGTGGATGTAACACTAAAGGCGAGGGACATGCTGTAGTCGTTGATGGTTATCAGGCATCGACAGGCTTGTTCCACTTCAACTTAGGGTGGGGGAATCCAGGTGCCTACGATGGTTACTTCACAGTAGCACGCGGCAAGAGTCCTTCCTGGGGATTCAATGATTCATGGCAGGAATGTGTAACAAACGTCTTCCCTAAGAAACAGAATCTGAAAGCCTCTATCGACCTGCCGAGACACATTTACAAGAATCGTACAAATACCATCAAGGTTAAGGTAGCAAATAACGGAACCCTCGATTATTCAGGCATTTACCTTTTCAGCAGTACGTCAAGCAGTAAACCATCGTCTATTTCCACAGCAAAGGATAAGGATGATGCTACGTTGCTGAAGGCTGACGGCACAGAATACACATTCAGAATGAATGTCAAGCCGACCAACAACACCATCTATCTAACCCTGACAGACAAGCGTCTGAACATCATTTCGCAGATGAAGGTTTCGACGGAGGAAGCAACGAATGAAATTTGGTTCTCAAGTATGAGGGTTGACGGTAGTTCCGACAAACAGGGCGATTATTCAATTGTCTATAATGACAAGGCATCTGCTTATGTTGAAATAGAAAACAAGAGTGCAGTCAGTTTCGAAGGCTTGCTTAAGCTGAATGTATACGGAAGTAACGACAACGGTGAGACATTCGAACTTGTGGGAACTAAGTCCGGAAAGATTGAGGTTCCTGCATACGGTTCAGGCATTGCAGACATTTCTCTATCGTCCACATCCTCATGTCCTATCAATAAGGACAAGCCTTATTACATTGCGTTACAGGCAGAGAGCAGTGCTGGTGACGTGATTAACTTCACGGAGAATCCTGATACTACAGCATTGTTCATCCTTAAGGGAGCTGACATGGATGTGATATCGTTTAATGGAGGATGCCTTGCGTTGAAAGGACACTGGGATGTCAACCAGTTTAATACAATTGCAAAGAAAACTGCATATAAAATTGCCACAAGCTATGACCTGGCGGAAGTAAGCAGTATTGGAGTTGTTCCGGCTGCACCACTGAACCCTAATGCAGTTTATTACGTAAACGATGAGAATGCTACTGGTCATAATGTTATATACAATGGCATTTGCAAGAATCTTATACTGACGCCTGGCTATCGCTTTGATCCAAGGAATGATTTCACAGCAACAATGGCAACTGTCGACATTGCACAGCAAGCCGACAAATGGTATCTGTTAACAGCACCTTGTCAGCTTTCTGTTCCAAACGGAATGGTTGCCAGAAGGATTGAATCTCACGGAAGTACAGGAATCAGTAACAAGACTACTGATGTAAGAACTCTGGAGGCAGGACATACATACTTGCTCATGACATCATCTTCCAGACTTCAGGAAATATCTGGAGAAAACGCACCAGTATCATCCGTGACAGTACAGAATGTTGACACTGCTGTTGTCGGAACATACGCAAACATTGAGACCCCTGCAGGATCCATGCTCATAAACTTTGAAGAAGCACAGTATTTTGTTCCTGTAGAGGAAGGAACCGCTGTCGAAGCATTACGTGGGTACTTCAACGCAAGCAATGTAACAAAGGAATTCAGGGCATATTCATCATTGACAGTTGATCCTGTCTATCTGCATCTTGCAGAGGCTATCGAAACATCATACAACACAATTGATGAATATCGTTCACTTGTATTTGCAGAAGCCAACAAAGAACTGCTCGATTCAATCCAGAAGGCAGAACAGGTCTTTACAGAAAGAGAATACGAGACCAAGAATGTGAAACTTCTTACAACAAATCTTCTGAATCAGGTTGAGTTATACAAGAGCCAGATTATTGATCCGGAAGACGGTGATGTAGACTTCACGACCTATATCCAGAATCCATCGTTTGAATCTGGTAAGATTGCAGGATGGACGGTTGAAGACTCTAAGGTTGCGCTTATAAAGGATGCAACTCAGGTGAATTTCAAAGGGGTAGGGGCTGATGGCAAATATCTGCTCTATTCATATAAGTCAACGGATTCAAGCGGATGCGAAATCAGACAGGATATCAGTGGACTTCCAGCTGGCTACTACAAGCTGACGGCTATGGTTGGTACTGAAGACGGACATTCCGTTACATTATTCGCAAACGATAAGTCTTCTGATACAGAGGCACATCCATACGGCAAATTCTACCTCACAGAGGCTTCAGTTGACAGCGTTGAAGTAGGAGAGGGGAGTACCCTGACTATCGGAGTCAAGGCTGGTCATTTCTATAAGGTCGATGATTTCCACTTGACATTGATTCAAAGACTTCCAACTGATATTTCAGATATCAATGCTGACGATAATCGTACGCACTTCAATGACAAGGCTTATGATTTATCTGGTAGAGCCGTAGATATCAACAACTTATCAGCAGGAGTCTACATTATTAATGGTAAGAAAAAGATTATCAGATAACAACTGATTGAAAAATAAAAAAGTCTCGACATAACGAAAATATGCCGAGACTTTTATTTTGCGAGGATTTAATAGAACACCCCTACGATAATGTTGAAGACATTATTTATCGAACTTTGAAAATGTTGTTATAGTATTGAATATCAATGTAGAATATGTTGATAAAATAATCGTGAGCAACAAACAAGCAACAGATTAGGGTACTTATGGGCTGTATAGGGAAGCAATAAGAAACTCTGTACTTGAAATCAACTGAAATAGTTAAAAAAGCATATAATTTGAGATTTTCTTGGTGAAGAACGATTGAAATTGAGAAAAAAAATGTACCTTTGCGCTCAAAGAGCGCGAGCAACACAAAATATGTGTATCTGAAAGACTCTTAAACGATATAGAATTATGGCAGATAACAACATAGAAGGACGCTACCTTAATCCATTGACCGATTACGGATTCAAGAAGGTATTTGGCGAGAAGGACATCATGATTGCCTTTCTCACCGACTTGCTGAATCCTGCTTCACCTATCGAGGATGTTATCTTCCTCGACAAGGAGATGGAAGCGGACGGAGAGGACATGCGTAGTGTAATCTATGATCTCCGTTGTAAAACCCAGGACGGCGGCGAGTTTATCGTGGAGATGCAGAACAAGGGACAGACACACTTCAGCAACCGTATTCTCTACTATCTGTCACATGCCATCTCCGAGCAAGGCGAAAAGGGTACAAACTGGAACTTTGACCTTCATCCTGTCTATGGTGTGTTCTTCCTGAACTTCCACATGAAGGGCTTGAAGCCACAGTCGATTCGGACCATACAGTTAAAGGTCGATGAGACTGGCGAGATATTCTCGGAAAAGCTGAAAGCCTTTACACTTGAACTGGTTGACTTCAAGGATAAGCCAGAGGCTTATCCAAAGTCGCAGATAGAATACTGGTTATACAATCTCGTAAACATGGAGTCTATGACAGAAGCATTACCTTTCCAGACACAGCAGCCTATCTTCAGCAAGATGGGAGGCATTTCGGAGCTCAGTCACATGAATAGCGAGGAGCGCCGCAAGTACTTCAACAGCCTCAATAAGTATCGTACCAATCTCTCTGTAATGCAGAATGAACACGATGAGGGCTTTACAGAAGGACGTAGCGAAAGAACTATTGAGATAGCCCGCAATTTGAAGACTTTAAATGTTCCTATAGATACTATCATGAAATCGACTGGCTTGTCTGTTTCTGATATAGAAATCCTTTGATAGCAGTTCCTCAAATCATACATAGCAGGGCATACGGTTTCAGTAATCGTATGCCCTGCGTCAGTTTTACGGCTTCATACCGTGATGAAATTAACATGCCTGTTATTCCGCTTCCTCTGGAACAAGGCTGTTGAACAGGCGTTCATAGCCCTTGTAGAGAGTGTGCATGAGTTGCGCACCGCTGAAGCTTCCGTCCTCCTGGACAAGCCAAGGCTCCGTCTTCTCGTCATAGATGATGCCGCTGAGCTTGAAGAAGGCATAGAACTGTGACCAGAGAGGCATGTCCTCCTCGTCAATGTGATGACGGAATGCGTCCCCTGCTTGCTTGTCTGCCACCAGTTCTACATAGTTCGCAAGCATAGGCATACACTTCTCCAGCATGACGAACGTTTCAGGGCTTTCAGATGTGTATGGAGTCAGTTGCGAAACCTTCATGTTGTAGATATTACTTAACAAGAACCTTCTTGCCGTTAACGATGTTAATGCCTTTCTGAGCATTGTTAACTTTCTGGCCAGCAAGATTATAAACCTCAGATGAAACAACTGACTTGTTCTCAACGTCATTGATGTTAGTTGCGCCGTTATTATGAGTTGCAGCCAGTGTGAGTGGAGAATTTGCAGGAGCATTGATATAGCAACGAGATGCATAGAATCCATTTGTGCCTTTTGTGTCAACTGCAACGAATGAAGATTCCTTGTTGTCGCGAGCAAGGATTCCGTATTGTCCGGCACCGTCAAAGTGAGTCTTTGTGCCAACAAATGTGAATCCATTGACAACAACAGGAACATAGTCATTTACGAGTTCCTTGTTCTTGAGAGATATTGTGAATGACTTGTTTTCTCCAGGATAATAAAGAAGGTAAGGTTTGCCAGCTTCGATTCCTTTTTTCTTGACATCAGAGAAATTCAATGTTACGTTCTGGTTGTCATAAGTGACATCTGTAAGAGTTTCCAGTTTACAACCTGCGCCAAAAGCTGCGTCGATTTCCTCGGAAGTCATGCTGAACGGAAGGCAAATTGTATTCCATCCATTGAAAACCTGACGATAGATTGTGACATTGACTGTCTGACCAACGTACTTGCTTACATCTGTTCCGCTTGTAGTGCTGATGTAAACATTCTTCTGTGCATTAATGCTAAGTGTGCCTAATGCTAATACTGCAAGTAAAAATAGTTTTTTCATACTATCAATATTTTAAATTAAACATAACGCCGATTATAATTGAAATATGTATACTTATTTGATTTGAAGTACGACAATGCTCATTTTTGGCATATCAATCACAAGTTTACCATTTGAGATTTTTGCGTTTTTGAATTCCTTAGTGGAAACCTTGTTTGGATTGTCAAACGTGTTATGGTCGCTGACATTTGCTGAAGTCAGGATTGTTGCATTTGTGACTTTGCCTTGAATTCCGGATACATCAATTGTTACTTTATTGCTGTTTGCAAGATCTGCATTTGCAAGGTTTATTGTCACGGTTCCGTCTGATTTCTTGGAAGCAGATGCACTGATGTATGGAGAAACACGGTTTGGTGTGCCATCAGTTTTGTATCGTTCATTTTCTGCAATGAACTGATCGCTGGAAACTTTCAGTGGAATATTTGTTGCGCCCATGTTCTCTGTGTACATCTTGAACACATGATAAGTTGGAGTCAGAACCATCTTGTCATCCTTTGTCAGTACCATACTCTGCAATACATTGGCAATCTGTGCAATGTTTGTCATCTTGATACGTTTTGTGTACTGATGGAATACATTGAGTGAGAATGCTGCAACCATTGCATCGCGCATGGTATTCTGCTGATAGAGATGTCCACGGATACTGCCTGGTTCCTCGTCCCACCAAGTTCCCCATTCGTCAACCAGCAAGTCAACCTTGCCCTTAGGATCATATTGATCCATGATTGCAATCTGTTTCTTGATAACTTCCTCTATGCCGACACCACACTTGGCGATTGCCCAGTAATACTGGTCGTCGGAAAAGTTTGTTGCGCTTCCTTTGCTTCCGTTCCAGGTATAGCATGTATAATAATGCAGAGAAAGTCCCTTCATCTGGTCTCCAATCTGTTTCATGAGGGTTTCTGTCCAGTTGTAGTCATAGTCACTGGCACCGCTGCCAATCTTATAAAGGCTGTTACCATTATACTCTCTGCAATATGTTGCATACCTGCGATAAAGGTCTGAATAATATTCTGGTCGCATGTTACCGCCACATCCCCAGCTTTCGTTTCCAACACCGATATACTTTACCTTCCATGGCTGTTCACGACCATTCTGCTTACGCAATTTTGCCATCGGACCATCCTTGGCAGTCATGTATTCCACCCATTGTGCAGTTTCCTGAACGCTTCCGCTGCCGACATTCATGCTTACATAAGGCTCGCAGCCAAGCAATTCACAGAGATTGAGAAACTCGTGTGTTCCGAAACTGTTATCTTCCACTGTACCGCCCCAGTTGTTATTCACCATTCTTGGTCGGTTCTCCTGAGGCCCTACCCCATCCATCCAGTGATATTCATCTGCAAAACAGCCACCTGGCCATCTCATTACCGGTACTTTTATGTCTTTCAATGCCTGCAGAACATCATTTCTATAACCCTGAGTATTAGGAATCTTCGAATCCTTACCGACCCAAAGCCCTCCATAAATACAGGAACCAAGATGCTCGGCAAACTGGCCATATATTTCCTTGTTAATCACTTGTTTTGCATCGTTAATCTGCAATGTTACAGTACTCTCCTTTTGGGCATTAATGCTGATTGCAACAAAAAGGCAATTAATAGCTAATATAAATCTTTTCATATTTCACAGAAATTTCTTATCTTTGCAAAGTTAAGAAAAAAAATCATACAATGAACAAAAAGAAACGAATAATATTCATATTATTATCAAAATTGTGCATATTTATTATAGGTGCAGGCATTATTATCTATTCCGTTTTCAAGCCTTTTGATGTTTCTGAAAACACCTATATATATATAGACAACGATGACGACATTGATTCTGTCTGCACGAAAGTCAGTCAGACAGTCTCTGGAACCAACACAGCCATTTTCAGCATCATGGCATCTGCAAGTCAATATTCAGGCGACATTCATACAGGTCGTTACCTTGTAAGTTCCGACATGAATATACTTGATTTATTCCTCAATCTCAGAGGCCATGCATCAACGCCACTCATGCTTGTCGTTCCCTCTGTGCGGACCCTTCCCGAACTGGCTGGCAGATTGAGCCGGCAGATAATGCTCGATTCACTGACTATTCTCGAAACCTTCACGGACGACAGTATTTGTGAATCATTAGGCTACACCCGGCAGACCATACCGTCATTGTTTATTCCTGATTCTTATGAAGTCTACTGGGATATCTCTGCCAGCAACCTCATGAAACGTTTCGAGGATGCAAACGAGCAGTTCTGGACATCCGCCCGACTCAGCAAGGCAGAAACTCTCGGAATGACTCCCAATCAGGTGTGTACCTTGGCAAGTATCATCGACAGCGAGACTTCAGCCGACTCCGAAAAGCCCACGATAGCAGGACTTTACATAAATCGTCTCAATAAGGGTATGCTTCTCCAGAGTGACCCTACAGTGATATTCGCAGTCGGTGATTTCAGAATCCATCGTGTACTCAAGCAGCATCTTGCATACGACTCTCCTTATAATACTTACAAGTACGCAGGACTTCCTCCAGGACCAATCCGGATTGCATCCATCGCGGCAATTGACGCCGTGCTCAACCATGATGTCAACGACTATCTCTACATGTGTGCCAAGGAGGATCTGTCTGGCACTCACAACTTTGCTTCCACTGGTGCACAGCACCTCATCAATGCAAGAAAATACCAGCAGGCACTTAATCAAAGAGGAATACGCAGATGAAGATACTTTTACTCGGGGAATACAGCAATGTCCACTGGACCCTCGCACAGGGACTTCGTGAACTCGGACATGAAGTGACGGTGGTTTCCGACGGAGACTCCTGGAAGGACTATTCGCGCGACATAGACCTCAAACGCAAATCGCTGTCAGCAAAGGATACCATCAAATATGTCATTGATGTCATCCGAACCCTTCCGAAACTACGTGGCTACGATGTGGTACAGCTCATCAACCCTGTGTTTCTCGACCTCAGAGCGGGTAAGATATTGCCGTTCTACAAGTTCCTGCGTCATCATAACAAGAAGATGTTCATGGGAGCATTCGGAATGGATCATTACTGGGTGAAGACCTGCCTTGACTGCACCACATTCCGTTACAGCGATTTCAACCTCGGAGACAAGCAACGTATTGAACCTTACAATCAGGACTTCATCCGCGACTGGCTCGACGGCGAGAAGACATCAATCAACAAGACAATAGCGGCTGACTGCGACGGCATCATCAGTGGATTGTATGAATACGACCGTTGTTATCGTCCAGTCTTCCCCGACAAGACACATTTCATTCCGTTCCCGATCAACATGTCCGAAATCACTCCACGTATCGACGACGGACATTCCACAGTACGATTCTTCGTCGGAATCCAGAAGACCCGTTCTGCTTACAAGGGTACCGACATCATGCTTCGTGCCCTCGAGAGAGTGAAGGCCACCTACCCTACCCGCTGCGAAATTGTCAAGGCCGAGAATGTACCTTACGATGAATATCAGAACATGATGAATACCTCTGACGTAATCCTTGACCAGCTTTATAGTTATACTCCAGCAATGAATGCCTTACTCGCTATGGCAAAAGGACTTATAGTTGTTGGAGGTGGCGAGCCTGAGAACTACGAGATACTCAGCGAGAACGAACTCCGCCCTATCATCAACGTCCTTCCTGACGAAGAGGATTGCTACAAAAAGATGGAGCAACTTGTGCTCCATCCTGAAGTCTTACCCGAACTAAGTCGTCAGAGTATCGAGTATATCCGTCGCCATCACGACCACATCAAGGTCGCTAGCAATTATATTCATTTATTCTCTCAACAATCCATCTGACTTCCTCGTCCGTCAGCGACACATTCAGAGGAAGGCTGAGTTCTTCGTTCGACCAGTCTTCCGTTTCCGGCATGTGAAGATAGGCATATTCCTGGTATGCCTTCTGCTTGTAGATTGGTACCGGATAGTGAATCAGTGTCTCGATACCACAGTTCCTGAGATATGACCACAAATTATCCCTGTTCTTGCATCTTACAGGAAATACATGGTACACGTTACTCATGTCACCAATAAATCTCGGGACCTTTATCCATTCGTTCTTTATGTTCTCGCAGTAATACTTTGCTATCTCCAGTCGTCGGGCATTGTCCTTGTCCAGTCTTCTGAGTTTCACTCTCAGTATGGCTGCCTGCAGTTCGTCGAGCCTGGTATTCACACCCTTGTAGTTGTGTACATACTTGTCCGACTGACCATAGTTAGCCATTTGTCTTATCATCACCGCAACATCTTCGTCATTAGTCACCACACAACCTCCGTCGCCAAGACATCCCAGATTCTTGCCAGGATAGAAACTGAATGCAGCTGCACAGCCAAGATTCCCTGCCCTGCGTCCGAACATGCTGGTAAGGTCCATCTTCAGCGAAGAGTTATACAATGCTCCATGTGCCTGACAGGCATCTTCAAGGACCTTAAGCCCGTGTGAGCGAGCAATCTGGTTGATAGTATCCATCTCGCACATCTGACCATAGAGATGCACTGGTATGATGGCCTTTGTCCTGTACGATATCATTCCCTCCAGCAAGGATTCATCCATGAGGGCGTTATCGCCACGTACTTCGCAAAACACAGGTTTCAGCCCAATACTCGACACGGCCAGCGCTGTTGCGATGAATGTATGCGATGGCACTATCACCTCGTCACCTTCCGTCCATCCGTATATCTCTTTCCACGCCTGCAATATCAAGGTCAGGGCATCAAGTCCATTTCCGACTCCTATGCAGTATTTTGTTCCGACATATTCGGCAAACTCACGTTCGAAGAGTTCCACCTCCCGGCCCTTCACGTACCATCCCTTTGCCAGCACACCATTTATGGCCTCGGTCAGATCCTCTCCATAGGTGTCGTTCACCCGTTTCAGGTCATTATATTTCACATTCATGATCATTCCTCCTCTTCCAAGTCGTCAACATTTAGGATTCCCAGCTGGAAGGCTTTTGTGACCAGACGGGTTGCATTGACATTCCTGCTGCTCTCACCAAATAGTCGAGCCACGAGGTCGTTCTGACGCTTCTCGAGCGACTTCACTCCGAACGGCATGTTTTTCAGGTTTGCTATCATATCCTTCGTATAACCCAGAGCAAGATGTTTCAGCAGGCGCTTGTCATATTCATCCAGGTCATATTCTATTTCAGCGTCCATCAGCATTGTCTCCTTCTCGATTTGCTGAGTATATCTCAGCAGTATCTTCTCGAGGATTGGCTGATTGAAGACCATACGCTTGCCACTCATCACCTGCATCACATCACCCTTCGTGAGCAATTCGCCACATTTCAGGATAATGCCGTCAGCACCTGCTTTCAGGGCATCCACCCATAGGCGCTCGTTCATTATTTCACCCGTGAAAATCAGAACCTTTACATTCTGATATCTCTTTTTCAGTTGCTTGCAGATGTCAACTCCTACGGTAGTCGAGCCACCGAGCCCGAGGTCAAGTAGGACGAGGTCGGGTTCGTTTTCCTTCATAAGTCCCCACAGCTCCATTTCGTTCTGAGCCGTACCGATAATCTCGGCCTCCGGAATGTCATTCCTGAAGATACCCTCAGTACCTTTCAGTTCCAGCTTGACATCTTCTACGATAATAACCTTAAATCTATCCATATATATTTTTATTACTGTTTCCCAATAACCTTTAACCTATCACCTGATAATTGTTAACTTATAATTCATTGTTAACTGTTAACTGATAACTGTTAACTAATCTTATATTCCGGCAGGGTGAAGACAATCCTTCCCCCACTCTCCCCTCGTTCGGCATAGATTCTGCACCCTCTGCGACCGCAATGCTCGTCGTGTTCTCTGATAATCTGCTTGCACACAAGATATTGCGTCCCAACAAGTCTGTCATTCACTGCATCGTATTTCAGGTTATCCGGGTAGAAAAGCCCATCCATTTCATCATCAGAGAGCATCATATTTCTGTCTTCGAATGCAAACTTAACAAATCCTTCCGACATTTCAAAATAAAATTTCAGTTCATTGTTACCCGAGCCGTGTTCCTTGCCAAGTCCTATCAGGCTGTCAATGAGATAGTGCAACATCTCCTCGTCGCCCATAAACATCACTTCGTCACTGGTGCCATGTGCGTTCTCAACCCCCATTTCGCTATTGAAATAGCCCACCAGTTCCGATGCCTTCATCTTTTTCCTCTTGAACTGCACATTCTCCAGTTGCTTCATGGCATGTTCCGTGAGTACGCCCAGCACCTCCTCATAGTACACAGCCAGTTCACAGGCGCCCTTCACGTCAATCCTTCCACCATGAGCTTGCCCTGAGCTTGTCGATGGGTCATCCGCCTCAGTCAGATTGATTATTCTCGACGGATAATACATCGTCTCGTGCTTTATGGTCGACAGGCAGTTGTCGAGAATCATGTTCTGCACATGCAGGTTGTTGTCCTCGTATTCTATCTTCCTGTTCTCTTCGTCGCTGAGCGAGTTGGCCAGCCGGGCAAGATACCTGTGTGCCAGCACAAACACAACGATACCGATTATTATCAGAGTCACCACCTCGATTATGGCAGCCTTCGTGTTCTGGTTTGTCTCGTCAAGGGCCTTGCAGTATTCCTCGAGCGAGTGATCCTGTCCGCACAGCTTGTACAGCCGGGCATACACGTCATTGTTATATTTATACATTGCCATGTCGTTCATGGCAAGGGCGGCAATCGCCATCTCGTTCCTGATGTCGAGAACCGACACGTAGTCAGTCACGAATCCCTCGTTCCATAAATCAATCTCTGGCTTGTATCTTCCACCGTTCAGCACCATCAGTTTGCTTCCTTCGGGATTCATCTTCTCGTAGTATTTGTTCAGGTAGTAGAGCACACTGTCGGCAAAAAGATAAGTCTTCTCGTAGTTTCTGTCCACATTGGCATAGAATGCGCTGTCGGCAAATTCATGGGCGACGATGAGCAGCGAGTCATTCGGGATTTTCATGTCCAGCAATCTTCCGCTGCCCGGATTCTGATCCTGCGCAAGACCATTCATTCCCATTCCAGCCAGGAGCATCAGGCATATCACTGCCTTCTTCACACCCTTTGGCAACCTGAACCGGAACCTGCTTCCCTCGCCTATCTTGCTCTCTACGTCGAAAGTGCAGACATCGAACAGCCGGCTCGTCTTCCTGTACTTCTCGATAATTCCCCTGCAGTTCATCAATCCGAACCCGAAGCCCTTCCTGCTGTCATGCTCATTGCCATTCTCAGTGTCATTACCATTGTTAACTAAAAATTCATTGT
>CALELI010000024.1 GCA_937902455.1 uncultured Prevotellaceae bacterium | reverse complement strand
GGACTATTGTCTGCTCACGAAATCAGCCTCTGATTGCTTTTTTGAGGATAGTTGCGGATTTTAGGTGTATATTTGAACACGGGTCTGACGGATTGAACGGATAGTGGATTGAAAAATAAAAAATGCAAAATGACGCTCCAATAATCTTAGTGACTGAATGTCACAAAAGCAGTCGGGTTTTTATTCCGACTGCCTTTGGTGTTGTAATATTCCACCTTTATAGCTTCTCGTTAGAGTGCTGAATCGTCTTGTTCCAGTTATTGTCTGTCGACTACTGGCCAGCCGTCGGAGGTGAAGGAGAGGGTGCGGTGCCAGAGTTTGGATGCGCCGTTGTTGGCCTTGGAATAGCCATGGGCTACGATGTGCCACTTGCCTTCATGCTTCATAAGTCCACAGTGGCCGATGCCGTAGTATTCGTCGTCAGGACCGGCAATGAGTTCACCGCCACCTTCGGCCATGTCCTTGCCGTTGCGGTCAAGATATGGGCCTTCCACTTTCTTGCTTCTACCTACGACAGTCTTGTAGTTGCTTCGCTGGCCCTTGCAGCAGTAGTCCCACGATGCAAAGAGGTAGAAATACTTGCCTTCATGGATGATGAACGGGGCCTCGATGGCGTTAGGTCCTGCATCGGGAGCTTCGTTTGCCAGCGCAAGGTCTGCTGCTGATGGCTTGTTCTTTCCGCTGCGGAGGAAACGACGGGCTACGGTCTTTGGTGTAGTCGAGAGTCCACGTGTGTTGTTGTCCTTCAATGACTCTGGCTTATCGAAGTCATTGAGCTTTGCCAGCTGAATGCCGTCCCAGAACGAGCCCCAGTCGAGCCATGCCTTACCTTTTGAATCTATTATCATGTTCGGGTCAATGGCGTTCCAGTTAGTCGTGCCGGGGATGCTCTGTACGACCAGTCCACGATCTTCCCACTTGTAGTCAGGAGACTGAGGGTTGAGAGTCTTGTTGGTCACGAGACCGATGGCTGAAGTGTTCTTGCCGAATGCCGAGCAGGAATAGAAGAGGTACCACAGTCCCTTGTAGTACTGCACGTCCGGAGCCCATGTATGTCCTCCGAACCCTTTCACGGCTTCACGTGTCCACGCAGGGATGTCGGATATGACGGCCTTCTCCGGTCGCCAGGTCTTGAGGTCGTCTGACGACATACAGCCTACTCCGAAGCCTGTGGAGAAGATGTAATATCGTCCTTCGCAATAGGCGATGACAGGATCGTGTACGTCAGGGTTTGCCGAGTCAAAACGGAATCTTGGTCCGCCCTGTGCATAAGATGTTAACGATGGCATGCAGGATGCCACAAGAAGAAGAATGTAAATGAATCTTTTCATAACTTTTAGTTGATTAGTTAGTACTTCGTGGGCAAAGGTAGGAAAATTTCGTGACAAAAAGCAAAGAATATTAGATTTTTCTTTGTCATGTCATAAAATTGTAGTTATTTTGTATCAGATATACAATCATAACTTATTATCATGACCAAATTTAACCTATTATCAATTGTGATGCTGTGTCTTGCAGGAACAGTCGAGGCACAGGAAGTGAAATTCTTTACCCCACGCACGGTAAGGATAGTAAAGAACGCTCCCGACATGAGCAAGGAAATGGGACTGTCGCTTGTCGTGACGGCAGAGCCAGAGGCTGTCAAGGTAAAGACCAGGACAGACGGCGACATCGTCACCTATTCCTCATCGGCTATCACGGTAAGCGTGAACACGAAGACACAGAAAGTCAGTTTCTCCGACTCGAAAGGCAACAGGCTGATGGAGGAAGGCACAATGGCCTTCACCCCAATCAAGGCAGGTCCTGACGCTGGTCGATACAAGGTGAAGCAGGCCTTTGCTCTCGACGAGGACGAGCCTATATATGGTGTGGGGATGATTCAGAACGAGAAGATGAGCCAGAGAGGCGAGCACCGGCTGATGATGCAGTCAAACCTCGAGGACTTCTCCCATTTCTTCCAGAGTGTGAAAGGCTACGGAATATACTGGGACAACTACTCCCCTACCCAAATCGACGACGGCAAGGAACTGAGCCTGGAAAGTCAGGTAGGCTGCAAGGTGGACTATTACTTCATGTACGGCGGCAATGCCGACGGAGTAATCAAGGAGATGAGAAGCCTGACAGGCAAGGTGCCTATGCTGCCGCTGTGGACCTACGGATTCCATCAGAGCAGGGAGAGATACAAGTCGTCGAAAGAACTGCTCGACGTGGTCGACACATATTATAAGAAAGGTGTGCCATTCGACGGAATCATCCAGGACTGGCAGTATTGGGGCAACAACTACCTGTGGAATGCAATGGAATTCCTCAGTGATGACTTCAGCGACTACAAGAGAATGATAAAGCACGTACACGACCTCGACAAGCACATGAGTATCAGTATCTGGGCAAGTTTCGGCCCTGAGACAAAGGCTTTCCGTGAGCTGAAGGAGAAGGGCCTTCTCTACAGTTTCGAGACATGGCCACAGAGCGGACTCAGTGCATGGCCACCAAACATGGACTACCCAAGTCATGTAGTGTGCTACGACGTATATAGCAAGGAAGCCCGTGACATCTACTGGAAGAACCTCACCCGTCTGCACAAGGCTGGCATCGATGCATGGTGGATGGACTCTACTGATCCTGACCACCACTCCTTCAAGGACAGCGACCTCGATGAGGTGAAGCCAATCACAGACCCGAAGACAGGCAAGGACATCATGGGCAGCTGGAGAAGCGTGAGAAACGCATTTCCTCTCGGATCAGTGCAGGGAGTGTACGAGAACCAGAGAGCACAAGATGCCAGCAAGCGAGTATTCATCCTCACGCGCAGCTACTTCGCAGGTCAGCAGAGAACCGGTGCCAACACATGGAGCGGCGACGTCAGCTCTTCATGGGACAGTTTCCGCAAGCAGGTACCTCTCTGCCTCAACTACACACTCACAGCCAATCCTAACGTGAACACCGACATTGGCGGTTTCTTCGCCAACGCATACAACAAAGGCTATGCCGACAACTCTGCCACAAAGAACCCTCTCTATCAGGAACTCTATGTGAGATGGATGCAGTTCGGACTCTTCTGTCCGATGATGAGAAGTCACGGCACAGAGGTGTTCCGCGAGATATACCATTTCGGAGAACCAGGCGAGCCTGTATACGATGCTCTGCTCTCTGCAATCAAGATGAGATACGAGATCATGCCTTACATCTACAGCCAGAGCTGGCAGGTGAGCAAGAACGACGACTCATTCATGCGAGCACTCGTGATGGATTTCAAGGACGACAGGAACGTATGGAACAACAACCGCGAATATATGTTCGGACATTCCTTCCTCGTAGCACCGGTAGTAGAGGCCCTCTATACCCCAGAGTCAGCAAACAAGACCAATGCCATATCAGGCTGGGACCGCAACAACCGTTCGCTCTACCAGGACGGCTTCAAGGCCGACTGGGCTGCAAGGAAGACTTACGAAGTCTACCTGCCAAAGGGTGCAAAATGGTATGACTATTGGACAGGCGAGAAACTGGAAGGTGGCCAGACCATCAAGGCTGATGCTCCTATCAGTCATTCCCCGCTCTACGTGAAGGCCGGCAGCATCATCCCTCTCTGCAAGGCTGACGTGAAGAACGCAAAGGTGGCCGACTGGAAGAACCTCGACATCGTAGTCTACCCTGGCGAGAACGCAGAATTCACACTCTACGAAGACGAAGGCGACAACTACAACTACGAAAAGGGACAGTACAGCACCATCCAGCTGAAATGGACAGACAAGACGAAGACTCTCACTATCGGCAAGCGCCAGGGTTCATTCGAGGGCATGCAGACTGCCCGTCAGTTCAACGTGAGCGTCATCGGTGGCAGAAACGCAAAGGTAAGCTACAGTGGCAATGCCACAAGCGTGAAGCTGTAGCACGCTTCGCTGTAGGTTATAGGTTAAAGGAAAGCTAATGGCTAATGGCAATAAAAATTAAAGGTTAATGAAAACTATGAATAGAATATTTCCATTTGTTGTCGGAGGACTGATGATGATTGCCTCTGATGCACAGGCACAGGACAGACTGTACAAGAATGAGTTTCCTCTCGGCGACGTCACCCTCCTCGACGGACCGCTGAAGCACGCACGTGACCTCAATGTCGAGACATTGCTCAAATACGACTGCGACCGTATGCTCGCTCCTTACCGCAAGGAAGCCGGACTGACACCAAAGGCTAAGGCCTACCCTAACTGGGACGGACTGGACGGACACGTAGGTGGACACTACCTCACTGCCATGGCCATGAACGCCGCTACCGGTGACAAGGAGTGCGAGAAGAGGATGCTCTACATGATAAGCGAACTCAAGGAATGTATCGACGCCAACGGCAAGAACAACCCTGAATGGGGCAAGAACTACGTTGGCGGAGTACCGAACAGTGCCAATATCTGGAGTAAGTTCAAGAAGGGCGACTTCAGCCTCTATTCAGGAGCATGGGCACCATTCTACAACCTCCACAAGATGTTTGCCGGACTGCGCGACGCATGGCTCTACTGCGGCAACGAAGACGCAAAGGACCTCTTCCTGAGATTCTGCGACTGGGCTATCGACATCACGTCGGAACTCAGCGACCAGCAGATGGAACGTATGCTCGGCAACGAACATGGAGGAATGAACGAAGTGATTGCAGACGCTTATGCCATCAGCGGAGACAGGAAATACCTCGACTGCGCCATGAGATATTCTCACAAGTGGCTGCTGAAACCTATGTCGGAGCACACCGACATGCTCGACAATGTGCATGCCAACACTCAGGTGCCGAAGGCTGTTGGATTCCAGCGAATAGCCGAACTCACTGGCAATGCCGACTATCACTATGCCGGACAGTTCTTCTGGGACATCGTGACAAGAGAACGCACGGTAGCCTTCGGAGGCAACAGCCGAAGGGAGCACTTCCCAAGCAAGGAAAGCAGCATCGACCTCATCAACGACATCGACGGGCCAGAGTCATGCAACACCAACAACATGCTGAAACTCACAGAGGAACTCCATCGAGCCGATCCCGACAATGCACATTATGCCGACTTCTACGAACTGGCTACATTCAATCACATACTCTCCACCCAGCATCCAGAGCACGGAGGATATGTCTACTTCACATCTGCCCGTCCACGCCACTACCGCAACTACTCTGCACCAAACGAAGCAATGTGGTGCTGTGTAGGTACAGGTATGGAGAATCACGGCAAGTATGGCCAGTTCATCTATACCACCGACCTCGACAGGGAGAACACACTCTACGTCAATCTCTTCGTGGCTTCCGAACTCAACTGGAAGGAGAAGGGCATGACCATCCGTCAGGAGACAGAGTTCCCTTACGGCGAGACAAGTCGCATCAGCATTCAGAAAGGCAAGGGCCTGTTCATGATGAAGCTCCGCTACCCTGAATGGGTGAGCGAAGGAGCACTGAAGATTAAGGTCAACGGCAAGGAAGTAAGCTACAACGAGAAGCCAGGTTCCTACATAGGCATCCTCCGCCAGTGGAAGAAGGGTGACGTAGTCGAGATGACCTACCCTATGCACACATATATCAAGCACCTTCCAAACGTACCTCAGTATATCGCTATCATGCACGGACCAATCCTTCTCGGAATGAAGACAGGTACTGAAGACCTGGCTCACCTCATTGCAGACGACAGCCGTTTCGGACAGTACGCCGGTGGCAAGAAGTTGCCTATCGACCAGGCTCCGTTCCTCGTGGCAAACAATGTGGAAGACATTGCTAACGACCTCGTGCCAGTAGCAGGCAAACCGCTTCACTTCACTCTCAAGACAAAGATGCACAATGCCATTGACGGTGAACTCCAGCCATTCTTCGAGATTCACGACTCACGCTACATGATGTACTGGCTTGCACTCAGCAATGACAGCTACAAGACCTATCTTGCCGACCTTGCAGCACAGGAGAAAGCCCGTCAGGCTCTTGATGCACGCACTACCGACAAGGTTCAGCCAGGCGAACAGCAGCCTGAGACTGACCACCAGATGGAGACGGACCGCTCGAACAAGGGTGTCACCAACGACGTTCCGTTCCGCGATGCAAGAAACGGCCACTACTTCAGCTACCTCATGAACACAGACGGCAACACCAACCTCGCACTCCAGCTCAAGTTCTGGGGACAGGACGAGTGGAGAACCTGCGAGTTCGACATCTTCGTAGACGACCAGCTTGTGCAGACAGTCAACAACACCCACAAGTGGAAGACTTCACAGTGGAAGGTCGAGGAATACCCTATCCCGGCATCTGTCCTCGAAGGCAAGAAGCAGGTAAGAGTGAAGTTCGTGGCTCACGAGCGCACCCAGGTCGGTGAACTCTACGAAGTACGACTGGTAAAGAAATAATGTTCATTTTCATTCTTCATTATTCATTATTCATTTTTCATTTTTCATTTTTCATTATGCTTAGAAAAGTCCTCCTTACAGCGTTACTGGCTGGAAATATCATAGTCTGGGCACAGAAACCATTCGGTCCTACTCCTACCAAGGACCAGATTGCCTTGCAGGACATGGAGATGTACGCATTCCTGCACTATTCACTGAACACCTATACCGGTCAGGAATGGGGATACGGCAATGAAGACCCCAAGTTGTTCAACCCTACCCGACTCGACACCCGCCAGTGGGTTCGCACCTGCAAGGCTGCGGGAATGAAGGGAATCATCTTCACCGCAAAGCACCACTGCGGATTCTGCATGTGGCCATCTGCCTACACAGAATATTCGGTGAAGAACTCGCCGTGGAAGGACGGGAAAGGCGACGTGGTCAGAGAACTGGCAGATGCCTGCAAGGAATACGGACTGAAATTCGCCGTCTACCTCTCGCCATGGGACAGAAACCATGCAGAATATGGGCGTGAGGGCTATATCACCTATTTCCGCAACCAGCTCCGCGAACTCCTCACACAGTATGGCGACATATTCGAAGTGTGGTTCGATGGAGCCAACGGCGGTGACGGATGGTATGGCGGTGCCGACGAGACGAGGAAAATTGACCGCAACACCTACTACCAGTGGGACGGCACCTACGAGATGATTCGTGAACTGCAACCCCACTGCATCATCTGGAACGACCAGGGGACACGCCGGGGCGACCTCAGATGGGTCGGCACGGAAGCAGGATATGTAGGCGAGACGAACTGGAGCCTGCTCCCAAGCACAGGTAAGATCACCCACAACGATCTGCACTACGGCAACGAGAACGGAGACGTATGGGTTCCGGGAGAGACCAACACCTCCATCCGTCCAGGCTGGTTCTACCACGAATCAGAGGACTCGAAGGTGAAGAGCCTCGCCCGACTCGTAGACTCCTACTACAAGTCAGTAGGCCGAAACAGCACCCTGCTCCTCAACTTCCCAATCACCGAGGACGGACTTATCCACCCTATCGACAGCACCAGAGGTGCAGAATTTGCGCAGTTCATAGAGAAGGCCTTCGCCAACGACCTTGCAAGAAAGGCCAAGATAAAGAAAGACGGCAACACCATCACAGTGAAGTTCCGCCAGCCTACTGAATTCAACCGTTTCATGGTCAGCGAAGACATACGCAAAGGACAGAGAGTAAAGAAATTCCAGATAGAAGCACTCGTCGGTACCGAATGGAAGTCACTCAAGGACGCACTCGTAGAGAATGGTGACGGCCTGACAACGATAGGACGGAAGAGAATCATCTGCTTCCCTAAGACGACAGCCACACAGCTTCGCTTCACCGTGACCGACACCAAGGCCGAGCCAATTATCAGCAAGATAAGCGTGTTCAATGCCCCGGAACTGTAAGTCCCAGCAAGCATCAGGAAAAAGGACAGTTGACGATTTCCAGTTCAGGCAAAATTACCGGTTCGTTGCGATGCCCGTTGTAAAGGAACATACAATAGTAGACGGGAAGGTAGGTTACACCTTTCTTCGTGAATATTTCCCGTTCATTAGAGAACACTACCGCACGACCTATTCCGTAATCCGGTGTTTCGAGGAAATTGGTGAGCGCACTATGTTCGGTATAGTCCTTTCCGGATTTTATCTCCAAGGGAAGAACTGTCAGATTATCATGGTCATCTACCAGAAAATCCACTTTGCCCCTTTTCTTATTGTCATAATAATGGGTTCTTCAGGAATTTGGAGTGATGGACATAACTTGCATTATATCAATAGTAAGC
>CALELI010000023.1 GCA_937902455.1 uncultured Prevotellaceae bacterium | reverse complement strand
ATGGACATCCCTAATACGGGCGGTGGCAACGGCGCTATGCAGCGTCAGATAGCCAGCTCAGGCTCGACTGAAGGACTCGTGTAATGGCGATTGTCTGCAAGCTACATCTCGATAAGGCTAAGGCCAAGCTAATCGAACAGGAGATTCTTACTTCTGGAATGAAAGGCGCGAGAGTAGACATAGAGTTCAGTGATGAATGGAACGGCCTTGGTAAAGTAGCCGTGTTCACCGCTGGAGATGTAAAACGAACAGTTACTTGCGGAGCGTTCGAGTGGCCGCTTAATGGTAGTTGCAAAATACCGACTGACTGTCTCGAAACTCCGAGAGTCGAACTAACAGTAGGCGTAGTGGGGACAAGTGGTGCGCAGATAATCATACCGTCTGTATACGCCAGTCTCGGTGTAATCCGAGAAGGTTCTCCTCAGCCACATGAATCATGAGGTAAAATATGGGCTGCGGCAAGAAAAGAAAGTGACAACTTAATAGACGGATTTTGAGGTTTTCAGAATCGGTCACGGCATAAACTGAATCGGCTCAGTTTCTCGATTTACAACCGATATATTTTATATAGGTGATTAATATGATTGCTGTTGTTAACAAAGCAAATGCATACGTAAAAGATAAAGAGGTCCTTACTTCTGGTAGAGCGGGATTAGTTCTCGACTTCGAATTCTCCGAAGAGTGGCAGGACCTTGGCAAAACAGTGATATTTACCGCAGGCGACGAAACGCCAAGATTCGTTATCTTGGAATCCGACTCCTGCGTTATTCCTTATGAGATGTTTATCAAAGCAGGCGTCAATCTTATTTGCGGCGTATATGGCACGGATGGCGATGAGATTGTCATTCCGACCATATATTTCTCGCTTGGCGAGATTCTACAGGGCGCTGTCGTAAGCGGCCAAGAGCCGGGCCAGATAACTCCGACTCTTTACGACCAAGTTGTGGCCATCCTTACGGCTACCGCTGACGAGTTAGAAGATGTTAAAGAGACAGCCGTTAAGCAGGTAGATGTTGACGATACTGCTGCCGACGTTGTTGGCGTTGTAGGCGTCTCTCTTAATATAGATTGGGTCGATGATGATGACCATACTCTTGGAAAGAAAGCAACTTTTATCTTCACGAACCTTAAAGGCCGTACTGGGGATAAGGGCGACAAAGGCGATAAAGGCGACAAGGGCGATTCCGGCAGCGGTACTGGCGATATGCTCAAGAGCGAGTATGACCCCGGCAATACTCCGAAGCAGGTTGCATTTGCAGATGCCGTGCTTGCGATTGCTGGCAAGATACCTTCTCAGGCTTCTACTACAAACCAGCTTGCTGACAAGGATTTCGTCAACAGCTCCATAGAGAACATAGCTGCCTACTACATCACGAAAGATGCCGCAGGTAATCCGTTTGATACGAAAGCAGAACTTACTGCTGCTACCGAATACTACTCTGGTGGCGAGATTAGAGTTCCCACCAAGAACGATTACTGCGTTGTTCTCGCAGATGAGAGCAAGATTATATCCGAGACTGGTGAGCATCCGACTACTCGTTATCACTACAACAATGGCTGGAACTATCAGTATATCGTCAACAACAGCGGTCTTACTGCTGCACAGTGGGCTACAGTCAACAGTGGTCTTACATCGGCTATGTTACCGAGCGGTGTGTCAAGTTCCGACAAGCTTGTCAAACACAGCGAGCTTCCTACATCGTCGACGTATGCTGACTTCATGACAGTCATCACGCAGACTTGGGAAGGCACAGAAGCCCCTTACACGCAGGAGATAACAGTTGTCGGTATGCTTGCTTCGGATAAACCGACAGTAGACTTAGTACCGAACAGCACGTTTTCAACTGTTGAGCAGGAAATAGCCGACTACGGCAAGATATACGATATACAGACGTATGCCGACAAGATAGTCGTGTATGCCACAGATACAACTGAGACAGACCTTACGATACAGATGAGGTGCATAAGATGAGTCATGCTTTTATAACGAGACGTGGTGTTAGCGGCGGTGGCTCAGCAAAATTAAACGTAGTAAAAGTCTCAGCAAAACCGACAAGTTCTGCCCCCATTGGAACGGTAGCAGTGGAAACAACTACGGATATAACTGATGTTGTTTACTCTAATATAAAACCAACTGGAACTAATGGAATGGTATGGCTTAGATGCGGTCATAGTGCAACTCAATCAATAAGCCTATCTGAGAATCCAATCATTTCGCTTCCTGTAACAACGGTTATGCAATATGAAGGAGATGTATGGGCATACAAAAAAGCATATATCTATAATGGGATTACTTGGAATTTAACACGACTTATTTTATACGAACTTGGCGAAGGCGCAGATAATTTTGATGTTAGGTCAAATAGAACGAGTGCTGGTGTACCGGGAGACACATATTCATTCTCTCCAACACTTACTGCTACAAGGTCTGGGTCAACTGACGGCGGTCAATATGCTGGCGGTACAGCGTTTATTACAAAAAATCCTATAGTATTAAGCGGATATTCAAGACTTTGCGTTACTATTTCTGGAAATGGCCATACGGCAAATGAAATTGGTTTCGGCTTATGCGAGTTACACGATATTACCCCAACAAATAGTGCCTCTATTATATCTGGTAGTGACCCATATAATTCATCACCAAGTTATACAGAGTCTTTACAAACAATAGATATTCCAAATGGAATTGTATCGAAATATGTTTATGTAAAAGGAAGTTCCCAATTTCCATATAGCGCATACGGCTCTGGTAGCTATACGTTTTATGTAAAAGAAATATATGCTGAATAAATGAACATCTACCAGCAAATAAAGGAGACACTATGAGTGAACAATCAATATGGCAGGAGTTAAAGTCTTACGGCTTCAACGACTACGCAGTTGCCGGAATCATTGGCAACATGGAAGCTGAATCTGCTTTGCGTTCCAATAACGTAGAGGACAGAAGCGCAATATCCGATGCTGACTATACACGCAACGTCGACAACGGCATATATACAAAAGAACAGTTCATGTACGATGCTTACGGTTACGGCTTGTGCCAGTGGACGTTTCCGTCTCGCAAGGCAGGCTTGTACGACCTCTGTCAGCAGTACAACGTATCCATAGCTGATGAAGAAATGCAGTGTCAATTCCTGCTGCGTGAGCTGAAAAACGAATATACGTCCTGCTACAACAAGCTTCTCAATGCTACATCCGTAGCAGAAGCGAGCAACGCTTTTCTGCTTGAGTTTGAAAGACCTGCCAATATGTATGCACAACAGAACTATCGTGCAGGACTTGGACAGAAATACTACGACAAGTACAAAGGTGTCGGCGACGGCTTGTATCAAGCTGAGACAAGCGATAACGCAGAAACAAGCGATAAGCCTGTAATCGTCGGCGGCATCCACGTCGTCAAATACGGTGACAAGACTTGGTATGGCAACGCAGTACAGTCGCTTCTGAGAGCGCACGGCTATGACCTTGCAGTAGATAAGGATGTCCGTGACGGCACAATGACGGCCTTAAAGTCATTTGCAAGCAAATACGGTCTGGACGTAGAAGAAGACTTTGTCCAGCTTGTATATATTCTTTTCAGTGAGGAGGTATCCTAATATGCCAATGGATGATGTAACATACGCAACCAAAGCAGAGCTGAACAGAATCGAGAAACGAGTCGAGACACTGGAAAAGAAAATGGCTGAGAAGGACACGCAGTTTGCAGTAATCAATACGAAGCTATCGGCAATCTTGTGGGGTGTAGGTGTACTGTCAACGGCCCTTGTCGGCGTGCTTGTTAAACTAATATTCAACGTATAAGGAGATAACCATGTTCACTAAAGAATTCTGGATGAAGGCTCTAACCAGAGCAGTTCGAACTGTAGCTGAATCTGCAATCGCCGTTATCGGCTCTTGCAAGCTTTTCAGCGAGGTAGATTGGAAAGTTGTAGTATCAACTGTACTGCTTTCTTTCATCATGTCTATCCTTTTAGCGATAGCTACTGGCCTACCCGAAGTTGAGGCTTCTGAACCATACCAACCAAAACACTAAAAATTTTAGCTTGCAAGTTCAGTTTAATTGAACTATACTTTGTAACGCGGAAGCGTAAAAACGCCCGTAGAAACGGTTTAACCGCCGTTTTTTAGGAATATAAACGTAATTGCCCGACCATAGGCAAGGAGGAATATTTTTATGGACGAAAACGAACTTCAGATGTACGCACAGGATGACCTCGATGAGGGCTGGGGAGATGTTCAGTTTCCCGAAGATGATACAAAAGAAGTAGAAGGTTTTCAGGACAGCGAATCCGAGGCAGAGGCAGACCAGCCTTCCGAAGAGACCGCTAACACCGAGACTGAGAAACCCGAAGCTAATGCTAACGATGAAGATGCAGACCGTTATCTTGATACGAAGCATTTCGAGGACGTAAAACGCTATGACCTCAAGAATCCCGAAGACAGAAAAGATGCTGTCGAGAAGATTCAGAAGGGCATGGATTACGACCGACAGAGGGAAAAGGCTGATACCGAAAAGGCACGAGCCGATAAGTATGAGACTTTCCTCAATGAGATGAAGGGCGACTTTGATTCTCTTGACGATTTCATGGCTGACACCAGAGCGAGAGTCCTCTCAGACCAAGAGGGCATTACCTACGAACAGGCGATGGCCAGAATCAACAACGCAACTCCCGCAACTCAGCAGCCGCAGTCTGCCCAGCAGTCTATGGATGCTGACATAGCAAACTTTACTAAACAGTTCCCCAACATTAAGGCAGAGGATATTCCTCAGTCTGTTTGGGATTCAGTTCGCAACGGCGTTTCTCTCGTCGATGCTTATGGCTCTTACGACAGGAACAATCTGCGTGGCCAGCTCGATAAAGCTATGGAGGAGATAGCCGCACTTAGACAGGAAAACGAAAACAGGCAGCACGCCGCAGGCAGTTCTGCCAGCAGCGGCACCAAAGCCGCCAAATCTAAAGTAGAGGAGCTTTGGGATGCCTATGATTGATATGAAAGGATAACGCCTTATGGCAAGAAATTTACGTACTACTTACTCTACTCTTCTTGATAAGAGATATATGCATAAGTCCATCACCGAAGCAGCTTGTGGTCACGACTATAGCTGGGAAGGTTCTGAAGCAATCAAAGTATGGACTATCGGCCACGGTACTCTCCAGACCTACGACCCGACCAGAGCTTTTGACTCTCGCCTCGGCGCGAATGTCTACGAGATGTCCGATGAAATCAACACCTATCAGCTCTCTAAGAACATTACGTTCCGCCAGACCATTGATGGTGTTCTGAATCAGGACCAAGCCAACATCATGAAGGCAAACGCCATCATGAAACAGATTTGGGACGAAGATGTTGTTCCCGAAATCGATAAGTACCGTCTGTCCAGATGGGCAAACGGCGCAGGTCAGGGCGTCATCAACGCCACCGCACTGACCAAATCCACCGTTGTTGAAGCTCTCCTGAATGCAGGCGCAGCTCTCGACAACGCAGCAGTTCCCCATGACGGTCGTATCTGCTTCATGCCTATCAGCATGACTGTTAAGACCAGACTGGCAACCGAACTCCAGTACAATGACAAATACACCGAGAAGAACATTGTCAACGGCATGGTGACTCACCTTGACAATATGCCTATCGTAGGCGTTCCTGATACTTGGATGCCGACTGGTATCGAGTTCATGATTAAGCATAAGAAAGCATCTGCTGACCCTCAGAAGCTGAAGATGCTTCGTTCCGACGACCAAGTTCCCGGCCTCTACGGTACTCTGCTTGAAGGTCTCGTAAGAACTGACGCTTTCGTTCTCGCGAACAAAGCCGATGGTATCTTCCTGTACTCTCAGAGCGGCGTCGCTGTAACACCGACCATTACCATTTCCAGCCACACCGTGACGATTACGTCTACTGGCGCAACCAGTATTAAGTACACCACTGATGGTACTAACCCGAAAGTCTCCGCAACCGCAAAGACTTATGACGGCTCAGAAGGCGCAACGCCTGTGACTGTAACCGCGGGAACTGTTGTTAAAGCCTACGCAACCAAGACAGGTTCTGTCGATTCTGCTATTGCATCCGCAGTAGACGCCTAATTAACCTTAACGGGGAGAGGGGGAATTTCCCCTTCTCCCTTATTTTTTACAAGGAGGCTTTTATGGCCGAGATTAACGAACATTCGGCGCAGTACATTTTCGATGCAGCTATGCATCTCATAGACGAGACGCGAGAGAGCGATGGCGAAACTGACTACCCCGATACTAAGGAATATAAGAATCGTAGCCTTAGCATTATCAATACTCTCAGGGGCGAATGCTTTCCGTACTCTGATACGTTCAAAGCAGTAGAACCGGGCAAGCGCCCTATCTGTCCCAGAATAACCGACTTCGAAAGCGACATCTTCTTAGATGATTACATCATACAGACAGTACTTCCTTATGGCCTTGCAGCAGGACTTCTCTCTGACGAGAACCCGTCTCTTGCAGACTATCTCCAGCAGAGATACTACGAGTTGCTGAAAGCCGCAGAGAAAGGCAAGCCGTCTCAGGCTGGTGCTATCGAAGATGTCTATGGCTTTGGTGAATACGACGATGATGGCAACTGGCACGGCTGGTGGCCGTATCAGAACTTCAGTAGGTGGTAAGTTATGGCTACGCTAAGAACCGCCGTTGAAGAGAGAACGTTCAGGATAGTCAAATGGCTTGGGCTGAACGAGAACCCTGACGGCGATACCAAACTGAAGATGGGCGAAGCTTCTGCGTGTGAGAACTGGCGTGTAACCCGTGACCAGAATATCAGACGCAGAGACGGTACTCGAACCGTAGCAAAGCTTGGCTCGGATGCCGACAAAGTGACTGGTATCTGGGAAGGCATTATCGATGGCAAACAGGAGATGATAGCCGCTTGCGCTGGCAGGATGTGGAAACTCTGGGACTATCGCATCGACGATGTTTTCCGTGAAACATTTACCGGCGATGATGAGACAGTAGAGTTCACGCTCTCCGAGCCTGACGCTAAGGCAGTCGCCACTTCCTATGACTACGACTACGAAGAAGCTGGCGAGACTATTACGCTTGAAGGCAACAAAGTAACGTTCTCAATACCGCCGAAAGCTGAACGTGTATTTACTATCTCTTACGCAATCGACCTTGGCCACTTCGACACGACAAATAGATGCTCGTTCTTCCCGTTTAGCGGTATCGTCTACATTCTTAACGGTGTTGAGTATATGCAGTATGACGGAGAGCGTCTTTCGGTTGTAGATGGCTATCGTCCACTTATCAGTACTTCTGCTCAGGCTGAGACTGGTTCAGGTAAACTGCTTGAGCAGGTTAATAAGCTTAACGGTATGCGACGTATCTGGTTTAGCTCTGACGGCAAGACCGCTAAGTTCCAGCTCCCAGAGAAAGACCTTCTGAGCATCGACTACGTTATGCTGAATGAGACTGGCGAGTATATCACTCCTCGTCTTTACAGCGTAGATAAGTTCAACGGCACTGTCACATTTGAAGGATTAGAAGGATTTCACGGAGACGGTTCGACTACCGAGTTCTTTCTTACTAATCCTAATCCTTCAAAGATAGATGTAATCATAAGCGGCGAAACACTCGTAGGCGATTATACGTTTGAAGACAACGCAGTAATCTTTACCAATGCGCCTGCTGATGAGGCGGCTATAAATATCGCGTGTACGCTCGATACGACAAAGACTGAGAAGATTTCAGCCATTGGCACAAATCAGTCTTATGGATTGTCAAACCAGTACATCAAAGAAGTAACCGATGTCTTTATCGACAATGTTAAGAAGACGCTCGGTAGTTACGAAGTAACCAGTTCGAATGCCGACCTATCAATTGTCTTTAACATCGAGACTTGGCTGAAGAAGATAACAGAATCTGGCACGAGCGAATTTATCTACAATCTTAGCGAGACGAAATGGAAACTCAACGATGAGGAAGTATCTCTTGCTGAATACGGTATCTCTGTTTCCGGCACTCTCGCTGACGCTGACAAGATAACTGTCGCATTTACTACTGGCGATGTTCTTATCAATAGCAAGAAGAACAAAGTCACTTTCGTCACCGCACCTATAACTGGTTCAGAATTACGCTTTGAAGAGACAATCTATGGTACTTTCGAACGAGAATTCGAAGGCGATGGAGTGCGCACAACGTTCAAGCTTAACGATGAGGTTACGTCCGTAGTGGTAAAAGTCGACGATGTTACGATGTCTGATGACAAAGGCTATTCGTATAACAGCGAAACGAACTCTATCAAATTCACTACCGCGCCTACGGTCGACTTTTTCTCTGTAAAGGAAGAGCTTGCTCCTAAGCTTGGTTCTGATGTAATTGAAATCGGTTATACTGCTGCATCCACGTTCAGAGAAGAAGTCACTAAGATGACAGACTTTGAACTATATAGCGGTAGCACCGATGCACTTGTATTTATTTATGGTGATGGCACTAATAAAGCTCTGTATTCTGACATTGATTATTTCGGGAATTATCGTGCTGATTATTTCCCTGACCTGAATGTAGTTACCTACGGCGAAGAGAACACGCCTATTACCCAGCTCATACGCCACTACTCACAGCTCATCTGTTTCAAATCAGACAGTGCTTGGGCCACTACGTATAGCAACCTAACAGACGCAGAAGGGAAGACGCTTCATGCGTTCTACTCCAAGCCGATTAATAAGGCTATAGGCAATACGGCTAAAGGACAGGTTAGGCTGATACTCAACTCGCCTCGTACTCTGTTTAGAGGCGATATCTACGAATGGAAGAACGGCTCGTATTACTCATCTGCTCTTTCCAGCGACGAGAGACAGGCATCACGTATTTCCGACCGAGTCTATGCAACGCTCGAAGAGTTCCATCTTTCTGAGTGCTACTGCTTTGACGACAACTACCGTCAGGAATACTACATCTGCAATCCGTCAACTAAAGAGGCTCTGGTCCACAATTACGCTTGTAATGCGTGGTACAAATACTCCTCGTTCGATATGCAGTGCGCTGTTAACTGC
>CALELI010000022.1 GCA_937902455.1 uncultured Prevotellaceae bacterium | reverse complement strand
CACTACGTTCCTTGAATCTTTCCATAAATCTTTCATAAATCTGAAGATAAAATTATACATGCGAAAGTTGAAAAGTAATATTTTTATTTATTATCTTTGCAGACAGAAACCTCAAGAACATTTACATTATGACTATCAACGGAAAAAAACAGGTGTTTACTTTCACCGCAGCAGTACTTTCATTCTTCATCTGCGAAGCGTCAGCCCAGACTTTCAAATGGTATCAGACTACTGAGAACAACGAGTGGAAACAGACTAAGGTCAGGCTGAACAGTAAGGGTACAGATAGCGAGAAACTAAACTCAGACGCCACTGCGGCTCAGTCAGCAGTACCGTTCCGTACCTTCGGAACCACCTTCAACGAACAGGACTGGAAAGCTTTCAGCATGCTGAAGGAGGCTGAGCAGGACGAAATCATGAAAAACCTGTTCTCGCCCGACGGTGACCTTCATTTCACTCGCGGACGCATATCCATGAATGCCAACGACTACGCACTGGGGTGGTACAGCTGCGACTCTGTTGACGGAGATTTCGAACTGAAGCACTTCAACATCGACCGCGACAAGACTACCATCATCCCACTTATCCACCATGCACAGAAGTACAACTCACAGATGCGGTTCTGGATTTCTCCGTGGAGCCCACCTGCATGGATGAAGATAAACCACGACTATCCTGTCCTCTCAAGCAAATGGAACACTCAGCCGAAGGAGAAGGACTACCTGCTCTATGCCAGTCCTGCCGGCGGCAACCAGAGTATGGATGAGGTATCTCCACGCGAGGACATGCAGGGAACGTTCCCGCACCGTCTGGCAACTCAGGACTATTTCATTCAGGACTCTCGCTATCTGCAGACATATGCCAACATGTTCGGAAAATTCGTTGACCTCTATGGAAAGGAGGGTGTCGTCATCGACCGTGTGATGTACCAGAACGAGGCATACAGCTACACCGTCTATCCAGGTTGTGCTTGGACTCCGGCAGGAACTATACGTTTCAACAAGGACTATCTCATCCCTACCCTCGCCAGGACAAATCCTGATGTGGAGGTCTATATCGGAACCTTCAACACCAACAGGAAGAACCTCGTGGAGAAAATCCTCAGCGGACTTCCTTCATCGGTCAAGGGAATCGGCCTTCAGTGGGAAGGACGGCAGATCATGGGTTCGCTGAGGGAAAAGCACCCAGGGTTACACTACATCTGCAGCGAGAGTGAGTGCGGAAACGGCTCGATGGACTGGAAGGCAGGAGAACATACCTTCTTCCTCATCAGCGACAATCTCGGAAATGGCTGCGACGAATACTACAACTGGAACTTCATCCTTGCTGACAACGGCATGAGTGCATGGGGATGGAACCAGAACGCACTCATACAGGTCGACAGCAAGAAAGGTTCGTTCCGCTACACCCCAGAATATTTCGCCTACAAGCATTTCAGCCACTTCCTGACTCCCGGCACGAAGATGGTTGCCTACAACAACAAGGGACGCGAGCGGTTCGGCAACATGCAGCGCTCAAACGAAATTTACCTCCTGATGTTCGTCACACCAGAAGGTAAACATATCGTCACGGCAGGCAATTTCAGCGACAAGGCCAAAGCCATTTCCGTTGCCATAGGAAAGAAATTCCTCAACGCCTCAATCCCTGCTCATTCGTTCAATACATTCATAGAATAGCCATTCATTCATAATTTGGCCATTGGCCATTAGCCATTCTATAAACTGTCAACTCTAAACTTTAGAACTGACTCTTCCTTCGACTGGCTCAGGAACCAACTCTAAACTCTAAACTTTAAACCCTAAACTATTCATCATTCCTCACAACGCCTGATGGGCAATGTCGTTGCGGAAGAAGAGATTGTCGCAATGAATCTGTGAGAGTGCATCGTAGACCTTTCTGCGGGCATCCTTCACGTCTGTTCCTCTGGCAACGACCATCAGCACACGGCCGCCATTGGTCATGATGTCGCCCTCGGCATTCACGGCAGTACCCATGTGATAGATGTGGACATCCTTCAAGTCATCAAGGCCATCAATCCTGAAACCCTTCTTGTATGAGCCAGGATAGCCCTTGCTTGCCATCACTGTGCCCATCGTAGTGTCGTTGCCCCACACTGGTTCCTGCACGTCGCCAGACTGGTTCGGTTCTGCACCCCATGCGAAGAGTTCGGCGATGTCGGAGTCGATAAGAGGCAGGACGACCTCTGTCTCAGGGTCGCCGAAACGGGCATTGAACTCAATCACCTTGATTCCCTGCGGGGTCTTCATGAGTCCGCCGTAGAGCACACCGGTGAGAGGACAGCCCTCCTCGACCATTCCGTCAGCAGTACGCTGGAGAATGTCAGTCTTTGCAAACTCTATGTCTTCGTCCGTGATGAACGGCAGGGGAGTGTAAGCGCCCATTCCGCCTGTGTTAGGACCTTTGTCGCCATCATAGGCACGCTTGTGATCCTGTGCAAGTGGCATCGGAATGACCTTGTTGCCGTTCACGAAACACATGAACGAGAATTCAGGGCCAGTCAGGAACTCTTCGATGACGACCTTTCCCTTGCCGAAACTCTCGTCGAGGAGCATGGAACGGAGTGCATCCTCTGCCTCTTCCATGGTCTCGGCTATCACCACTCCCTTGCCGGCAGCCAGTCCGTCGTACTTCAGCACGGTCGGGAGGGTTCCTGCCTTGACATACTGCAGCGCCTCATCAAAGTCAGTGAAACTCTTATAAGCGGCAGTAGGGACAGAATATTTCTCCATTATCTGCTTGGCAAATTCCTTGCTCGACTCAATGCGTGTTGCAGCCTTTGAATGACCGAATATCTTCAGCCCGGCCTCACGGAAAGCATCGGCCACTCCGGCGGCAAGTGCTGCCTCGGGACCGACCACTGTGAGGTCAATGGCATGGGTAAGTGCAAACTCCTTCAATGCTTCAACATCCGTGTCCTTGATGTTCACGCATTCTGCCTGACGTGCTATTCCGGCATTGCCAGGAGCACAATATATCTTCTCTACCTGTGGGGAACGGCTCAGGGCATCCACGATTGCGTGTTCCCTACCCCCACCACCAATAACGAGGGAAATCATTGTTATTTACTTAAATTTAGCATTTGCATAGATATTTGATTTTTAACATTAATCAGACATTAATTAAAACATTAATCAGACATATAAT
>CALELI010000021.1 GCA_937902455.1 uncultured Prevotellaceae bacterium | reverse complement strand
ATACGGTGATAGGGGATTCGTATGCCAGGGCATCGATGCTGTAGTAACTGAGGTAAGGGTTGCCTACCATGTTCCAGCTGGCATCCAGAGGGGAGTCGCTGCTGTACTGCTCCAGTGTGGTTGCCACATCATCGGAGGAAATCGCAGGATTTTCCACGTTGAGAACAAGTTCTCCCGTCTGGGTGCCGTAGAAGATATATCCGCGTCCAGCATCGAGGTGTGTTGCTCCTGAGGTCAGGTTCTTCCATCCTCCCTGGCGGCGGGAACGTGCCGCGCCGTCATACTGCCGCCATACGAATTCGCCCTCATATTCTATTCCGTCAAGAGGAATGTCGAACGGGAAGCAGAAGAAGTGCCATTTGTTGCCTGTCACCTTTATGACAATCCTTGCCCTTTTAGCGGTTATGACGCCGCCGTCGGTAGGGATGAGGGAGGAGGATCTGTCTCCGTCGCTGTTCAGTTCTATCTCGTCGAGGATCTGGACAACGCCGTCCACTGTAAGGCCCGCTTCCACAAGGAATGTGGCGTCAGGTGTACCGTCGATAGTTCCTGATTCGCTGTCCAGAAGCATGTCGTTATTAGTGTAGAAAGTCTCGTACGATTCATCGAACTCCGTGATGTTCGCGAACTGGCTCCACTGGGTGTCCCAGTAGTAGGAGTTTCGGGCAAAGTATGGGACATGGAGCAATGCCGTTGTCCAGTTTCCGAATGTGTTCGATTTAATCTTCAGGTCCTTCGCGTTGGCGAGATAGACATACACGTCAGTCAGCTTGTCACAGGAAAAGAACGCAAATTCGCCGATTGTCTCCACCATCGGAGGTATGCGGATTTCCTGCAGGCTGACGCAGTCTGCAAACGCGTTGCTCCCGATTGAACGGAGCCGTGACGGGAGTTCCACCGTCTGCAGGTTTCCGTTTGAGGCGAATACAGAGCCAGGCAGTGTCCTCACATTTCCGGGAACCGTGACGGATTCCAGACCGCATGAGCTGAAACAGCTCTGACCTATTTCCTGCAGGGAGGAAGGCAGATTGATACTCTTCAGGAGTTTCGCATTCTTGAAGGCATAGTTCCCTATTTTCAGGAGACCTTCATTCAGCCTGACTTCCTCAAGACCTGAGCATTCCTGAAATGCATAATCGTCAATTACTGCCACACCTGCAGGGATTTCAACATACGGCAGGGCTGTACATTTATTGAAGGCATACTCGCCAATCGTCGTAATGCCCTCGTGGAGCTGAACGTCTCGAAGGTTTGGGCAGCCCTTGAAGGCACTGCTGCCGATATAGGTAATCGTCTCTGGCAGCTTTACCTCGAGAAGTTTCGTCTGTTCATGGAAGGCATACTTAGGCAGACGGTTATCCTCTGTATAACATCCGGTATAGAACTCGTACGGGTTTGCCTCAATGACCGTCCCTGTAAGGTCAAGCCGATGGAGATTCGGCATCTTGTTCCTGAACACCATGAAGTCATAACTGTTGACGGCACCCTCGATGGTCAGGTCCGTCACGTACGACAGTGCCCTTTCGCCTACTGCGTTGTACAGACCGCTGCCGTCCCTTTCCGCCTTGACATTTACCGACATCTTCAATTGGACATCATCAGGGATAATCCGCTGATAGAAACCTTTCCAGACAGGTGCACTCCGGTAGGCCTCTAACGACTGTGAAGGAACGACTATCACGCTGAGCTCACTTGTATATATCTTTTGGATGGATGGGACGGAACTGGACTTTATATGGATTTCCTCGAATGGTAAATACAGCAAGGCATACTGGTGTGCCTCCCAGTTGTCGGTGATTTCCACGGGTATCTCTACCTTGTCCACGAGAGTGCCATCGGAATAGTACACGTTTGTATTCTGTGACTGGAACATGCTGAATGGATTGCTGTCCTCGTCCCCCATTTGTATCTTGAAGAAGGACTCCATGTCATCTACGTAGACAGAAGTAATCTTACAATCCGTAAATGCACCACTCCCGATGCTTGTCAAGGAACCTGGAATCGTAACGGAGGTCAGGTTGTGACAAAAAGAGAATGCCCCTTCTTCAATACTTGTCACCGAATTTGGGATTTCGATGCTGGTAAGACCGTAACAGGATTGAAATGCTCGATTTCCAATACTTGTCACAGAGTTTGGAATCGTAACGGAGGTCAGGCTGGAACATCTATAGAATGCATTTCCTCCTATACTTGTTACGGAACTTGGAATCGTAATAGAGGTCAGTCTGGAAATGTAATAGAATGCTTCAGTTCCAATGCTTGTCACATCACCATCAAATCTTATGATACCTTTATCATCATTATATGTATTGCTTAGGATGTTTGCACCAAAAACATTTGACCTATTTGGTGTGACTACGCTGCCATCCGTACTTGTGTACCAAATCTCGTCGTTCGGAATCTCACTGGCGTACGCTATCATGCCTGTCATCCAGAGGAGGTAGAGCAGAATGATCTGCCTTAGATGTTTTATGAATCCTGCGGCTGACAAGGTAAGCAGGACTGATGTCATTAAAGCTTTAGTTCCG
>CALELI010000020.1 GCA_937902455.1 uncultured Prevotellaceae bacterium | reverse complement strand
ACATTAATCAAACATTAATCTGAACATTAATCAGACATTAATATTTTTATTAAAGTTTCTCAAGTTCGTATATTCTAATCCACCAAATTTTTGGGCTCTTTTTTTACATTTATTAATTTTTTACGCTTTTTATAGCATTTTTTCACATTTTGGCAGCCCTGGAGAAGTAATGACGACCTTTGCGCCCTTGCCTTCAACACAGAAGACCAACTGACCCTTAAATACCTTCATTGTAGGTTTTGTAAACACCTCTGTTGACGTTGCATCGCCATTGCACACTCCACGGAACCTGCCGTCTTTCACCTCGAAGGAGAGTTGGTTGTCTGCCTCAGGACAGAGATTGCCATTCTTATCGACCACGCTGACTGTGACAAATGTAAAATCCTCGTATGTCTGGCATTCTGTCTGCAGATGGTCAGCCTTGCCGGCTGTGCGCACGACTTCCTCACCAGCCTTGTTGCCCTGAGCATCATATACCACGACCTTCACCTCGCCCGGCTCGTACTTCACCTCATTCCATCTCAGGCGGTATCGGTCGATGGCAGGCTTGCCATGTTCTCCCTTCAGGCTGGCATCCTTCGTCCGTCTGCCCTGCGACTTGCCGTTCACGAACAGTTCGGCAGAAGGATAGTCAGTGTAGCAATACACAGGAGTCACCTCCCCTTCCCTGCCAGGCCATGTCCAGTGCGGAAGGAGATGGATGGTGTGCTCGTCCTTGTTCCATCTTGCACGATAGAGATAATATCTGTCCTTCGGGAGTCCCGCAAGGTCGATGATTCCGAAATAGCTGCTCCTCGACGGCCATGCACCGTCATAAGGCGTCGGTTCGCCCAGATAGTCGAATCCCGTCCATACGAACTCTCCGATTACCCAGTCGTTGTCGTCCTGCAACTCCCAGTCCTCCTCAGGCAGGTTGCTCCACCAGCAAGCCTCGAGGTCGTAGCCGTTGCACTGGGCATCAGGGTGAGTCTTGCCATTCACCTGCTCTGCAGGGAAATAATATGTGCCTCGTGAACTCACGGTGGAAGCCGTCTCGCTTCCCAGGACGAATCCCTGAGGAAGACTTTCATGGGCATACTGATACCTGTGGGTTCTGTAGTTCAGTCCCGGGATGTCGATAGTTGCGGCAAACCCCGACTTCACACAGTCGTCCCAGCGGTCCATGCCGGTAGTACACAGCCTGCTCGGATCAAGAAGGTGCATGAGGTCCTGCATTTCCTTACACATCTGGGTGCCTTTCCTGCTTCCCTGTTCAGGAATCTCGTTACCAATGCTCCACATCACGATGCTTGGGTGCAGACGGTTTGCCATCACGAGGTTCGTGAGGTCCTTCCTCCACCAGTCCTTGTAGAACCGGCCGTAGCCGTTCTTGCATTTAGGATACTCCCACATGTCGAAACTCTCAGCCATCACCATCATGCCGAGGGAATCGCACAGGTCCATCTGCATCTGCGAAGGCATATTGTGGGAAGTCCTTATCGCATCGCATCCCATACTCTTCAGCATCATTATCTGACGGATGAGAGCCGGACGGTTCACGGCAGTGCCGAACATACCGAGGTCATGGTGCAGACACACGCCCTTTATCTTCCTCGTCACCCCATTCAGGGCAAACCCCTTCTCACGGCTCACCTCCACCGTCCTGATACCGACATTCTTTCGCTGGCAGTCCCTGAGAGTATATTTACCCTTCCTGTCAACTTCGTAGATACTGACCGTCAGTTCGTAGAGTTCCGGAGCCTCTGGAGTCCACAGGAAAGGCGAAGGGATATTGAGTTCCGCATCGACCCTGCCATTCGTCACGTCCACCTCCGTCTGTCTCACACTTGCCCTTGAACGGCTCGCCAGCCCAATGTGCCTCATCCCCACAAATGCCTTCAGCACCTTGCCCTCGCTGCCCACGACATCCACGCCGACATTCATCAGGGCATTGCCGCCGCTTATGCTCTTCGTCACACAGTCGATTCCCCAGTCGGCTATTGCCGTCGTGCCCGTCTCTATCAATGTCACAGGCCTGTAAAGCCCAGCTCCAGGATACCATCTGCTGCTCTCGGGCAGATTCTCCAGACGTACAGCCACCACGTTGTCCTTACCTTTATTTATATAAGGAGTGACATCGATATTGAACGCACTGTAACCATATTTCCATTCGCCGGCCTTCTTCCCGTTCACGAACACCTGTGGCTCACTCATGGCACCGTCGAAGTTCAGGATCACCCTGCCACACTTCTTCCCCACCTTGAAGTGAGTCCTGTACCACCCTATTCCCACCCAGGGAAGCGACCCCGTACGGCCAGTCTTCTCCGTTGCCACATTCTCGCCATTCTGTTCGATGGCGACGGTCTGCTTGTCCAGATTATTGTCAAACGGTCCGTTTATTGCCCAGTCGTGAGGCACACAGACACACTCCCAGGCCCTGTCGTCAAACCCGGTTCCAGCCTGTTCCATCTTGTCAGCATGACTGAACTTCCATTCCGTCAGCAGTTTCTCAGTTCTCTGTGCAAGGACACTACCACCACCAGCCAGCAGCATTACCACCCCGGCACACACCACTCTAAAAAAAAGACCTTTCATAATACCAATAATTAGTTTTGTGACAAAGGTAGAAAAAAATTTGGAATCAACAAATTTTTTTCTACCTTCATCGAGCATTTCGCTTTTCACTTTTCACTTTTCACTATTCACTCTGACTGCAAGTCAGTCTGTCAGCCCGACTGGGGCAAGCTATAAAAAGAAATGCGAGGTAAAGGTCCTTCATCGAGCATTTCGCTTTTCACTTTTCACTATTCACTATTCACTCTGACTGCAAGTCAGTCTGTCAGATCCGTGTTCAAATTGCGTCCACCTTTTCCAGATATAGAGCATGGACAATGAAAATGTTGAAGGTGTTGAAGGTAGAATATGTAACATTTATATACACGTATATATATAACACATCACATCTCGCGAAAGTTATAGAAAGTACTTTCAGCACCTTCAACACCTTCAACACCCGGTTGTGCGAGTGATTACGCACTGATGCTGATTGCCCCTGCTGCGGACGGCGGCAGCAGCGACTCCAGTAGAAACATGCGGTTATGGGTGGCATGGCACTCAATTACTATTGGTGTCAGGGGCAAAACCTATTGGTGTCAAGGGCAAAAAGTATTGGTGTTTCGATGAAAACGCCAATAGGTTTTGAGGCAAACACCAATAGGAATTGAGGCTAACGCCAATAGTATCCGGACACGGGAACAACAATAAGTGAACGCCACGCCAGCAGGTGCCAGTGCGAGGAACAGAAGTAAGGAACTGTCGTATGTGAAATGATGTAAGTGTGTGTCAGTTCAAGTATTAACTTTGGTTTTCGTTTTTGTTGATTTCACCTCTACCTCTCTACCTCGATCACGGGTCTTCGGTCGCGGCATTGCAGATGATGCCGGCTCTTACTGCTGAGGTCGGGGAGTGATACTACAGAGTCAGGCAGAAAATGTTACTGAGGCGGGGGCCAAATGTTACTGAGTCAAACGCCAAAACACGCCTCGTTTTGCCTCGCGACTCAGT
>CALELI010000019.1 GCA_937902455.1 uncultured Prevotellaceae bacterium | reverse complement strand
TTAATGTTTAAAAACATCCGAAACTTTACCTTATTAAATTAAAAAAACATTCAATTATATTTGGTGGTGTGTACGAAATTCATTAACTTTGTAGCAAATTAGTGAAAACCAAATAATTTATTAACTTATCAAAAAACTATCAAGCACATGAAGAAAATCTTTACATCTTTCTTAGTGATGTTCCTTGCCATCACTGCTATGGCTCAGGACCTGACCTACAACGTGAAGTCTTATTGTGGAAAGTACTACGAAGGCTACACCGTTACGATTGACGACGCAGCAGTTCAGGCAGCCATTGGCTGTAGCATGGCCGATGCATCTGCATTCGTTGTTCTCCCTGACGGAACAGAGAGCAGCAATCTCCTCGGCGGCACAGACGGCTGGAGAAACGCAGAAGGCGCATTCCAGGGATGGGGAGCAGAAGCTATCTACTATGTTAAGGCAGACTTCTCTCGTGAATCAGCTCAAATCTACGACATGGGTGGTTATCCTGGCAACACAGGTACGCCTGCCACTTATTCTGCAGTCTACAAGCTCTACAATCCTGCTGACAACAGCAAGAGCATGAAGATTACCATCAATCTCAACTATGTTGAAATTCCTGTCGTAAATCTTTCCGAATATACGAGGATTACTCCTAACAAATCAATCTCTGCAAAACAGTACCCACGCTCAAACCAAACAGCTGACGATAAAGAGTACACAGGTTTCAAGGCAATCAATGATCTCGGCATTGACTTCACGCAAAATAACATTGCCGACTTTATCTTTGTAAAGCAGCAAGACCCAACAACTCTTATGGAAAAAGACACCCTTATTCTCTTTGAAAGTGGTAGTTGGTTTCAGCCACTTTGTGACGAGCAAGGCTACGACTTAGAAGAATGTGCATATGATGCTGAGGGTATGAACGAAGAAGCAAAATTTAGTCTGTCAAACATATACTTTGAGAACGACACACTTTGGCTCAGCGTAGCACAAAACCCTAAGAAACTCAAAGAAAATGAAAAATACAAGGTTATATTATATGTTGTTAATCCAGACACAAAGAAGTATGCCCAAGTTAATTTCACACTTGAAATCGAACCAAACCCAATTCCAGAAGTTCCTTATAAGGACATGACAGAAGTTGGTTCTCAGGATTTCAGTTGTGAACAATATCCTGATAATGGATATGGGTTCTCATCTATGAGCCTTGATCTTGAAGCCATTGCAAACGCACTTGGCACTACGGTCGGTGGAATGGAATTTAAAGCTTTAGCCAATGCCGAGGACTTCTCATCTGAAACTACTGCAAACAATGGCGGAGAATGGTTCGACGCAAACGGATACGTTTGTGCGTGGGGAGCAAGCGCAACTATGTTTATCGAACCAGCTACATCTGGCGATTATTCCATCTGGCATATAGGACAATATCCTGATGCATTTGTTGCAGACCAGTCACAGACAACATCAATTTTCTTTGTCAGAACAGACAATAACACATACTATCGGATTAATGTCACACTTAATGTAATAGCAAAACAAATTACAGATTTGAATGAATGCGAAACTGTCGGAAATCTCACATATGAAATGCAAATTATTCCATCCGATGCATATCAAGACGATTACATGTTTAAAGCTATTGATGTGGACATTGATTATATATCATCACTTCTTGAAACGAGCACTCCTGATTTATATGGAGAAATATACAATGCCGAAACTGAAAGTTTTGAATATTCGGATGACCAACAAAGCATGGATGGCTGTGAACAAGGATTTTGGATGGACATATGTGAATATGTTGTGAACAAATCCTCAGTAGGAACTTGGGGATCATCTGCTGGTAATTCTTATGGAATTGGATGGGTTTCAGATGGAACATTCTCATTCTTCCAAATGCCAAGCACAAGAGCTGTGGGTGACACATACACAGATAATTTCTACCTCGTAAATCTCAATGCAGCAAAGAAGGTTAAAATCGTTATTACAGTGTCATACGTTGAATCTCGCCAGGAATCGAATGTCGTAGGTCAGTCTTCTTACGTAATTGCAGCAAGTGAAGACGGTGAATACACCGACATTGCTAATCTCGAAGAAATTTACACAGCATTTGGTTGTGATGCCGACGAATTCGACATGGCAGGTGAGCTCCTTGCAGGAAAGACTACAACAACTTATGTTGACAAGATTAACGGTAAGTACGACGACGTCTATGTAGGCTTCCCATTCGGTGCTGACGGACTCCTCGTTGACCCAGAAGCAAACCCTGACGACATCGTATTCTATCTCGGAGTTGAAGACGGCCAGTTCGTAGCAACAGTGATGGACGAGGCAATCCTCGAAGGCAACAAGTCATTCCTCTGCCACCTCGCATTCCAGTACGGCGATGCTCGCTATATCTGCAACATGACAGTGACAAGCAAGGAAAATGCTGACGGAATCGACAGAGTTGTCGTAAAGAATGTCAAGGACACTAACACTTACGACCTCAGCGGACGCCTCGTGAACGCTCCTGCTAAGGGCCTCTACATCCAGAACGGCAAGAAGATATTCGTCAAGTAAAAAATACACCTTATTATAATAAAAGGAGCGTACATATTTGGTGCGCTCCTTTTTTTTCATTATCTTTGTGAGAGAAATCAAATTTGTGAAGAAATCAAATATTAACTGACTATGAATAAATCAATCGTACTCGGCCTGTCATTGGCAACACTCATGACACTCGGCTATTCAGCAGAATCATCTGCACAGAGAGATAACCAGCTTTGCCCTAAATGCCAGCTCAAGAAGGCTGTCAACTATCAGTTCAACGCACTCCGCACGGGCGAAATCGACCTTCCGAAGGAAATCGACGGCAAGGCAGTGAAATACCGCTACACACCAATCATGGGTTCCGGATTCAGCGGAACGAAACTCGAAGGCAACAAGCTCATCGTGACCCGTCAGCCAAAGGGAGAAGCAAAGGAAGATGGCAGACTTTACTGCGAGGTTGACGGCGAGACATTCTACATTCCGCTGATTGTAGCTGCCGACGACGAGATGTACGGCTATCTCTACTGTCACATGGCAGGAAACAGCGAGAACACCAACTATGCCCTGGGGACAAAAGAGGACAAAGGTGAGATTTTCCATCCACTGCTCAACAACCAGCCGATTTTCGACTCTGAAAAGATAGCCGGTATCGAAGGTGGTGTGCGCGACGCATTCATCTATAGAGGCAGGAACAACGACTACGTGATGGTCAACACCGACATGAGCAACGCAAAGTCACACGTATGGAATAACTACGGAATCGACCTTCTCCACTCCAACGACCTTGTACACTGGACTTCCACGACCTTCGATTTCAGGAAATTCCCTGGATGGGAGAATGTGTGCCGTGTCTGGGCCCCTCAGGTAATATGGGATAAGGACTACAACGGTGGCAAGGGAGGCTACTTCATCTATTATTCCATGCTGACAAAGCGTCCTGGCGACTACGACAAGATTTATTACTCATACGCTAACGAGGAGTTCACAACCATCACGGAGCCAAAGCTGTTCTACGACAAGGGCATCTCTGTCATCGACTGCCATATCGACTGGAACGACTGCGACCAACTCTATCATGTCTTCTACAAGAAGGAAGGTGCAGCAGGTTTTGACCGTGGAGTGTGGGCTGCGACATTCGACAAGCTCCCATCTTCCGACTGGCACGACACCTACCATATCACTAACGAAGGAAAGGAACAGGTGGAAGGACCAAGTGCATTCCGTCTTATCAACGAGAACACATGGAAGGTTGCGTACATCAAGTATTCAGGAGCCCATGCCTACCGTGTCTGCACTGCCGATGCCATTGAAGAGAACGTCAGCAGAGGTGTCGTAATCCGTGAGAACGTCAACCCGCAGCATGGTTCCTTCATGCAGATCACCAAGGACGAATACGACATGCTCGAAGCATGGTCAGCACTGAAACTCATAGTACAGGCACGCGAGGCGGAAAAGAAACCATCCAAGACAGTCAAGAAAGCAAAGGCTATCCTCGAACAGACATATACAGACAATGCTGTTCCGCAGCTTCTCCAACTTTATCAGAACACACTCAAGAGCTTAATGAAATAATGTATAGAACTCTCGTCCTATCCCTCACGCTTGCGTTTTCCGCCTGCGTATCTGCACAGCAACTCCCGGCACAGTGGAATACCCCAGGAGCTGGCAATCCTATCGTACCAGGATATTTCGCCGACCCTACTATCCGCAAGTTCGGCGATACATATTATATCTATGCCACCACAGACGGGACAGGCAACGGCTACGGACCAGCCCAGGTGTGGATGACAAAGGATTTCGTCAACTGGCGAAATCAGGTAATGAACTGGCCTACTACCGAAGTGGTATGGGCACCCGACGTCATTCAGGCTCCAAACGGAAAGTACCGTTACTACTATTGTGAGCCTTGTATGGTTCATGCAGGCGAGAGCGATTCACCAGTCGGCCCATGGAAGAACATGCTCGGCGACCCCGAAGCCGTACTCATGCCCGACCGCTACTGCCATCCTAAGGCCATCACTCTCGACCCGCAGGTATTCACCGACGATGACGGAAGTCAGTATATGTTCGTCGGAACATGGGGATTCTACGATGATGCTGGTTGCGGATGGGCAAAACTCGCTCCTGACGGAAAGTCATTCACCGACAAGGGACTCATATCAAGCCGTCAGCTGAAAGACTTCTTCGAAGGTCCGTTTCTCTTCAAGCGCAACGGAATCTATTACTTCACATATTCAGCAGGAAGCTGTCACGATGAGACCTACCGTGTGCAGTACGCTATAAGCAAGGAAGGACCATTAGGACCATACGAATACAAAGGCTGCATACTCCGCACCAACGAAGACGGTACCGTACACGGCCCTGGCCACCACTCCATACTCCAGGACGGAGATGACTACTATATCTTCTATCATCGTCACAACAACCCCCACTCTATTCATGGGTTCAACCGAAACCTCTGTCTCGACAAGCTGGAATTCGACAAGGACGGTAATATCCTGCCTGTCACACCAACACACGAAGGAGTGATTCCTGCTTCATTTGCGAAAAAGCAAAGCAAGCAATTACCTAACCTCGCATATCAGGCAAAGGTCACAGCATCATCATTCTACGATGACTACTTCAAGCCTGAATATGCAGCTGACGACAACAACGGCACGCTCTGGCGTTCCCGTAACAACCTCGGAAGTGCATGGATTCAGTTCGACCTCGGAAAGATTCAGAAATTCAATCAGGTATGGATTCAGTTCGAATATCCAACATTCTTCTATCAGTACAAGATTGAGACATCAATAGACGGGACAACCTGGGAACTCTATGCCGACAAGACAGACAACGTCAATGCCGGTTCACCAATGATTGACAAGAAACAGGTCAAGGCACAGTTCGTCCGCATCACCGTCACTGACACCCAGAAGAACGGGCACTTTGCCGGCATCTGGAACGTGAAAATCTACAACGCATCAAAGAAGAATGACCCGGAAAAGCTACTTCCGTCCATCGAAGGCATCGACATGGCTGCAGTAGAACAAGGTTACCCTAACCTCCACAAGAAAGACATTGACAACAATCCATTTGCAAACTCGGTTCCATCTCAACCAATCATCGACCTCCAGGCATCAAAAGGCTCTACATTAGGTACACTGTCATCCGAAGTGGTCGGCGGCAAATACGCTTATCCTTTCGACGGACAGAATGCACAGACACTCACCTCTGACCAACTCAAATACATCCGCTACAACGCACCATACTCCATCACTGCATGGACCCTCAACCCCGAAGTCGGGAACATCGAAGTCGTAGCACAGTTCATGCCGACCGGTGCCGACCTCGCTACAATTGAGTTCTGCCAGGGTACAGACCGACAGAATGGGCTCGTCCGCCACAACGCATCCTTCGAGAACTTCGGAGCATCAAGGGAGTGCCGTGAAGGAGCCGGTAAGTGGCAGTTCTGGACCATCACATACGATGGATGGATGGAGCGAATCTACCTCAACGGAGAACTTGTTCAGGAAAAGAACTCATTCCTCGTACTGGCACCAACCGGTCAGTACACAGTAGGAGGCACAGTCTATGGCGAGAATCCATTCACAGGCTATCTCCATTCACTCCAACTCTACCCTTGTGCACTCACATCGGGACAAGTAAAGGACATCTATCGACAGCCATCATCCACCACCGACAAGGCTTCATACAACCTTGACGGGGTACATCTCCATACCGAGGTGCTCGCCCCTACTCTCGTACTCTGCCAGCTCGTAGACAAGGACGGCACACCGTTCCGTCAGGGCAAGCAGGAGTATACACAGGATGAGCCAGTCATCAAGGGTACGACCTCCAGCATCACCTGCCATGCAACCATCAGGGACTTCGACGGCAATGTCATCAAGACATTCTCCGAGACAGCCACCTCAAATACAAAGGACTTCGTGACTTACGACCTCTCCGACATCTCTGACGGCAAGGACAAGGTACGTCTCGAGTCCTCAGGTAAGAACATGGATACCGATCCAGCCAATAACGGCCCGATGATGTGGAAGGAAATGGAAGGTGACTTCGTTGTCCAGTGCCGTATCAGCGACATCATGGGCAAGGCCCGACGCAACACTCCAGCCTACAACGAAGGAGGAATCATGATACTCTCCGACAGCGGACGCGGACAGCAGATAGTACACATAGGAGTCTTCCCGAACTACAACTGCGGCAACATGCTCACCATCGTAGGACGTGGACGACCTCAGCACCAGAACGGAAAGGCATGGGACTATGACCCATACATGCAGTTGCAGAAGGCTGGCGACAAGATCTATGCACG
>CALELI010000018.1 GCA_937902455.1 uncultured Prevotellaceae bacterium | reverse complement strand
ACAAAGGTCGTATAATATATTCGGACATCAATTAGTCAACATGTATATCATTCCCTTATTTTATTAGAGTTGCGGAAGTTCATTATGCCTACTTGCCGAGGAACTGCTTGATTTTGCTGGCTTCTCCGGCAACGAGGATGGTGTCGTTCTGCTGAATGACGATGGTCGGTTCTGGATTGATGAGACACTCGTCGGAACGCTCTATTCCCATGACGATACAGCCTCCTTTCTCGCGGATGCCCGACTCCATGATGCTCTGTCCGATGAGTGGACTGCCTTCTTCTACCGTGAAACTCTCTAATGTGACAGGTGTACGTTCATTCTTGTTCTCGACCTTGCGTACACTATTGTCAATCATCTGCTTGAATTTGTCAATCTGCTCGTCTGTACCAGCCACGACGATTCGGTCGCCGGGATAGAGATGCTTGCCTCCGCCTGGGATGTTCGTGTCGATGCCTCCGCGGACCACGCGTACAATGCTGGCACCTGACCTCTTCCGGATATTGAGTTCACGCAGGGTCTTGCCGCTGTACACCGAGTTTGTCGGCATTGACACTTCGGCAATGTGGAGGTCGTACTCGAGGAGCGAGCTGGCCAGTTGCTTGCCGTAAGCCCGGTTCTTGTCGGCCTGGACTTCGCGGGCAGTGAGATTTGTGTTGAATTTCTCGGCAATGGAGTTGGCACGTTTGCGTATCCTGTGGGAGAACCGCATGGAAATCATGAACACGAAGGCGATGATGAAGACCACTCCTGATGTGACTGTGAATACATGGCTGATGGCGTATCCTACGAAACTGGTTGCTATGAGAAGCCTGCAAGTACGTACGCAGAGTACGTATATTCGCTGATATCCACCTGAATCCCACAGCTGGGTCGTGTCGTTGTGCTGCTTGAAACGCGACACGAGTCCGTAGAGGAATGGCGAACTGATTATGATTATGAGCAGCAGGCTGACAATCTTGACCAGGAACAAGGCCGTCGACGGAGTGAAATATTCCTCAAGTCGGCCCGACTGCTGGAGAATCCATGGGTATGCGTAGTTGAAATAGATGAAATAGATGAAGACGAGGATTGTCCCGAACACTATGATCATGGTGACAGAACGGCGGAGGTAACTCTTCCACAGGCTTGTCTTGCTGATGGTGTTGCGCCGTTTGTAGTAGTTCTCGAGCATCATTCTCAGTCCTTCACTCATGTGGGTGTTGAGATAGTGCTCGGCTGGTGTGGCCATACGCATTATATAAGGTGTGAGGAAGGTCGTGATGACCGACACGGCTACTACGATAGGGTAGAGCGAGGAATCGGTGACTCCTGCCGACTGTCCGAAACCAGCTATGATGAATGCGAACTCGCCAATCTGCACGAGTGAGAATCCCGTCTGGAGTGAGACCTTGAGCGTCTGACCCGAGAGCAGGGTGCCGAGAGATGCGAAGAATATCTGTCCGAAGATGACGAGGAGGGTGATGATGAGTATCGGCAACCAGTAGTCAGCCAGCATCTGCGGATTGAGCATCATGCCCACAGACACGAAGAATATTGAACCGAACACGTTCTTGATAGGCTGCACGAGATGTTCGATGCGCTCTGCCTCGAGGGTCTCGGCAAGTATGGAACCCATGACGAATGCCCCGAGGGCAGACGAGAATCCTGCCTCAGTGGCAAGCAGCACCATTCCCAGGCAGAGTCCGATGGCGAAGATGGTCAGGGTCTCGTCGTTGAGGTGAGTCTTGAACTTGCGGAAGAAGGTCGGGAGGATATAGATTCCGAGAACGAACCAGAGGACAAGATAGGCAATGAGTTTCACAATCTCCATTGCCAGTTCCTCACCGGCAAAATTCTGGTTGACCGCTATCGACGACAGCAGCACCATCAGCACGACGGCAAAGAGGTCCTCCACTATGAGTATGCCCATAGCCACTGATGCGAACTTGTAGGACGACAGCCCCATGTCCTCGATGGCCTTGAAGACGATGGTGGTGGACGACATGCAGAGCATTCCGCCCAGGAAGAGGGAGTTTATCTCGTTCCAGCCCATCAGCCGGCCTGCAAGGAAGCCTACGGACATCATTCCTATGACGATGGTAGCTGCTGATATGAGTGCCGTGCTGCCCATTGCAATGAGTTTCTTGAAGGAAAATTCCAGTCCCATTGCGAAGAGCAGGAAGAGGACTCCAATCTGTCCCCAGGTCTCCACGCTCTCGGCATCGCTTATCCAGCTTGCCCCACAGACATACGGGCCGGCGAACATTCCGGCAACGATGTAGCCAAGAACTACGGGCTGCCTGAACAGCTTGAAGAGCAGGCTGACAATGCCTGCGGTGAGCATTATTATACAGAGGTCATGTACCATTTACTACTAATTCACAATTCCTATATGTTTGGATTGCAAAGTTAATGTTTTTTTTGTACTTTTGCAACTTTAAGTCTCTATGTTCCGTCTAATGGGAAAAGAATAACAAAAACAGCCATTGGCCATTAGCCGTTAGCCATTGGCAGCGGTTGGTGAAAATGGCAAAATTATGAATTATGTTCCGAGCTTGCTCGCCTGAGTGGCCGTAGCGCCCGAAGAATTACGAATTATGAATTATGAATTATGAATTATGAATTATGAAAAATAAGATGACTATGAAAAGATTTCTTTTGATTGCAGCGATTATTGCTGTAATGGTTCCGGTAGTTGCCCAGGAAAATGCTGCTGCAAGCGACTCTACCGTTAGTGTGAATGCGGCTGAAAAGGCTGCCCCGAAGAGTGGTGTAAAAGCAGGTACGAAACGCAGCCAGCGCAAGATGACGCTCAAGGCAGGTCCTGCATCTGTTGTCGTTGATCTTCCGTCGGACACGACTGTCGTCAGTGAGGAAATCCTCGATGAACACATGGATGAGGCAATTGACGAGGCAATGGATGAAGTGGATGCTGCTTTCGATGACATTGATGAAGCCTTCGATGACCTTGATGATGATTTCTCCCACAGGGACAGGAAAGGCAGGCTGTGGAGCTGGGTTGAGAACATGACCGAAGGCGGATTGCTGGCTGTATCAATCATCTCTCTGGTTCTCATATTCCTCAGCTTCGTATTCCCACTCATTGCCGTCATATTGATAGCATGGCTTATCATACGTTACCGCCAGAAGAGAAACCGCGAGAGGGACGAACTGATAAAAGATCTGGCCGACAAGGGACAGGACGTGAGCAGCTATTTCAAGCAGCAGGCTCCGCAGAATGTAGTCTATCGCACCGAATCCACCAGCAAGCAGTCGGCAAGGAAGGTAAAGCGTCCGCTCTCCAACAAGCAGATGTACGACAAGGGTGTCACAAACTCTATTATCGGAGGCGTGATAACAGTGGTCTGCGCCGTTTACCACTGGCCAAGTCTGTTCATCCTCGGAGGCTTGATACTGCTCGGTCTGGGCGTGAGCCAGATAATAAGAGGAAAGAGCCAGGATGAATACATAGACGTCAATCCTGCTCAGACAGAGGAACGGGCCGATACCCGGCAGGCAGAGGAGAAGACCACTCCCTCTAAGCCCGAAGAGACAGAAGAGGCAGAATCAACTGATAACTACGAGAAATAATCCCAGGCGATGTTGATTGGTTCGTCACAGGCATTCGAGAAATTGGTTAAGGAATATCAGGCCCCCATTCGCCGACTGTTCCTTAACCTCACTCTCGGCGACGAGATGCTCAGCGAGGACCTGGCTCAGGACACTTTCCTCAAGGCATTCAACGGCTGGAACAGTTTCCGGCACCTGTCAGGAACCAAGACCTGGCTCTTTCGCATTGCCTATAATGTCTTCTACGACTACCGCAGGAGCCTGCATATCGCGGAAGACATCGACAGCCTCGAAACATCCCATCCACATTATGAAACCGACCCCAATTTGCGTGCCGACATATATAAAGCCATGCAAAAGTTGTCGGACATTGAAAAAATTTGCGTAACTTTGTCGCTCGTAGAAGATCAGCCTATAAAGACGGTCGTCAGAGTTACCGGACTCAACGAAAACACGGTGAAGTCGCACATCAGGCGAGGCCGTGAGAAAATGGCAAACTTCTTAAAAGCTAATGATTATGGACGATAAGGACACACTACTTGTTGAGGAATTTCTGCACCAGACCAGGCAGGACATTCCCGACAACGGATTCACCGACAGAGTGATGGAGCATATTCCGGAACCGACATTCACCTGGGACCGTCTGGTTCAGTGGGCTTGTTATGTCATTGTGGCCGTTGTGATAATCTTCGGAGGCGGGCTGGAGATAGTCCGCGACACCATTTCCGACTATTCCGTCTCGAGGAATCTCATCCATACTCTCCTTGAGAACGGCATCTATACCATAGTCTTTGTCATCCTCACTTCAGGCGTAATGATCTACAACCTAAAGGACATCCTGAAAGAAAATTAGCTTCACCAGGTGTGGTAATCCCCCTCCTTGCGAAGTCCCCGCTTTCTGTGGATAAAGTGGTAAGTTATGTTTTGACAAAAATCGCTCGCTTTGCGAAAAATATCCCG
>CALELI010000017.1 GCA_937902455.1 uncultured Prevotellaceae bacterium | reverse complement strand
GTTCATTCCTTGAGGACTACACACTCAACTTCGCAGGCGACCGCAGTTCAATCCTTCAGTCACACATGCTCGAGGTTTGCCCACTCATCGCATCCGACAAGCCAAAGCTCGAAGTTCACTTCCTCGGCATCGGTATCCGCAAGCAGCAGACAGCACGCCTCGTGTTCACATCAAAGGTTGGTCCTGGTATCAAGGCAACAGTAGTCGACCTCGGAAACCGCTTCCGCCTCATCACTCAGGAAGTAGAATGCATCGAACCGAAACCAATGCCAAATCTCCCTGTAGCATCTGCACTCTGGGTTCCAATGCCAACATTCGAAATCGGTGCAGCAGCATGGATTCTCGCTGGCGGTACTCACCACAGCGCATTCTCTTACGACATCGATGCTGAGTACTGGGAGGACTTCGCTGAAATGACTGGAATAGAATACATTCAGATCAACAAGAACACTACAATCAGTGAATTTAAGAAAGAGCTTCGTAACAACGAAATCTATTTCATGTTGAACAAGGCACTCAAATAATCTATGAACGCAAAACAGACCATACAAGAGGGTAAGGCCATTCTCGGAATTGAGTTTGGCTCTACCCGAATCAAGGCCGTTCTCATCGACGAGGAGAACAAGCCGATAGCCCAGGGTAGCCACACATGGGAGAACCAGTTTGTCGACGGTCTCTGGACCTACAGCATCGACGGAATCTGGTACGGACTGCAGGACTGCTATGCTGACCTCCGCAAGAACGTCCTTGCTGAGTACGACTGCGAGATTGAGAATCTTGCAGCAATCGGCATCTCAGCCATGATGCACGGTTACATGGCATTCGGCGGAGCCGACGAGAAGATACTCGTACCTTTCCGCACCTGGAGAAACACCAACACAGGCGCTGCAGCAAAGGAACTCTCCGAACTCTTCAACTACAACATCCCACTCCGCTGGTCAATCTCACACCTCTATCAGTGCATCCTCAACGGTGACGAGCACGTGAAGGACATCACCTACCTCACCACCCTTGCAGGCTACATCCACTGGCGTCTCACAGGCCGTAAGGTCCTCGGCGTAGGCGACGCATCAGGTATGATTCCAGTCGATCCTAAGACCAAGACCTACGACAAGGAGATGGTTCGCAAGTTCGACGAGCTTATCGCACCTAAGGGGTATTCATGGAAACTTGAAGATATCCTTCCAGAAAGCCTCGTTGCAGGTGCCGATGCTGGTACACTCACTGTCCACGGAGCAGAACGTCTCGACATCTCCGGCCACCTGAAGCCAGGTTGTCCACTCTGTCCTCCTGAAGGCGATGCTGGCACAGGCATGACTGCAACCAATGCAGTAAAGGTTCGCACGGGTAACGTATCTGCAGGTACATCTTCATTCTCAATGATTGTACTCGAGAAGGAACTCTCCAAGCCTTACGAACAGCTCGACATGGTTACAACCCCAGACGGTTCACTCGTGGCTATGGTCCACTGCAACAACTGCACATCCGACATCAATGCATGGGCAAAGATATTCAACGAATATGCTGAACTCATCGGACTGAAGCAGAGCACATACGACCTCTATACCAATCTCTTCAACATCGCAATGAAGGGACAGCCAGACTGTGGTGGGCTCGTTGCCTACAACTATGTCTCTGGCGAGCCTGTCACAGGACTAATGGACGGTCGCCCACTCTTCGTGCGCTCAGCAAACGACAAGTTCACACTTGCCAACTTCATGCGCGCAAACCTCTATGGAGCAATCGGAGTGCTGAAGATTGGTAACGACATTCTCCTCAAGGAAGAAAACATCAAGGTCGACCGCATCACAGGTCACGGTGGCTACTTCACCACGCCTGTCGTTGGTCAGAAGATGCTGGCAGCTGCACTCAACTCCCCAATCTCCTGTATGTCAACAGCTGGCGAAGGCGGTGCTTGGGGTATTGCCCTCCTTGCCGGATACGCAGTCAACAACTCCAAGGGACTCAATCTTGCCGACTATCTCGACCAGGTAGTCTTCACCGATGTTGAGTCAACGACAGTCAACCCTGACCCAGAGGATGTTGAAGGCTTCAACAAGTACATCGAGAACTACAAGGCAGCCCTCCCTATCGAGGAAGCAGCAGTCAAGTTCAAGTAATGAATTATGAATAATGAATGGTAAATTATGAACGACATCAAGACACTTAATCATGCAGCCGACAATATCAGAATCCTCGCTGCATCAATGGTAGAGAAAGCAAAGTCAGGTCACCCAGGCGGAGCTATGGGCGGAGCAGATTACATCAACGTACTCTTCTCTGAATTCCTTCAGTACGACCCTGAGAAACCTGAATGGGTAGGACGCGACCGTTTCTTCCTCGATCCAGGTCACATGGCACCTATGCTCTACTCACAGCTCGCACTCATCGGCAAGTTCTCGCTTGAGGAACTGGCAAACCTCCGTCAGTGGGGTTCACCGACTACCGGACACCCAGAGTTCGAGATAGCAAGAGGAATCGAGAACACATCAGGTCCACTCGGACAGGGACACGTATTCGCAATCGGAGCAGCAATAGCCGCCAAGTTCCTTGCAGCACATACAGGCAACCCTACATTCAGCAAGGAGACCATCTATTCATACATCTCTGATGGTGGTGTAGAAGAGGAAATCAGCCAGGGCGGAGCACGCATAGAAGGAATCCTCGGACTCGACAACCTCGTCATGTTCTACGACTCCAACGACATCCAGCTCTCTACTGAGACAAAGGTCGTAATGAACGAAGACACAGCTGCCAAGTACCGTGCACTCGGATGGGAAGTAAAGGAAATCGTCGGCAACGACGCACAGCAGATCCGCGAAGCCATCCAGTGGGCAAAGAACGTCCAGGGCAAGCCGGCACTCATCATCGGTAAGTGCATCATGGGCAAGGGTGCCATCAAGGAAGACGGCACATCCTACGAAGCCAACTGCAAGACCCACGGAGCACCACTCGGAGGCAACGCATTCGTCAATACAGTCAAGAACCTCGGAGGCGACCCAGAGAACCCATTCCAGATTTTCGACGACGTGAAGGACATGTACGCACGCCGTGCAGAAGAACTCAAGCAGATATGCGCAGCACGCTATGCAGAAGAAGCACAGTGGGCAGCAGCCAATCCGGAGAAGGCAGCACAGCAGGCAGAATGGTTTGCAGGCAATGCACCAAAGGTAGACTGGGCAGCAGTTCAGCAGAAGGCCAACGACTCCACACGCTCAGCAAGTGCAGCCGTACTCAGCGTACTCGCAGAACAGGTTCCTAACATGATCTGCGCATCAGCCGACCTCTCCAACTCCGACAAGACCGACGGATTCCTCAAGAAGACCCATGCACTCCAGGCAGGCGACTTCTCAGGCGCATTCTTCCAGGCAGGAGTTGCAGAACTCACCATGGCATGCTGCTGCATCGGTATGTCACTCCACGGAGGTGTCATCCCTGCATGTGGAACATTCTTCGTATTCTCCGACTACATGAAGCCAGCCGTACGTATGGCAGCACTCATGGAACTCCCAGTCAAGTTCATCTGGACTCACGACGCATTCCGTGTAGGCGAAGACGGCCCGACTCACGAACCAGTAGAACAGGAAGCACAGATCCGTCTCATGGAGAAACTCCAGAACCACAGCGGCAAGAACTCCATGCTCGTACTCCGTCCAGCAGACGCAAAGGAGACCACTCAGGCATGGAAGCTCGCAATGGAGAACACATCCACACCTACAGGACTCATCTTCTCACGCCAGAACATCAACGACCTCCCAGAAGGCAACGACTACACACAGGCAGCCAAGGGAGCCTACGTCGTAGCACAGTCCGATGAGAATCCGGATGTAGTCCTCGTGGCAAGCGGTTCAGAAGTCAGCACACTCGTTGCAGGCGCAGAACTCCTCCGCCAGGACGGCGTCAAGTGCCGCATCGTCAGCGTACCGTCAGAAGGCCTCTTCCGCACACAGCCAGAAGAGTACCAGAAGTCAGTACTCCCATGCGGAGTAAAGCGCTTCGGAATGACAGCAGGACTCCCTGTAACCCTCGAAGGACTCGTACCAGCATGCACCGGCAAGGTATGGGGACTCCGCAGCTTCGGCTTCTCCGCACCATACAAGGTACTCGACGAGAAACTCGGCTACACAGGCCAGAACGTCTACAACCAGGTAAAGGCAATGCTCTGATGAAAAAGGTTAGAGCTTAGAGGTTATTGCAAGTTAATAACTACCAATCGAGTAGGAGGTCATATCAAAAACTGATATGACCTCTTTATATATAATGGGAATGATATACATGTTGACTTATTGATGTCCGAATATATTATACGACCTTTGTTTTTCTGAACATGCATACAAATTAATCGCAGAGACAATCTTTATTTTTTGAACATTTCTATTTTTTCTGACCACGGATTGAACGGATTTGTAATTAGTAACTTTGCAGCACCAATTTTTCGTAAAGTTAAAGCACCAATATTCGGCAAAGTAAAAGCGCCAATGGTTATGTGTTAAACTTGAGAAACTTGAAGTGTATAATAAAAGGGAAGAATTCATTACTTTTGTATTTGGCATAACGTAAATTGACCGTGAATTTGACCGTGAATTAGTTGTTGTCAAAAATATAGAGACAAGACTTCAATGAATTTTGCATGAAAACATTGTTGTTTCAAATCTTTTTTATATCTTTGCGAGGTCAATGCGTTTGTTCGCATAACGACAGGCGATATTTGTACTTTGGGGATGAGATGCCTTCGGGTGTTTCGAGATAAAGCGTTAGCTTTTATTTGTGTGATTCGCAAATTACCACTTTCAGAATCAAGCACAGGAATAAAAGTAGCGCTCATGTTGTTTTCAACATGGGCTTTTATTCTGTATTTGTGCTTGTGGTTGTGGTAGACCTGCGAATCAAAAGATGGAATTTGGTCCATGTTTTTTCATGCCTGTATTCTTCGGATTTGAGTTAATGCTTGGTGGATGAAATTGTGATTAAACATTATAGTATTAACTTAAAAAGAAGAAAGTATGAAAAAGAAAATCTTTTCGTTGTTGGTTGCCATGCTGAGCATTGCGACTAACCTGTGGGCATTGGATGCACCAACCATGCCAAAATTCGTAGCACCAGAATCGGGTGGAACGTATTATCTCTACAATGTGGAATCCGGATTGTGGATGACTACGACAGCGAATAGCACATCCTACGTTGGTGTAGGAACCAATGCACTCCCTGTGCTTGTGACATTGGAATCGAATGGAGCTTATTCGATGAAGTTTACGACAATGTCAGGTTATTTTAATAGTGGTGGCTCTGGTGATAGCAGATATGTATTACATTACTATACTTATGTAAGCACATATAGCTATTGGTCAATCACCAACAATGGCGATATCTATAACATCCAGCGTTCGCCAAAGAACACGTACGAATATAAAGCAGACGAATATGTAGGCTGGGCAGGAGAGACATCAGACTATGTCTATGCAAGTAAGGCACTTGGAGAAAACACTTCATGGAAGTTTGTGGCAGTGACAGATGCCAGTACACATTATTTTGCAGAACTTGCGCTGTACGAAGCATTGAAGCCAATGGATGCTTTTGCTGAAGCAGGGCTAATTGAAAACTATCTCACTATGTATGCCAATCGTGCAACCACAAACGACGAAGACCTCTATGATGCATCGAAGAATCTGATCAGAGGTCATGGTATGTCAAGTGGATACATCTCTCCTTGGTGGAATGAATATCCAATTTTCTTCTCGACGCCTGATGGCACATTCGGACAAAGCTATTATTATACTTGGGCATTGCCAAATAACAATTATACTTCAGGAAGTTATTTCGGAAGAGAGATATACTACAATGATTCGAAAACAAGTTCTTTGAGTGCAACTGTGAATGTTGATAAAACATCGACTTTTGTGTATTCAACCAGCGGAGATAATTCTGATGTAACACTCGAAGTCTATGTTGATGGAATCAAGGTGCGCACACTGCAAAATCAACAAATGTCTGGGACTTCATCCCCATATCCACGTTTCTTCGAGGTGCTTCAGCCAGGAAAACATACCATTACATGGGTGGCAACTTATAGCGGAAATCGTACCTATGGTTATTTTTACATTCGAAATATCGGCGTACTGAAGTCTTCACCGCAAATAACCGTCAGCCTTCTTGAACCAGGAAGTCTTGGAACGGAAGTGCTTTATCAGACCGACCATATAAAGAATGTGCGTTGCCTGAAAGTAAAGGGTACTATGAACGATGACGACTGGTCAAAGATTCACATGATGTCTAACTTGCTTGAGCTTGACCTTAGTGAAGCAACATTTACTGAAATTCCGACAAAACAGTTTGATTGCTATAACGACACAACAATGCAATTCCTCCATGTCCTGAAATTGCCGGAGGGATTGAAGAAAATCAATGATTACGCTTTCTATCATTCGTTTGTAGAGCATCTTGATTTCCCTTCTACTGTTGAGAGTGTCGGAAAGGTTGCATTTGCATATAGTCACCTCAAGGAACTTATTTTGCCAGACAACTTGACTGATATCTATGAAGAGCACTATAGCTATCGTGATGGTAGATATTCGGCATTTTCAAATATGTATTGGCTCGAGAAACTCGTATGTCCAAAGAATCTGACAAGTATCCCTAACGAAACATTCCTTCGAAACTATTATTGCAAGGATGTCGTATTACCTGAAAAGCTAGAAACAATTGGTCAGTCTGCCTTCTATGCCAACGGGAAGGCTGAATTCCCTGCATTCCCTGAAACCCTGACTTCAATTGGTGAATATGCCTTCTATAATTGCGATGGCATCACGGAACTTGTTATTCCACGGAATGTGACAACATTAGGCAATTATGCATTTGAAAATTGCTCAAATATTACGAATGCTGAATTAGGAGTACATCAGTACTCTCTGGGTAATTCATTATTCAAGGATTGCTCAAGTCTGCAGACTCTGACGCTCAATTCTGCCACTGTTACGAAATATAATGCAGACTATAGCAGTTATTATCCATTGAATCCAGAATATCTCAAAGACGTGACTTTGGTGGTTCCTCAGTTCCTGGTAAATTCATATAAACTGGATGCTTACTGGTATAACTTCAAGTCAATCGAAGGCTTTGAGACTGATGATGTGGATTATTGGGCTATCCACAACCCTCTGACCCTGAACAGAGAGCGTTTCGGTGGAAAACCATCAATTGATATCTATGAGACTGCATATCTCAAGGTTAACGGCGAGACGGAACAGCAGTTCAATGATGTCAAAATCAATAGAAATAGTGTTAGCTATGATGGAGCACAGCTATTGAGTAACTGCAAGAAACTGACAATTAATGGTGATGTAACTTTAAGATATTACACATCAGCTAACAAGTGGTATTTCATCTCATTGCCATTTGACGTAAAGGTGTCTGATATCGTTGTTGAGACAGCAGGCGTTAAGAATGCCATCCGCTATTACGACGGAGCAAGTCGTGCCACATTCGGTCCTACAGGAAGCTGGAAGAAATTCGAGGCAGATGCTGAAATCCCTGCAGGAACAGGATTCATCTATCAGACAAGTAAAGACACTTGGAGTGGTTTTAAGGCCGTTAACAACGACATGAAGCAGAATATTGTGTCGGTAAATGAATTTACTAAGAATCTTGATGTGAATGCATCGGAAACGAAGTCAAATGCAGGATGGAACCTTGTAGGAAACCCTTACCAGTGTTACTACAACACTCATAAGCTCAACTTCACTGCTCCTATTACAGTATGGAACGTCAGCAACAAGACATACGCGGCCTATTCCATCACCGACGATGACTATGCACTGGCACCAAACGAGGCATTCTTCGTTCAGTGTGATGCCGGCTACCCGACAATCGGATTCCCAATCGACGGTCGTCAGCTGGATAACATAATCGTAGAGCAGAATGCAGTGAAGGACCGTATGGCAACAGCTTCAAGACGACAGTTCATTGACCTTACTTTCACTGACGGTCAGACTACAGACCAGACTCGTCTTGTCATCAACCCAGAGGCAAAGATGGACTACGAGACATCATGCGACGCAAGTAAGTTCATGAGTATGGACACTGACGTTCCTCAGATTTACACACTCAGTGCAGACGGAATCCAGTATGCCATCAACGAGCGTCCTATGGGTAATGCAGAAGTGAAGTTAGGACTCTATGCAGGCAAGGCAGGGACATATACCCTTGCACTGAAGCGCAGCACCGCAGGACAGGTATATCTGAAGGACAACGAAAGTGGTGAAGTGACTGAAATCACAGACCTCGGAGTGGAGGTTAGCATTGAGGCTGGTGCTAACGACGAGAGATTCTCACTCGTGTTCGCAGGCAGTGCCACAGGAATCGAGGGACTGGATTCTGAGCCTGTCGAGGTACAACCTTCTGTCTTCAACCTCAACGGTCAGGCTGTCAGTGGCTCTTACAAGGGCATCGTGATCTCTAACGGCAAGAAGATACTGAAGAAGTAATGTGTTACTCGAAATGAATTATTCTATGAATAAAATAAAGTTCATGTCTATGGCTGTACTCATCCTGTGCGGATGGGTATCAGCCTATGGGCAGGACGACTTCAACCCTTCCACACCACCAGAGCCGGGAGCACCGATAGTGAAGCATCAGCTCACACTGTTGGCTGAACCTGCAAACGGCGGGTCAGTGTCGGGCGGAGGACGATATGACACTGGCAAGAGCATCAACGTACGTGCTTCTGTCAATTCATACTTCTCCTTCGCCGGCTGGACAAATACAAAGGGTGAAGTGGTCTCCTCAACGGCATCGTTCTCCTACACATTGCCAGACAGGAACGATACCCTCATTGCCCATTTCGACTTCACTCCTTCCACACCTAATGAGCCTCAGCCGGCTAAGGAAATCCAGTATTTCAATCTGACGGTCAATGCATCTATAGGTGGTTCTGCATCGGGTGGAGGAAAATATCAGGGAGGAAAGAGTGTCTATCTCAGTTCAAGCGGGGATACAGGATATGCGTTCCTCAACTGGACAAACAGCAAGGGAGAGGTGGTGTCCTCGTCACGTTCGTTCTACTACACCACTCAGCAGTACAACGAGACTCTCACTGCCAACTATGTGTTTGATCCAAGCACACCATCCGAGCCATCTGATCCTGTAATCAGACATCATGTGTATGTGGATTGCAGCGATGGCGGGTCCTTTACTGGTAACTCACATTATTATATTATGCCGGGTAATACCTTCACACTGTCTGCCAAGACAAACACAGGCTATGTATTCAAGGGATGGTATCTGAATGACGAACTCTATACTGCCCTGAGTTCGTTCTCATACACTATGGGAGAGGAAAACGTAAGGTTCCACGCTGAATTCGAGTTCGACCCTACTGCACCAAGCGAGCCGAACATGCCTGCCATCAATCAGTATTCATACTATCTGATGACAGTCAACGATATTCCTGGTACTACGATCAAGTATCCTATCTATCTTGCCAACACGGAGAACGTGAAGGACATGACCCTGCAACTGACCTTCCCGAAGGACCTGCAGCCAGACCTTGACTCATGGAAGCTGGCTGATAATGCCACAGGATATACCGTCACCCTTGCCGAGATGGAATATATGGAAGACTATATCTATGAGGAAGGCGACAGAGTCTACTGCTTCACTTTGATAGGAGGCACGACAACTCCGGCAACAGCGCCTCTGCTTACCTTTGACATCACTATTCCTGAAGATATGAAGACTGGCGGACGCCATCAGGTGCGCATCAACCAGATTTCCATGACCCAGGATGATGGTGTCAGTGTGACGGCACGTACACGCAACGGAAAGATCGGCGTGTTCGAGCCTGGCGATGCCAGCATGGACGGTGCTGTGGATATAGTGGACTCACGACTTGTCATCAATGACTTCCTTGAAACAGGAACTGACGAACTAGAAATGCGCATATCCGACATAGTAGAGGACGGCAGTATTGACGTGCAGGATTCGCGTGCGATTATCAATAAATATCTCAATACAGTAAGTGAACCTGCAGAACAGGAAGAAAACGAAGTAAAACAAACAACAGTATTATGAAATCATTAAAAATCCTATCATTATTGCTCGCTATGTTTGGGCTACAGGCAAGTGGGCATAATCTGAAAGTATGGATGAACAGCCCGACATTCGTAGCAGACGGAAAGACGGTAAATTATCTTACCGTATATCAGACGGACATCACAGGAACTGACTTTGTACTTTATACGAATTTCCAGATGCAGCTCAATATACCTGAAGGAATAACTATTGCACAGAAGAAGGAAGGTCGTAACTGGGTGAATGACGTAAACCTTGATGCAGACCGTTTCGATGGTGTCGGGGCTACACTTGAAAGCAGTCAGCCAGGTAAGACAGCCATCAAACTGGCACTTGCCAACAATACATCAAATACCTATTATCAAGATGATATTGACGGGAACATCGTAGAGAAACTATTCACTATCGGACTGATTGCTGACCCATCGATGAAGAACGGCACGATAGAAATCACAATGTCGGACGTGAAATTCATCCTTCTCGATGCATCTGCAAATGTCCCTGCAGAACAGGTGAAGACCACTGTGACAATCACTGGAGGGACATCAGAGGGAACCGACATCCCGTTTACCATGAGCGAGGCAGGATACGGAACGCTGATACTTCCATTCGCTGCTGAACTTCCGGAAGGACTGAAGGCATATAAGTGTACAGCACTCGACGGAACAACGGTACAGACCGAGGAACAGACACAGATTGCGGCCAACACTCCATTACTCATTGCTGGTACGGCTGGTAACTATACGTTCACAGGAATTCCTTCTTATACGGAAAACAGTTATACAGAAGGACTGCTTACAGGTGTATTGACTTCAACTTCAATCACTGACGGATATGTCCTGCAGAATCTTAGCAATGGATTAGGATTCTATCAGGTAGAACCAGGTTCATCAATCACTGTACCTGCTAACAAATGCTATCTGACGGTTTCATCGGAAGTCAAGTACTTTGACATTGACATACCATTGGCTGACGGAATCGAGAAGATTAACAATTGCGAAACTCTCAATGGCACCTTGTACAACATAAATGGACAAACAGTCAATGGTTCGTACAGAGGAATCATCATCAGGAATAACAAGAAATATTATAACAGATAACAGACTTGAAGATATGAAAAAATATATAAATCCAACAATAAACATTGTGACAGTGGAATGCAGCACTTTAATGTCTATATCTGTAAAAGATGGTTATGCATGTGATGATAATGATGTTCTTGTAAAGGAAGAAGACCTCACCGAAGAGGATTTGTACAAGATTTTCCTTGGCTGGGATTTTTAGGGTAACTCCCCCTGCCTTTATTATAATGGTCAGGCATTCTCTTAGACCCCTCTTTCAGACATCAAATCTGAAAGAGGGGATATTTATAGACAGCCCCTCTACGTTCTTATCACAATGTGATATATGAAAAAAGTCAGGACTTAATCCTGACTTTCTGTTGGTTGCGGAGGGTGGACTCGAACCACCGACCTCCAGGTTATGAGCCTGACGAGCTACCACTGCTACTACTCCGCGATGTTATTTTCCGTTTGCGACCGCAAAGTTAGTGAAAGTTGAGCGAAATACAAAATAAAAGTTGGAAAAATTTTTATTTTTATTTCCGAGACGCATCCTAACTTGCGCAAATAACATGAGCGATAGTAGTGAAAGTTGAGCGAAATACAAAATAAAAGTTGGAAAATTTTTATTTTTATTACTTTTTATCACATATATGTAGGACGTAGGTTTTGGGCTTTTTTTATGTTTTTTTTGGTTAATTGGATTATTTTTAGTAATTTTGCAACATAAATCAACCGAAAGAAAGATAATAAATAGTCTTTTGCACGTTTTTTCGTGCATGACAAGACGGCTTAAACCTGGGCTTGAAAAAGTCCGTAAGAATTGAAAACATGAATAATTTTTTTTATTTAATAATGTTTTTCTGCTTCTTATATGTTGGTCCTGTGAAGGCTCAGCACTATGATGGCATGGCTTCGTACTACGGGCCTGGATTTCATGGCAGGAAAGCGGCCAACGGCAGCATCTTCGACATGCACAGCATGACCTGTGCCCACAAGAAATATCCATTCGGCACAAAGCTGAAGGTGACGAACATGAAGAACGGCAAGAGCGTGGTTGTCACCGTGACTGACCGCGGTCCTTATGCAAGAGGACGTGTCATCGACCTCTCTCTGGGCGCCGCAAAGGAAATCGACATGATGAAGAGCGGGGTTGTGCCTGTCTCGATTGAGATTGTCAACAACGACGATGAACTTGCAAAGAATGACGAACCAGAAAGCCTGAATGACGAGAAACCGGCAAGGTTCGAGGAACTGAAGGTAAGGAACGAGAAGATAGAAGTAAAAGGCATAAAGGGCTTTGGTGAATTCAAGAAGCCTGAATTCAAGTTCGAATTCCCTAAATTAGCACTCGGTCACCAAGCTTCTTAGCAAGCCGGCGCTTGAGATCGTTATAAATAATCTGATTTCGCAAGACTTCTGCACAACGGGCAGAATCACTTAAGACAGTTGGATCAGCCAGCTGTCTTCTTATTTGCCGGATGGCTATCTCGACTATCGCGAACTTGTAGTCGAGCATGAGGTGTATGATATAATCGCCTGGACGTGAACCCTCGTCGCGGGAGGTGTCTTCGTCCTGGGTGTGGGAAACCTGATACTTGTCGCTCATGAGATCGGCAGCCTCACGGCTGATTCCGAGATGGGGATTGGACATGAAGTGGCGGGCCATCGGGCTGACAGATGATTCCGGGGCACGGGTAGCGCCCTGCCTTATCAGTTCTATTGCCTGCGCAAGCATTTCGCGATAGAGTGGATACTGGAACTGTAGGTCATCAATCTCGAGTTCCTGACTGACATATTCCGCAACGGATGTGGTAACTTCCTTGTCGTCCGTGTCCATATAAGTAAACCGGGCTTCACCATAACGGACTATCATACGCATTATAAGATGTTCCAAGCCTATGAGAGTTGATGGTTGAGAGTCGAGAGTTGATGGGTGTCCTTCGACTGGCTCAGAATCCGGGGTGAGGGGTGAAGGATTTTGGGAGTTAGGGATTGGGGGGTTGGTGGATTTCGTACTTTCCTCGCTCCCTGGTTCCCCAGTTCCCTGATTCCCTGGTTCCCTAGTTCCCTGGTTCCCTGTCGATGCCTGTTCCCTGCGGGCCTTGCGCTTGCGTGCGACTTCGCGGATAAGGACTTCCTCACGCATGTTCATCATCTCACTGCACTGATGGATATAGACGGAGCGGGCTATTTCCTCGGGAATGACGGAAATGCTGCCTACTATGTCGTCGATGAGTGCCGTGCGCTGCTGCGGGTCATTGCCGGCTTCGCCCATGAGGACCTGGGTCTTGAAGGATATGAAGTCGGTCTGGTGCTGATGGATATAATCCTTGAATTCGGTAGCGTTGTGTTTCCTTGCAAAGCTATCGGGATCGTCGCCGTCGGGAAGGAGGAGGATGTTGATGTTCATACCAGCCTCGAGAAGCATGTTGGTTCCTCGAAGTGCAGCATGGATTCCAGCCGTGTCGCCGTCGTAGAGGAGGGTGATATTCTTGGTGAAACGCATGAGCAGGCGAATCTGGTCGGTAGACAATGCTGTTCCAGAGTTGGCTACAACATTCTCAATTCCACACTGGTGCATGGATATGACATCGGTATAACCTTCCACCATGTAGACTCGGTCTTCCTTACCGATGGCCTTCTTTGCCTGATAGATCCCATAGAGTTCGCGACCTTTATGGAAGATCTCGGACTCTGAGGAATTGATGTACTTCTGGCTGATGCCTTTGGTTCCGGCAGCAAGTACTCGTCCACCAAAGCCTGTGACCTTGCCACTGAGTCCGAACCATGGGAAGATTACCCTACCCCGATACTTGTCGCGGTACTGACCTTTATCAGTCTTGAATGAAAGACCTGTCTTGACAAGATAATCGGGATTATAGCCTTTGCTGATTGCCTCAGCGGACATGGTGTCGTTCTGGTCGAGACAGAATCCAAGCCGGAATTTCTCAATTATATCGTCGCGGAATCCTCGCCCACGGAAATAGACCATACCCACGGCCTGTCCCTGAGTAGAGTTGAGAAGGGTGTCGTGGAAATAGTTGCTTACCCATTCATTTACAGCAAACATACTCTCACGCTCACTCTCTGCCTTGCGTTGTTCGGGGGTGAGTTCACGTTCTTCCACCTCTATTCCGTATTTTTTCCCAAGGAACTTGATGGCCTCATAGAAATTGAGCTGTTCGATTTCCATGATGAAATGAACAGGATTGCCACCTTTGCCACATGCGAAACACTTGCAGAGATTCTTTGCTGGAGAGACCGAGAAGGATGGTGTGGTATCGTCATGGAACGGACACAATCCCTTGTAGTTAGCACCAGCACGACGCAAAGTGACATAGTCGGAGACTACGTCGTAGATGCTGGCAGCATCGAGAATCTTGTCTATGGTGCTCTGAGGGATCATTCTCAACCCTTCAACTGATTATAGAATTCTGCACGGAGGGTAGCGTCCTGATAGACTCCGGTGAAGTTGGAGGTGACCGTCACGGCACCTTGCTTTTCTATTCCACGCATCTGCATACATAGATGCTGTGCCTCAACCATGACCATCACGCCTTTGGGATGGAGTGTCTCGTTGATGCACTGACATATCTGCGAGGTCATTCTCTCCTGAACCTGCAACCTCCTGGCAAAGACCTCAACTACACGAGGTATCTTGCTGAGACCGACAATCCTGCCGTCTGGGATATAAGCCACATGGACTTTTCCGAAGAATGGCAGAAGATGGTGCTCGCAAAGAGAATAGAATTCAATGTCGCGAATGACTACAGGCTGCGTATAGTCTTCCTCAAAAACCGCAGAAAGCAGTACTTCCTTTGGGTCCTGAGAATATCCGGAGGTAAACTTCAACATGCACTTTGCAACTCTTTCGGGTGTCTTCTGCAGACCTTCACGGTCCGTATCTTCCCCCAAGAGTTGCAAAGCATGCTTGATATTTTCGCTTAATTCGTTCATTATCGAACTATCACCAATTACGAATTACGAATTACGAGGTACGGATTTCGGATTTCGGATTATTCATACACAAAGATTTCACTGCGTACGACTGTTGCGTCCGGGCAATAGCCCGAAGAACGTAGTTGTCGTACATAAGGAGCGGCTTCCTCCCGGGTCTTGAAATCACCGACACGGCAACGCCAGTGTGGAGACTCAAACGACGTGTAAGCCCTCAGCTCGGGGTAGCGAGACTGCACCTTGGCTCCGAGTTGCTGTGCCTTTGTCTGGTCCTTGCGCTGGTTTCCACCGAAAAAGACCTGGATGCGATAACCCTTAACCCTTTCACGGACTGTCGCTCCTGAAATCACCTGTCCAATAGGCAAGGTCTCACTGACCTTTGACTGAGTGGACTTGTGCATGCCTTCTGTCGACTGCTTACTCTCGACCTTTGTCTTTACTTCTGATTTACTTGGCACATAGACGAGCCCATTCACAATGCTGTCGAGTCGTGCATCGTGGTTGATGACTACCTTGCCCTGTCCTTGCACAGGTTCCTGCAACTGACGGGTGAATGACTGAGCACAAACAGCCAGAGCGAGGAACGGCATACAGAGAAGTATGGCCAAAAATAAGCAGCGATTGCAGAGTTTTCTTATTTCCATGCGTCGATAATGCCCTTGAAATCTGGGGCCTTGAGTGATGCTCCACCGATAAGTCCGCCATCGATATCTTCCTTTGAGAAGAGTTCTGGTGCATTTGAAGCCTTGCATGAACCACCATAGAGGATTGATGTATCCTCAGCAACCTGCTTGCCATACTTGTCGGCAACGAGGCTACGAATGAATGCGTGGATTTCCTCAGCCTGGTCGGAAGTGGCAGTCTTGCCTGTACCGATAGCCCAGATTGGTTCGTATGCAATGACGATATTTGCAAACTGCTCAGGAGTGAGATGGAATACACTGCCTTCGAGTTCTGCCTTGCAGACCTCATTCTGCTGGTTTGCCTCGCGCTGTGCAAGACTCTCGCCAATACAGAAGATTACCTTGAGACCATTGGCAAGTGCAAGGTCTACCTTCTCCTTGAGGATTGCAGGAGTCTCGTTGTAATACTCTCTGCGCTCTGAATGACCAAGGATTACATATTCAGCTCCAGTAGACTTAACCATTTCTGCAGAAACTTCACCTGTGAAAGCACCAGAAGCCTTGTCTGCACAGTTCTCAGCACCAAGATTGAGAACGTTGTGATCAATGATTCCTGATACGGTTGCAAGATGAATGAATGGAGTGCAGATGATTACATCACAATTACTTTTCTCTGCTGAAAGGACCTCGTTGAGTTCCTTTGCGAGGGCAACACCTTCCTGAAGATTCTTGTTCATCTTCCAGTTGCCTGCTACGATTTTCTTTCTCATTTTACTTTATTGTTGTTAATTACGAATTACGAATTACGAGTTACGAGTTGTTGTTAATTACGAATTACGAATTACGAGTTACGAGTTGTTGTTAATTTCGGATTTC
>CALELI010000016.1 GCA_937902455.1 uncultured Prevotellaceae bacterium | reverse complement strand
CTGGAAGGCTTTCGATGAATACAAGAAGGACTATAAGCACTATGGATATGGTTACATCAATGCCATTCCAGCAGCCCACCCTGCCCTCATTGAATGTTATCGTGCCTACAACAACGAAGAATGGGTCTGGGCACCTTATTATAGCATACACAAGCAGCTGGCCGGACTGATTGACATTGCCAACAACGTAGGCAGCACTTCTGCATCAGAAAGTATCAGTCTTCCAGCCGGTCACCTCACGACTAAGCAGATTGCCGATAAAGCCCTTCTCATAGCAAAGGACATGGGCCTGTGGGTATGGAACCGACTTCACTACCGCACCTATGTCAAGACTGACGGCGACAAGGCAGAACGCCAGGCACGCCCAGGAAACAGATATGAGATGTGGAACATGTATATTGCCGGTGAAGTGGGAGGAATGGAAGAATCGCTTGCACGTCTCTCCATGATGGTCAATGATTCAGCAGAAAGGGCACACCTTCTCGAGGCAGCATCCTTCTTCGACTCCCCTGCATTCTTCGAGCCACTGTCAAAGAACATCGACGACATCCGCACACGCCACGCCAACCAGCACATACCAATGATTACCGGTGCGCTCAGGTCATACATCGGCAACAACAACCCGTACTACTACAACATTGCCAGCAACTTCTGGAACATGATTCAGGGCCGATATGTCTATGCCATGGGCGGAGTCGGAAACGGAGAGATGTTCCGCCAGCCATACTCACAGATTCTCAGCATGAACACTAACGTAGGCGGCTGGGGAGGTATGACAGCAAATCCTGAACTCAACGAGACATGCTGTGCCTATAACCTTGCGAAACTCACCAAGGATCTCAACTGCTTTGACCCTGACGATGCACGGTACATGGACTACTACGAAAGAGTGCTCTACAACCAGCTCATAGGTTCAGTACACCCTACGGAATATTCCACCACATACCAATATGCCGTAGGACTCAATGGGGCAAAGCCGTTCGGCAATGAGACACCTCAGAGCACATGCTGCGGAGGTACAGGAGCCGAGAACCACGTAAAGTACCAGGAAGCAGCCTACTTCGTAAGCGACAACACCATTTGGGTAGCCCTCTATATGCCAAGCACAGCCGACTGGGACAAGCAGAACATCCGTCTCATACAAGAGTGCGAATGGCCAGCTGACCACTCCACAATAACCTTCCAGCCTCAGGGGCAGTCAGGTACCTTCACTGTCAAACTGCGAGTGCCATACTGGGCAACAGAAGGATTCGACGTACGCCTCAACGGGAAGAGCATACAGAAACACTATCAGCCATGCTCCTATGTGGAGATACAGGCCCGTCAGTGGACAGCACAGGACAGGATTGAAGTAACCATGCCATTCACCAAGCACATCAATTTCGGTCCTGACAAGATGGAAGTGGCAGCACCTACCAAAGCGCCACAGATGCCACGCGGACAGCGTCCACAGAGAGGTCAGCGCCAACAGGTTGTCAACGAGAACTACGCCCCTCAGTGGGTCGGGGCAATCATGTACGGACCACTCGTCATGGCCACACAAGGCATTACCGAATGGAAAGAAGCAGAGTTCGACCTAAAATCCGACCTCAGTGAAATCACACTCCTCGGAGCAGACTCCGACAAAGGTTACAACGGACATGTCTATAAGCTCAACTTTGCGGGGAAAGAATTCAAGCCAGACTACTGGCAGACAGAACGGGCCACTCACTACCTCCGTCTGAACGTCATTGGCGACGCAAAGAAGAAATCCAGTTCAAAGAAGATTGACACAGCCAATCTCGAACAGGCCCTCAGCCTTGCAAAGAACAGAGTGACAGAACAAGAGGCATGGGATAAACTTACAGTGAAAGTACCAGCCCATTCTCCATGGGCGCCAAACGGATATGGCCGACTTCTCGAGCAGATAAAGAACGCAGAAAGCGTGCTGGCTGACAAGTCAAGGACTCAGGATGCTATCAACTCAGCAACCTCTGCCCTGAATGTAGCCATCAACACCATGCGTCCTGGAAACCTCGCAGAACCTGAGGATCTTGCTGAACTTCTCCCACTCCTAACCGAGATCAAGGAAATCCGCAACAAGACGACAGAACTTCGCGAAGCCATCGACTATGCCGACATGGTTGTGGGCTATGTCAATGACGGCAGTGGTACCAAGGACTTCATAACCAAGGCACTGTCCCGTCTCAAGGAAGCCCGAGAGACTTTGAAAAAATAATAATCAGTAAAGAATTCAAACGATACTCGCACAGAAAGAAATGGTGGCCGAAACGGTCACCATTTTCAACTTTCGCTTGTTATTTAAAAACATTAATGACCATTAATCTGAACATTAATCAGACATTAATATTATTA
>CALELI010000015.1 GCA_937902455.1 uncultured Prevotellaceae bacterium | reverse complement strand
CGCTGAAAAGCCATTGGCTTTGCGTTTGCGTTAGGGTTTGCGTTTTTGAAATACCGAGAGTTTGTTATTTTATTAAAAAATTATTTTGTTAAATTGTTAAAATCAAGTGTGGTTTATGCCAATGCTCAAGCTCTATGTTGATGGTAGCAAACTAATTAAGACCTACAAAAAGGGGTTTGACCGAAAGGTGTTTGAAAAACAATGGGTAAAATAAAATAGAGAGGTAAAAACCTCTCTAATAACTTCGCACCTCGTAAGGGTAAGTTTTCCCACTGAAGGGTTCCCGCCCGCTGGTGTCACGATGCCGAAGCATCTACGCTCTTCAGAAGACTAAACTCAGGCAATGATTGGTCTTACCTGATTTCTGCGGCAAAATTATAAAGAAACTATCATATAACCAAATATTTGCACGAAATCTTGTTATTTCAACGAGTCAAAAGGTCAAAAAGTCAATTTGTCAAAAAGTCATTTTGTCATTTTTAATCGTGTTTTAGACTGCAATTCCTTCCGAATAATCATAATCTTCTTCTTGAGAATCTCCTGATTGGTTGTAATAGACTGATTATCAACACTTATATATAGCTAAAAACGGCAAAAGAAACAAATCAGAAACAAAAATTACTGAAAACTCCAAACTGCAAACAAGAGATAACAAAAATTAACGTGATAAGCATCGGCAATTTGCAGATGCTGTCATTTGGTTAATTGACTGTTGGGATTGACAGACTATATGATGGAAGGGATCAAAATTGCTGTTCAATCTTCGTTAATACACAAAAGTTTTTAACGAAACGTCAAGCTGGACTTACAAATTCAATTAAATAATCTTTTTATTGGGGATATTTCCGATAATTATTTTGTGATGTAAAATAAAATTTCTATTTTTGCAACACAAATCTGTGTCAATATACAAAAATATACTCTAAAATATGGTTTTTGAACGCAAATTATATCTTGAGCAACTAATCAGAGCCGACGGTAATGGAATGATAAAGGTCATAACTGGCATTCGCCGTTGTGGCAAGTCTTTCCTGGTGTTCAATCTATTCCGCCAATACTTATTGGAGCAAGGTGTCAGCGAGGACCACATCATACAGGTCAACATGGAGGACAGAAGAAACAAGAAGTATCGTGATCCTGACAGACTTTTGGAGCATATCGATGCTGAGATGGTAGATGCTGAGAAGTACTACATCCTGCTTGACGAGGTGCAGATGGTAAAGGATTTTGAAGATGTTCTGAACTCTTATCTCAGTGTGCCCAACACTGAGATTTATGTGACTGGATCAAACGCGAAGTTTCTGTCAAAAGATGTCATAACAGAGTTTCGTGGACGTGGTTGGGAAATAAGGATTCATCCTTTGAGCTTTGCAGAATACTTTGATGTTGTAGGTGGCGAGAAGGCTGAAGCATTGGAGTCGTACTATAAATATGGTGGGTTGCCTGCCGTTGCACAATTGGACAATGCAGAAGACAAGCAGAACTATCTGAGGGAGATTTATGAGACTGTGTATCTCAGGGATGTTCTGGAGCATAACCATCTGAAAAACCCAGAGGGTATGCGCGAACTGATAAGAATCATTGCTTCGGGTATTGGAGCAAGCACTAATGTAAGACGCATTTCTAACACTTTCAAGACTGTGGCTGGCGTAGAAATCACCCCTGCTACAATTAGTAAATATATTGAATGTCTTGAAGATGCATTCTTCGTAAGCGAGGCTCTGCGATATGATGTGAAGGGCAGGAAGTACATTGGTACTGAAACGAAATACTATTTTGAGGACATGGGTATCAGAAATGCTATCTTGGAGTTTCGACAGCTGGAACCTACCCACACCATGGAAAATGTGATTTACAATGAGTTACGTCGCAATGGCTTTTCTGTTGATGTCGGCTTGGTGGAGAGTTTCAAGCGGGATGATAACGGCACGTTACAGAGAAGGAATTTAGAAATAGACTTCGTCGTAAACCGTCATGACGAGCGTCTGTATATCCAGTCTGCATACGCATTGCCATCAAAAGAGAAGGTAGAACAGGAACAGGCATCCCTTCTGCAAGTGGCAGACGGATTCCGAAAGATTATCGTTGCTGGCGACCGCTACACCTCCGGTTACAACGAAGATGGTATATTGATTGTTGGACTATATGATTTCTTGTTAGGAAAGTTTGATATTTGGAGTAAATAACATAATAAAAAACACAAAGACGATGAAAAAACTATTATCTCTTATTATGTCATGTACTTTATTTAGTTCATGCAATGCAAAATCGTTGGAATCAGAAATCAGCAATTGGTTGGTGAATCTGACCCAAAACAATAATATTCCAGAAGATATTATTGCATTAAACTTTGGCATGTTTGAGTCTGATAAAGGATGCTCTATTTACCTTACAGGATCAAAAGTTTATGATGAAAATAATGATGATTGGGCTTGTGAAATAGATTTTGAACCCGTAAATAAATATCTCACTCCAACTTCAAAGAGTGTCCGGCAGATGGATTGGCAAGAGTTTCAAAGCCAAGTCATTCTGATCATGGCAAAATGTTTGAAGACAAACAATCAAGTAAGGAGTTGGATTGCAAACCGCATAGTAACAGCTGGCTTTGATGATGGTGAACTGACAAGAATAACAAATAAGTAGGGATTTATCAATATAACTAAGTTACCTAACTTTGGCGCAATTTAGGTAAATTGTAATCTTGGATATAATTCCAATTCATCTTATCAAGATTGACAACAAGATAAGCAGACCCACTGATTTTCAGCAGTTATGCCGATTGTCAGTGGGTTTGTTGTTCCCAAAATGAATCCCACAAGCCATATTGGGAACATTAGATTATTTCGTCCATTGGTGGTGATTGTTGGACATCAGCATCAGAAAGATTGTAAGCATCCGATAGACTACAGGTAGCAATCCCTTTTTACTATAGTTACAGCGATTATCACTTCATCCTGGAGTTGATAATCGCTGTAATATTTTGATGTCAAGTTGAGATAAAATCATTCATTCGTGCAAAGAGTTTACCCTGAGGCTACTCGAAGGGTGTTCAAAAAACATCATGCGGTATCATTCCTAAAAAAGAAAACCTGTGTGACGTGAGTCATACAGGTTTCAATTCTCTCTTCGGACTGAGTCCGAATTAAATTGCTTCGAGCTGGGTCTGAAAATTATTCAGCAACTTCTTCTACAACTTCTTCAGCAGCAGAATCAGCTACTTCGATAGCAGAATCAGCAACTTCTTCTACAACTTCTTCTACACAGCATGCAGAATCACAGTTTGCACAAGAGTCAGCTTCTTCAGTGTTAGCAGCCTGATTGCCACAAGATGCGAAAGAAACAGCAGCTACAGCTACGATAGCAAAAAACAACTTTTTCATTTTTTTAGTTACTTTTAATTGTTAAACAAATATTTGCTTTTAAAACCGATGCAAAGGTAAGTACTTTTTTCAATATGTTGTTTTCGCAAACAACCTTTTTTATCGTTTTCCGCAAAAAAACATTTACCTAAATTCAAAATACTGCACACTATGGAGTATAAATGTGCAAAAAACTCTATTCTTCGCTAATCATCAGGTCGGAAATGACGAGGTTGCTGATGTAGATACCCTTACGGGTAAGAGCCAGATAATTGGTGTCCTTGTCAATATGCAAGTTATTGTCTGCCAGGTGTCTCTCAAGCAATGACCTGACCTTTGAGAAGTATTCTCCGAAATAGTTTTCGAGGTTATCAAGGCTGATTCCTTTAGATGTACGTAGCCGTGTCATGATAAGTTCGTTGTACTTCTGTACGGGTGTGAGAACTTCCCTGTCCTCCACAGACCAATTCCCGTTCTCCATCCTGCTGTTCCACTGGCGGCTATCCCCGTTGAAGGAATGGGCTCCGGCGCCTAAACCGATATATGGTATAGATTCCCAGTAACTGCTGTTGTGCCGTGAATGATATCCGGGAAAGCAGAAGTTGGAAATCTCATAGTGTTCGTAGCCGTTATCGTGGAGGGTATCGCAGAGATGGTCGTACATCTGTCGGGATAGTTCGTCGGGTATTTCCTGAATCTTTCCCTCAGTGAGCATACGGGTAAGTGTGGTTCCCTCTTCGTACATCAGTGAATAGGCAGATATGTGGGGAACATGAAGTGACAGGGCCTCTGACACGTCTGACTTCCAGTCGTCGATTGTCTCGTCGGGAAATCCGAACATAAGGTCGATGCTGATGTTCGTGAAGCCGTTATCCTGGCAGAGACGAACTGCATCGATGGCCTGCTGTGCACTGTGCCGGCGGTGAAGGAATGAGAGCCGGCGGTCGGAGAAAGTCTGGATGCCCATGCTGATGCGGTTGACGGGAAGCCCTTTGAGGTGCCGTATGCTCTCGGGAGTAATGTCGTCGGGATTCATCTCGATGGTGAATTCTGCATCAGGCGAGATGTGGAAGGTGGCGTAGAGGTGAGAAATGACTGTGTCGATCTGGGCGGGGGTGAGCTGTGATGGCGTGCCTCCGCCTATGTATACCGTAGAATATTCTTCATCAGGAAGATAAGCGTGGCGCAGATCCATCTCGTGACACAGATTCCGGACATATTTCTCCCTTAGATGAAGCTGGGTGGTGGAGTAGAAATCACAGTAGATACATCTGCTTTTGCAGAAAGGAATATGTATGTAGATACCTTGCATAATTCGGTAATATTATCGTTCAGAGTGCAAATTTACTAAATTTATTGAAAAAAACTCCGTGTACCTATCTTATAACTCCTAACTTTTTATTATCTTTGCAATCGCTTATGCAAAAAATTGAAAACAATCTAAATATTCAAACTAAAAACTATTTATGAAAACTTATCAGACGAACGAAATCCGAAACATTGCTATCGTAGGTAATGGAGGTTCGGGTAAGACAACCCTCACTGAGTCTATGCTTTTCGAAGCTGGCCTTATTACACGTAGAGGCAAGGTTACTCAGAAGAACACAGTGAGCGACTATTTCCCAGTAGAGCAGGAATACGGTTACTCTGTATTCTCTACAGTATTCCACACAGAATGGAAAGGTAAGAAACTCAACTTCATTGACTGTCCAGGTTCTGATGACTTTGCCGGTTCTTCAATCACAGCACAGAATGTATGTGATGCAACTCTCATCCTCGTCAACGCACAGAATGGTCCAGAAGTAGGAACTCAGAATCAGTTCCGCATTGCAGATAAGCTTAACAAACCGGTAATCTTTGCCGTTAACCAGCTTGACCGCGATAACAGTGATTTCAATAGCTGTATCGAACGCCTCCAGGATCTCTACGGAACCAAAGTTGTTCCTGTACAGTACCCAATCAACGAAGGTGGTGCCTACAACGCAATGATTGACGTCCTGCTGATGAAGAAATATTCATGGAAGGCTGAGGGTGGCGCTCCAACAATCGAGGACATCCCTGCTGACCAGATGGACAAGGCTACAGAAATGCACCATGCACTCGTAGAGGCAGCTGCAGAAAGTGATGAGGAACTCATGGAGAAATTCTTCGAGACAGAAGACCTCAGCGAAGAGGAACTCCACAAGGGTATCAGCCTCGGTCTTGCAACTCGCGGCATGTTCCCTCTCTTCTGCGTATGTGCAGAGAAGGACATGGGTGTTCAGAGAATGATGGAATTCCTTGGTGATGTTGTGCCATGCCCAGCAGAGTCAGCTCCAGTACAGAATGTTGCTGGTAATGACGTAAATCCAGATCCAAACGGTCCGACTGCTGTATTCTTCTTCAAGACAGCTAACGAACCACACATTGGTGGCGTTCAGTATTTCAAGGTCCTCAGTGGTAAGCTCCATGAAGGTGACGACCTTACAAATGCAGATCGTGGTAGCAAGGAACGTATTGCTCAGTTGTTTGCATGTGCTGGTTCAAACCGTGTAAAGGTTGAAGAACTTGTTGCCGGTGATATAGGCTGTACAACCAAGCTGAAGGATGTTCGTACAGGTAATACCCTCGTAGGTAAGGACTGTGACTACAAGTTCGACTTCGTGAAGTATCCAGATCCTAAATATATCCGTGCTATCAAGGCTGAGAGCGAGAGCGATACAGAAAAGATGATTGCTGCAGTTCAGCGTATGGCTCAGGAAGATCCAACATGGATCCTCGAACAGAGCAAGGAATTGAAGCAGACTCTTATCAAGGGTCAGGGTGAGTTCCACCTCCGTACACTCAAGTGGCGTCTTGAGAACGAGGAAAAGATCAAGATTGTTTACGCAGAACAGAAGATTCCTTATAGAGAGACTATCACAAAGGCAGCTCGTGCTGACTACCGTCACAAGAAGCAGTCAGGTGGTGCAGGTCAGTTCGGTGAAGTTCATCTTATCGTTGAACCATATACTGAAGGAATGCCAGATCCTGTACTTTACAAGTTTGGTGGTCAGGAATTCAAGATTGCCATGAAGGGCAAGGAAGAAATCGACCTTGACTGGGGTGGCAAGCTCGTGTTCATCAACTCAGTTGTCGGTGGTGCTATCGATACACGCTTCATGCCAGCAATCCTCAAGGGTATCATGGCAAGAATGGAACAGGGACCTCTTACAGGTAGTTATGCACGCGACGTACGCGTAGTAGTATATGATGGTAAGATGCACCCAGTAGATTCAAATGAACTCTCATTCATGCTCGCTGGTCGTCATGCATTCTCTGACGCATTCAAGAATGCAGGTCCAAAGCTTCTCGAACCAATCTATGACGTGGAAGTTCTTACTCCAAGTGACAAGATGGGTGACGTGATGAGTGACCTTCAGGGCCGTCGTGGTATGATTGTCGGTAGTGAAAGTGCTAATGGTTACGACAAGCTCAATGCCAAGATTCCACTCAATGAACTCGCAAGCTATTCTACAACTTTGAGTTCAATCACTGGTGGTCGTGCTTCATTCTCAATGAAATTCTCTAACTACGAACTCGTTCCAACAGATCTCCAGACAAAGCTCATGAAGGAATTCGAAGAGCAGTCAAAGGACGAAGATTAAAAACGAAGTTTATAAATTCTCAAATAAGGAGTTGGCAATTGTTAAATTGTCAACTCTTTTATTTTTAATTTTGTATTTATTTTGTGGTGAATTAACTTTTGATGATAAACTTTTACTAATTTAGCCACGCAATGAAGAAATCGACGATATCAATATTGGCAATCATCATCGGAGTCTCATTCGTGAGTTTGCTCATGATGCAGGTTTCGTATATCCGCGAGATATACGGAATGCACAAGCAGCACTTCGAGGAGAGTGTGAACCGCAGTCTTTCCGCTGTGGCTCACCAGATAGAGATTGATGAAGCCACACGCTATATGGAGGGTGCCGTACTGGATAAGGCAGAGATGGCTGTCCCGGATTCCAGTTCTGCAAATGTTGTGGGTAGTGTACCGTTTGTCCATGCAGGTACAGACCAGTTCTTCACCCGCAGAAGCAACCAGAGGGTCTCGGTCAATCTGCAGCAGTCAATGAAGAACAGGATTCATCACGGAAAGGAACTGGTGGACGAAGTCGTATATAACCTTATATATAATGTAAGTGACCTGCCTATCGAGGACAGGATAGACTTCACTACTCTTGACCAGGTGCTTAGGGCAGAACTGGCAGACAATGGGGTGAACGAGAGTTATCACTACCAGATACTGAACGGAAACGGCGAAGTTGTCTACCAGTGTCCGGATTATGATGCAAAGGGACGTGACGAACATCTCTTCACTGTTCCTCTTTTCAACACCGATCCGGTGATTCAGATAGGTCAGCTTGCTGTGCACTTTCCAGATATGAGCAGTGCAACGATGAAGGCCTTCTGGCTGTTCCTGCCTTCATTCCTCTTCACCATCATCCTGCTGGCGACTTTCATCGTCACATTGGTGATTGTGTTCCGTCAGAAGAAGGTGGCGGAGATGAAGAACGACTTCATCAACAACATGACTCACGAGTTCAAGACGCCTATATCGAGTATCTCGCTTGCTGCACAGATGCTTAACGACGATACTGTCAAGAAAACCCCTCAGATGGAGAAGCGCCTGTCGACTACGATAATGGACGAAACCAAACGCCTTCGTTTCCAGGTCGACAAGGTATTGCAGCTATCTCTTTACGAGAACCAGAAGGTGAATTATAATATAAAGGAGATAGACGTCAACGAACTGATTGCAAGTGTGATTCACACATTCGCGCTCAAGGTAGAGAAGAATGGCGGAAAGATAATTGCCGACATAAGGGCCGACAATCCGTTCATTCAAGTCGATGAGATGCACTTCACTAATGTGGTGTTCAATATTATGGACAATGCAATGAAATATTGCAAGAGCGATGTTCCTATCGAACTCAAACTGTCATCATGGAATGATCAGGGTCATCTCTTCATAGCCATAAAGGACAATGGCATCGGAATGAAGAAAGATGATCTGAAGAAGATATTTGATAAGTTCTACCGTGTTCACACAGGAAACCTTCATGACGTGAAGGGCTTCGGTCTCGGTCTGGCTTATGTCAACAAGATAGTCAAGGATTTCAAGGGCTCAATCCATGCAGAGAGTGAACTTGGAGTCGGTACCACCTTCATAATCAAGATGCCGGTGGTTGACTAAAAAAGAAAAACAGTATAAATAATAAAAAACAGTTAGTTATGGAAGAAAGATTAGAAAATGCACGAATCCTTTTGTGCGAAGATGACGAAAACCTCGGAATGCTCTTACGTGAATATCTCGAGGCAAAAGGTTATGAAGCAACACTCTGTGTTGATGGTGAGCAAGGACTTGCCGAGTTTGTCAGGAATCAGTATGACCTCTGTATACTCGATGTCATGATGCCAAGAATGGACGGGTTCACCCTTGCCAGCAAGATTCGCGAGTACAATGTCGACGTGCCATTCATGTTCCTCACTGCAAAGACAATGAAGGATGACGTGAAGGCTGGTTTCGAACTGGGTGCTGACGACTACATTACAAAACCGTTCTCAATGGAGGAGGTCGTTTTCCGTATTGAAGCCATTCTCCGCAGAGTTCGCGGAAAGGGTCCAAAGGAAGTACTTCTCCACAAGATTGGAAAATACACATTTGATACTCAGACGCAGGTTCTCACCATTGGCAATCACGAAGAGAAGCTGACAACCAAAGAGGCAGAACTACTCTCGCTCCTTTGCAACAAGGTTAATGAACTCCTCCCGAGAGACTATGCATTGAAGGCTATATGGATTGACGACAATTATTTCAATGCCCGTTCGATGGATGTCTATATCACAAAGCTCCGCAAGCACCTCAAGGACGATCCAGATGTGGAAATCCTTAATGTACACGGAAAAGGTTATAAACTGGTAATCGCAAATTAGTCTGTCGATATGGAGTCAAGTGGAAAGAAACTGTATCGTAGCCACTCTCAGAGGATGTTGGCTGGAGTGTGTGGAGGTTTTGCCGAGTATTTCGACATTGATGTGACGGTCGTGAGAGTTGTATATGTCCTTCTGACTCTCTTCACGGTATTCTCAGGGATAATATTGTATATAATCCTGATGCTGATAATGCCAGAGAATAGAGACGGGCTCAAATACTGACTTTCTCGCCACAACTGAGGTAGTTCATCTGGGTTCCCATGATGTCCTTGAGTCGGAGGAACAGGTCAGTGCCCGTACAATGCATGGTGAAGAAGGTACATCCTGGATATTGTGCCAGTTCGTCTGCAAGATGGTGTATGAAAATGTCTTCCTCCTGTTTGCTCAGCCCGTTCTTCATCAGGTGCATCCCTGAGAACACATAGTCGGGAACCGTTCCGATGACTTCGGTAACACTTCTGAGGATATTGGCAATTCCCCGGTGAGCACAACCGGCAAACAGTATGGTCTTACCGTCTTCATGTAAGACAAGATTTTGTTCATGGCAGAAATTGTCATGAACATTTTTTGTAGGACCCAGCAGACGGTTGTTGCCTGGAGGATAACAGATGTTGCCTTTGATGTCAGACAGGAGAATCGTACTGTCGTCAATCATGGTCTTTCCGTCGCAGATTATGAGGCGTGGGTTATCTTCAAGGTCCTTGTCAAGACCGATATAGTGGATTTCCCCTTCTCGCATGGAGTAATGTGGCAGGAAGGCGTCTTTGTGGATGTAGACATTAGCTTTGTTGTTCTTTTCGAGAAAAGTCCTGAGTCCTCCTCCATGATCGTAATGACCATGAGAGACAATGGCCAGGTCAACATCTGTGACGGATAAACCAAGACGGATGGCGTTTTCGGCAAAGAGAGTCCCTTGTCCCATGTCGAAAAGGATGTTCCTGCCGTCCATACACTCTATGTAAAGACTCAATCCGTGTTCGGTGGGAATCCCTGTCCGACTTGTATTCTCGACTAATGCTGTTATCTTCATGGAGTGCAAAGGTAATAAATAAAAATGAACAATGAAAAATGAATAAATAAAAATGAACAATGAAAAATGAATAATGAAAAATGGACAATGAACAATGAAGGATGAAAATAATTTATGATTCATTATCCGTATTTCATAATAATTTTATACATTTGCACGATATTATTTCAACTCGTAATCAACACAGACATGACAATAGAAGAACAACAACAGGAGATAATTGATGATTTCAGCGGTTTCGACGACTGGATGGATAAGTACCAGCTTCTTATTGATCTCGGAAGCGAGCAGGAACCTCTTGACGAGAGATACAAGACTGAGCAGAACCTGATAGATGGCTGTCAGAGCCGTGTCTGGCTTCAGGCTGACTATGTTGACGGTCGTGTCAGATTTCAGGCAGAGAGCGATGCCCTTATCGTGAAAGGGCTTGTCACCTTATTAATAAAGGTACTGGATGACCACACACCTGAAGAGATTCTCGACTCCGACCTTCATTTCATTTCCGACATCGGCCTGAGCGAGCATCTGAGTCCTACTCGTAGTAATGGCCTGCTGGCCATGATAAAACAGATGAAAATCTATGCCATGGCCTTCAAGGAGGTGAAGTGACTGCAGTAGGTCAGAGTGACTGATGAAAATAAAAAATAGCGAAGCCGTAAGACTTCGCTATTTTGTTTATATGTGGTTTGTACCTATTAGAGCTGAGGACCAGCTGCAACGAGAGCCTTACCAGCTTCGTTGGTTGTGTACTTGCCAAAGTTCTTGATGAAGCGACCTGCAAGATCCTTTGCCTTCTCTTCCCATACAGATGCGTCTGCATAAGTGTCGCGAGGATCGAGGATGCCTGTGTCAACACCCTTGAGTTCTGTAGGAACTTCGAAGTTGAAGTAAGGGATGGTCTTTGTAGGAGCCTTGTCGATAGAACCGTCAAGGATAGCGTCGATGATACCACGAGTGTCGCGGATAGAGATACGCTTGCCTGTTCCGTTCCAGCCAGTGTTTACGAGATAAGCCTTAGCGCCGCTCTTCTCCATCTTCTTTACGAGTTCTTCAGCGTACTTGGTTGGGTGAAGCTCGAGGAATGCCTGTCCGAAGCAAGCAGAGAATGTAGGAGTAGGCTCTGTGATACCACGTTCTGTACCAGCAAGCTTAGCTGTGAAACCAGAGAGGAAGTAGTACTTTGTCTGCTCTGGAGTGAGGATAGATACTGGAGGGAGAACTCCGAATGCGTCAGCGCTGAGGAAGATAACCTGCTTTGCAGCTGGGCCTTCAGAATAAGGGCGAACGATCTTGTTGATGTGGTAGATTGGGTAGCTTACGCGAGTGTTCTCTGTAACGCTCTTGTCTGCGAAGTCAATCTTGCCTTCTCCGTCTACTGTTACGTTCTCGAGGAGAGCGTCGCGGTGGATTGCGTTGTAGATATCAGGTTCTGATTCCTTGTCGAGGTTGATGACCTTTGCATAGCAGCCACCTTCGAAGTTGAACACACCTTCGTCGTCCCATCCGTGTTCGTCGTCACCGATGAGGAGACGCTTAGGGTCTGTAGAGAGGGTAGTCTTACCTGTTCCTGAAAGACCGAAGAAGATAGCTGTGTTCTCGCCGTTCATGTCTGTGTTTGCAGAGCAGTGCATAGCTGCGATGCCCTTGAGTGGAAGGTAGTAGTTCATCATTGAGAACATACCCTTCTTCATTTCACCACCGTACCAAGTGTTGAGGATAACCTGTTCCTTGCTTGTTACGTTGAATGCAACTGCAGTTTCGCTGCGGAGACCGAGCTCCTTGTAGTTATCAACCTTTGCCTTAGCTGCGCAGTAAACTACGAAGTCTGGTTCCTGCTCGAATTCAGCCTGGTTCTGAGGGCGGATGAACATGTTAGTAACGAAATGAGCCTGCCATGCAACTTCCATGATGAAGCGAACCTTCATGCGAGTGTCCTTGTGAGTTCCGCAGAAGCCGTCGACTACGAAGAGTCTCTTGCCGCTGAGCTGCTTGAGAGCGAGCTTCTTGAGTTCTGCCCACTGTTCGAGTGAGAGCTCGTGGTTGTCGTTTGGATAGTCAGGAGTGTTCCACCATACTGTGTCCTTAGAGTTTTCATCCATTACGATGTACTTGTCCTTAGGAGAACGACCAGTGTAGACACCTGTCATTACATTGATTGCACCAAGTTCAGTTACCTGACCTTTGTCATAACCCTCGAGGCCTGGTTTAGTCTCTTCATTGTACAATACCTCATATGAAGGATTGTAGAGAATCTCGGTAGTGCCTGCGATACCGTACTTGTTCAAATCTAAATTTGCCATCATCTTTTTTATGTGGTTTTATAACTTTGGTTTAATAAAAATGTTACCTTAAACATCATTTTACCATTTTCGGCACACAAAGTTAATAATTTTAATTATACAATAGACAAAAAAGGAGCAAAAATTTTGCCCCTTTCGTGATTTTTTATGGCTTTTGGCCTTTGGCCATTAGCTTATTGACCTATTAATACCCGCCCATGCCAGGGGCGCCGCCCATAGGGAGTTCAGGTTTGTCTTCCTTCTTGTCGCAGATTACGCACTCGGTGGTGAGCAGCATTCCAGCGATGGAAGCAGCATTCTCGAGGGCTACGCGAGTGACCTTTGTAGGGTCGATGATACCAGCTTCGCGCATATTCTCGAATACGTCCTTGCGGGCATTGTAACCGAAGTCGTCCTTGCCGTTGCGAACCTTCTCCACTACCACGCTGCCTTCGAGTCCTGCATTCTCCACAATCTGACGGAGAGGCTCCTCGATGGCGCGCTTGATGATGTTGATACCGGTAGTCTCGTCGGCATTCTCGCCCTTGAGGTCCTTGAGTGCTTCGAGGGCACGGATGAGAGCGACACCGCCACCAGGGATGGTACCTTCCTCGATTGCTGCGCGGGTTGCACAGAGAGCATCGTCAACGCGGTCCTTCTTTTCCTTCATCTCAACTTCGGAGGCTGCACCTACATAGAGTACGGCAACACCGCCACTCAGCTTGGCGAGGCGTTCCTGCAGTTTCTCCTTGTCGTAGTCGGATGTGGTGTTCTTGATTTCGCTCTTTATCTGGTTCACGCGGTCCTGGATGTTTGCCTTCTCGCCCTTGCCGCCAACGATAGTAGTGTTGTCCTTTGAGATTGTTGCCTTCTCGCATGTTCCGAGCATCTCTATCGTTGCCTGTTCGAGTTTCAGGCCCTTCTCTTCGCTGATGACTACGCCGCCTGTGAGTACGGCGATGTCTTCGAGCATGGCCTTCCTTCTGTCACCGAAGCCTGGAGCCTTCACGGCACATATCTTCAGCTGACTGCGGAGACGGTTCACGACGAGTGTGGTGAGGGCCTCAGAGTCGATATCCTCAGCGATTACGAGCAGTGGACGACCTGTCTGAACTGCCGGTTCGAGGATAGGGAGGAACTCCTTCAGGTTGCTGATCTTCTTGTCGTAGATGAGGATGTAAGGGCTGTCCATCACGCACTCCATCTTCTCTGTGTCAGTCACGAAATATGGAGAGAGGTAACCTCTGTCGAACTGCATACCTTCAACCACGCCGATGGTAGTGTCGCGGCCCTTTGCCTCTTCGATGGTGATGACACCGTCCTTGCTTACCTTCTTCATGGCATCGGCAATGAGCTTGCCGATTTCCTGGTCGTTGTTGGCGCTGACTGTAGCAACCTGCTCAATCTTGTCGTAGTTGTCGCCAACCTGTTCGCTCTGGCCCTTGATATGTTCAACGACCTTGGCAACAGCCTTGTCGATACCGCGCTTCAGGTCCATTGGGTTGGCACCTGCTGCAACGTTCTTAAGGCCTGTAGAGCAGATGCTCTGAGCCAGTACGGTTGCAGTGGTGGTACCGTCACCGGCATCGTCACCAGTCTTGCTGGCAACACTCTTCACCAGCTGGGCGCCAGTGTTCTGGAAAGCATCTTCCAGTTCTATTTCCTTGGCTACTGTCACACCGTCCTTAGTAATAAGAGGTGCACCAAACTTCTTCTCGATGATTACGTTGCGGCCCTTAGGACCGAGAGTAACCTTCACTGCATTTGCCAATGCGTCGACGCCCTGCTTCAGCTGCTCGCGAGCGTCAATATTGAATTTCAATTCCTTTGACATGATATAATCTACTATTTGGTTAATTCATTTTATCTATTCACTTTTCACTTTTCTCTTTTCACTCCGAGCGAAGCGAGGTTATCATCCCAGGATTGCGAGAACGTCGCTCTGGCGCATGATGAGATACTTGGTTCCCTCGTATTCCAGTTCAGTGCCAGAATACTTTCCGTAGAGAACCTGGTCACCAACCTTGAGGACCATCTCCTCGTCTTTTGTACCGTTGCCTACTGCAACTACTTCACCCTTGAGTGGTTTTTCCTTGGCAGTGTCAGGAATGATGATGCCGCCGATTGTCTTCTCCTCTGCCGGAGCAGGAAGAACGAGAACTCTGTCTGATAATGGTTTTACGTTCATAATCTTGATGTTTTTTAGTTGAATGAAATGTTTCTACAAATGTTACTTACAAACTACGTGCCAAATGCCACTCCCCACTGACAGCGACTGACAACAGTGGCAGTAACAAGGAAGGTCGCTTGCGAAATCCTGTGTCTTGCTCCCTGTATAATGGTCGAAAGGTCAAGGCACAGCACAGGTGTAAACATGTACAAACGCTTTATAAGGTCTACGTGAGCGCTCAATAAGGTTAGAACTATCTCTCAACAAGGTCCGGACAATCTGAGAACAAGGTCAATGCATTAATAATGCGATGATAAACGCATTAATAACGCAACTATAAATGCATTAATAATGCAATTGCTTATGCATTAATAATGCGCTGACCTTGTTCTCCGTTTGCCTGAACCTTATTATCTGCTCGTGTGCACCTTATTATCTGCTTGTTTGCACCTTATTGTCTGCTCGTGTGGGTGTTGCTGACTGCTTGTACGGGCCTTGCTGACGGTTCGGGCGGGTGGTGTCCTCTGTCTGAGTCGGGGCGGATGTCACGTTCAGGCATGGCGCTACTATGCTATGGAAAATTTCCTACACATTATATATTACTATATGTTTTATTTTGTAATGTGAGAAATTATTCGTATCTTTGCAGTGAAAAAGTAACTTGACTTTCAATCTTATTAATTATTATTAACAACTAAACAAAATCCTATGAAAAGAAACTTACTTCTTTTTGCTGCTTTGCTGGTTGGAATGAGTGTGAGTGCCCAGGGTTGGGTGAAGCCTGTTCCTGCAGCAAGCGAACTGAAACTGACAGAGGATTCTGCAAATCCGAATGTCTACTATCTTTACAACAAGGATGCCGGTGCTTTCTTCACTGAAGGCAACGACTGGGGAACTCGTGCCTCTTACGGCAGTGAAGGTCTTCAGGTGTATGTAACTCCAGACGTGGCAGATGGATGGGACGGCAAGTCTCTCTTCATCTGGGACTTCTCAATTGCAAAGAACGCATGGAAGCAGCTGTTCATCGACAACGAGACATCTGCCTATGTTGACTTAGGCTCTCAGGCAAACTATTATTGGGAGATTGCAGCCAGCGCTGGTGGCGACCTGACTTACCGTATCTTTGGCGGAAGCAAGAACCCTGAGTACAACTGCACGGCAGATACTTATGCAGGATGCTACTTCGGAATCAACCTCGATGATGCTTCTACGGTCATCTATCCTCTCCTTGACCCAGATGTTGCAGAGCATGCTGCAATCGACTGGCTGTTCGTGTCTCAGGAGGAATATGATGCATACCTTCCAAAGATTGCCATCTATGACTCTGCAATGAAGCTTAAGAAGGCAATCGATGAAGCTAAGGGTTACGGTCTTGATGTTGCTGCCGAAGAAAATGTGTATAACAACACTGCCTCTGACAAGGAGACTCTTGACGCAGCAACAGATGCTGTAGTTGCAAAGATCAATGCCTACAAGGAAAGTTCAGCAAGCCCAGAGAATCCTCAGGACGTGACTGCAAGTTTCTTCGATGCATACAACTTCGATGACCAGAACAAGGGTTCATGGAAGTCTTCTACCGGTGCCCAGAACAATCAGGCAAGTAGTACTTCCGGCAAGTTGGGCAACAACACCAACTTCCTCGAGAACTGGAACGGCAATCCATTCAGCGGTAAGATCTACTATGAAATCGAAAACCTTCCTAATGGAGTCTATCAGTTTGGCCTGAATGTAGCCCTCAATGGTGGCGAGGGATATGTCTATGCTAACAGCAGCAAGAAATATGTCGACTCCAAGAACTTCGCAGCAGAACCGTTCAAGGTGCTGGCTATGGTTGACAGCACTAAGCTCGAGTGCGGACTTGAGATAATCAACAACTCTTCAAACTGGGTTGGCGTTGACGATGCACAGCTGATGTATTTCGGCAACAGCCTTGAATCTTACCAGTACTGGATCAAGAGCGTCGTAGACAGCGCTCCAGACTTTGAGGCAGACGGTGTGTACGTACAGAAGGCAGCACTCGAGGCATACAAGGCCGTACTGGCACAGGCTGAAAACATGACATCAAAGGAGGATATCATTGCCTTCATCCCTACATTCACTGAGGCACTTGATGTCATGACAGCTAACTACAATGCTTATCAGGCTTATCAGAAGACAGTTCAGGAAGTAGAACAGGCATTCAATGACGAAGACCTCAACGGTGAGGTTGCCGACGAACTCGGTGACTACCTCATCGGTTACGAAGAGGACATCCTCAGAGCTGGCGAAATGTCAACAGAGGAAATCACGGCAGAGGCTGCACGCGTGACAGAGATGCTTGCAACTGCCCGCAAGGAGTCAATCGCAGTAGGTGGTGACGCAACTAAGTTCCTTGTCAACCCTAACTTCACAAACAAGCTCAATGGCTGGAGCCACGACCCTCAGTATGCTGACGGTGCATGGGGTGGTACAGATGCCAATCCTTGCGTTGAACGCTGGAACGACAACTTCAATTTCTATCAGGATGCAACAGTTCCTAACGGTGTGTATCTCCTGAAGGTTCAGGCATTCTATCGTCCAGGTGACAACACAGAAACTGCATTCCAGAACTATCAGGCAGACCCTACAAGCGAGGAAATCCTTGCCTACATCTATGCAAACGAGATGGAGCAGGAAGTGTGCCATATCGGTAAGCATTACTATGCTGAGAACCTTGAAGGCAACTGTACTGCAACTACATTCAACGGTGAGACTGTCTACATTCCTAACGGCATGAACAGTGCATCTACAGCATTTGCAAACGGTGACTACGAATGTGAGGTCTATGGTGTTGTATCTGATGGTCACCTCCGTGTAGGTATCTATTCTACTGAAGGAACAGCAAGCGGTCGCTGGACTCTCTGGGACAACTTCCGTCTGACATACTACGGCAAGGATGCAGAAGTTCTTAAGGGAATCCTTACTCAGAGCATCGAAGGCGCAAAGGAAATGCTTGCTGACGAAGAAATCTTCGCTGGCAAGGAAGCAAAGACAGCATTCGCAGAGGCAGTCAAGGCTGCAGAAGATGCAGTAGCAAGCGGTGACGGCGACGTGATGTTCCAGGCTTACATTGACTATATTGCCGCTGCAAAGGACTATGACGAAAATGTGGCAGCCTATGTAGACCTCTCTAATGCATTCACCGAACTGGTAGCTGCAACAGAGACTTATCAGGAATCAGCATCCGACAAGGCTGTAGAAAAGGCAGGTCAGCTGATTGCTGAAGTTGAGGAAGCTCTCGCAGAAGGCGCATACACTACTGCTGAGGTAATGGCAAAGATTGACGAAATCCAGGCTGCAATTGCAGGCCTTAAGACCCCTAAGGGATATGAGGATGCAAGTGAAGACAACCCTGTAGACTTCTCTGGACTTATCGTTAACGGTACATTCGACGAAATCGGCGACTTCCACGGATGGGAAGGAACTGCATTCGGTGCCGGTGGTACTAAATCTACTTGCGCTGAGCACTATAGCAAGAACTACGACACATATCAGGATATCAAGGGACTCCCTGCAGGATATTACGTAGTGAAGGTACAGGCATTCTATCGTCGTGGCAGTTCAAATAACGAATATGCAATCGCTACAAGCGAGTATCCAGATTCAGCTCTCAATGCTTGCCTGTATGCAACAACATTCTCTTCTTACGGCCTTGCTGTAACTGACTCTACAACTATCCAGCCAATTGCTGACGGTGCAGTAGAAACAAGCTTCGGCGGTGACACATCGCAGTTCGGAAGCGACAAGGTTGTTCCTAACACTATGGAAGCTGCTGTCAACTGGTTCAATGAAGGCATGTACGACAAGGCAAGTGTAGTCACAGAAGTAGGCGAAGGCTCAACTCTCCGTATCGGTGTCAAGAAGGCAGTCACAATCAATGAAGACTGGTCAATCTTCGACAACTTCCAGCTCTTCTACCTCGGAACGCAGGCTCCTGTAGGTGTTGAGTCAATCGTTGCTGCAGAGACAGTTTCTCCTGTAGGAATCTTCAACCTCGCAGGTCAGAGAATCAACTCTCTCCAGAAGGGTATCAACATCGTTGGTGGCAAGAAGGTCTTCGTGAAATAATAGACCCCTCCTAACCTCCCCTCTGGAGGGGAGGAACTATAAAAGCTCAGGCAGTTGGAAACGACTGCCTGAGTTTTTTTGCCTGGATTGAAATTCTTTTTTCATTATTATGTTAACTTTTTTTCATTATTCATTATTCATTTTTTTACTATCTTTGCGGTGAAAAGCTAAAGAATTAGCCAATCGAGACTTATTAATTTATTAACAATTTACCAACAAACAAAAAATCTATGAAAAGAAATTTACTTCTTTTGGCTTCTTTGTTTATGAGTATTACTGCATTTGCACAGTGGGAAAAACCTACTGTCAAAGGTGCAGAAATGCAGTTTAGTACAGAGGGTGTCGACACCGTGATGTACTATCTCTACAACGAAGATGCATGCGCTTTCTTCACAGAGGGTAATGCGTGGGGCACTCAGGCAAGCTACACAAGTGAGAACACCGGTCTGAAGGTGATGTTCACAAAGGACATCGTGGATGGAGAATGGGATGGAAAGACATTCTTCATCAACGACTTCTCTATTGCCAAGAATGGCTGGAAGAAACTCTTCATCGACAATGCCAGTGCGATGTTCGTAGACCTCGGTGCGCAGGCCAACTACTTCTGGGAGTGTGTGCAGAATGGTGATGCCTACCGTTTCTTCGGTGCGACAAAGAACCCTGTCTACAACTGTATTGACTATGAAGAAAGTTACATGGGTATCGACAAGACGAACGCTGGAAATGTCCTATTCCCTTTCCTCGACATGGCAAGCGAACCGGACTTTGCTGCTGAAAACTATCTCATTGACTGGAAACTTGTACCAGTTGATGATGCAGAGGCTCTCCTCGCAAAGATTGCTCCTTATCAGGCAGCAAATGCACTGAAAGAACTTATTGACCAGTATTCTGCTGACCCTGCTGCAAAAGACATTGCTGACGATATCGCAAAGGCTCAGGCTGTTTATGACAACGCTGCTTCCACAGTTGAAGAACTCATCGCTGCAAAAAATGCTCTGATGCTTGCTTACAACTACCTCTCAATTGCAGGTGCAACTGAGGACAGCCCTAAGGATGCAACCGGATTCTTCAAGAACCCTGACTTCACAGTCGGTAATATCAACGGTTGGGACCTTGGTTTCGTATCAGGACAGAACGTGACTAACCTCGGTTATCAGAACCATACTTATACAAATGGAGAGGTTACATTCACCCATTTCATCGAAGCGTGGGCTAATTCAGACTTTGCCGGAACAGGCAAGCGTTCACTCGGTGACGGCCGTCTTAGCCAGACTCTCCCAAGTCTTCCTGCAGGTAAGTACGTATTCTCTTGCGATGCCATTGCTGTAACTCAGGACGACCAGCAGACTCCTTGTAAGGGTGCTTATCTCTTTGCAGAAAGCGGTGAATACAACTGGAAGACTGAAATCCATACTGGAAACGAAAAACCAGAGCATTTTGAGTTTACCTTCATTACTCTCGGTGATGATGTAACTCTCGGTCTGAAGACAGAAAAGACCACTGCAAACTGGATTGGAGCAAGTAACTTCCGCCTTGTTTACTACGGTGAGGTGACTGAGGATCCTAACAAGATTATGCTCGACGAATATATTGCAAAGGTTGAGGCCCAGTATCCAATTCCTGAAGAGGTTGTCGCAAAGGCTGATGTAAAGCAGGCATTCATCGAAACCCTCGAAGCTGCTAAGACTGCAGAAGACGACTATGTCGCTAAGCAGGAAGCTCTCGCAGCTGCTCTCGCAGCATTTGACTCAAGCGCTAAGGCATACGCAGACTATATTGCAAAGATTGCAGACCTTCGTGATGACCTTGCAAGTTGTGAATACACAGCTCCTGAGGCTGAAATCCTTTCCGACTACCTTATGGAGGACAATGAGATGGAACCAAATGAGGATATGCCAAACGGATCTGCTGACTATATCATCCACAACGGCACTCTCGACAATGAACAGCTCGCAGCTGAACTTAAGTGGGTCAACGACCTCTTCGCACTCGTAGTTGCAAAGAGCCTGAAGGAAGGTGACGACTGCTCCAAGATGCTTGTCAACCCTAAGTTCGACGGTAACTTCAATGGTTGGACAAACAATGGTGGCGGTAAGCTTGGTGACCACAATGTGGAAGTATTCCAGGACAAGGTGGACGTATATCAGGATGTAAATGATGTTCCAGACGGACTCTACGGCATCACATGTCAGGCATTCTACCGTCCAGGTGGAAATGGAAGTTTCGATGGTTCTGAACCATTGAAGGTGTTCCTTTACATGAACGACTTTGAAACTCCTGTAATGCACATTGCTGATGACGCAATCGATGATCCTGATACTCTCAACATGGTCAACTGCTACTACATGACAGCAGAGGGTTCTACAGACTATCCTGCAGACTATTACATGGAAGGCAAGGGCTACATCCCTAATTCAATCTGGGGTGCTCGCTATGCATTCGAAGGCGGACGCTACACTCAGACTACTTACGGTATCGTTCAGGATGGCAAGATGCGTATCGGTCTTACATCAAAGGGCGAATCCGTAGAATGGGTTCTCTGGGCTAACTTCTCTCTCACTTACATGGGCAAGAACGAAGAGGCTGTTCAGAGTGTAATCGACTCTTACTATGACCAGGCTGCCAATCTTATGGAGGAAACTATCGGAGCCGGTGAAAAGGCTGCTCTCTTGAAGGCAATGGACGGCACTGACGGTGCTGTAGGCCGTGACCAGAAGTATGATGCAATGATTGAACTGATTTCTGCAGTTAATGCTGCCAAGGAAAGCGTTGCTGCTTACGGAGATCTCATGAGCAAGACTGACGAACTTACTCTTGCTCTGGAAGAATATCAGGAAACAGCTGACGAAGGTGCAATCAAGGAAGCTAACGATGCCCTCGAGGCTGCTCTTAATGCCATTGACAAGGTAGAACTCGATATTGAAGCTGTCAAGGCTCTCTGTCAGAGAGTTGTCAAGGCTACAGGTGCTCTCAAGCTCCCTTCAGGATATAAGGATGCTACAGAAGAAAACCCTTGTGATTTCTCTATGCTTATCGTAAACGGCACATTCGATAATGTTGGTGACTTCCATGGATGGAGTGGAACTGCATTTGGGGCAGGTGGTACTACATCTACTTGTGCAGAACACTACGAGAAGACGTTTGATACATATCAAGATGTCGCAGGTCTGCCTGCTGGTTATTATTTAGTTAAGGCTTATGGCTTCTATCGTCGTGGTAATACTGAAAATGATTACAACATCTCTATCAGTGACAATCCGGACTCTTTGAGAAATACATATCTTTATGCTGTTTCTGAGGGTGTTGAGACTTCAACTCCAGTGCTTCCTTCTGCCGCAGGTGCAATTGAGGAATCTCTTGGTGGCGCCACTGCTGCTTACGGAAGCGACAAGGTTGTTCCTAATTCAATGGAATCTGCAGTCTACTGGTTCGATGGTGGATATTATGCAGACAACGCAGTTCTTTGTGAAGTTGGTGAAAGCGGAGTAATTCGCATTGGTGTAAAGAAGGCAACCACTCTTTCTGCAGACTGGGCTATCTTCGATACATTCCAGCTCTACTACCTTGGAACTAAGGAACCTGTAGCTGTAGAAGACGTTACAAACGAAGTTTCTGTATCAACTCACGCAATCTTCAACCTCGCTGGTCAGAGAATCAACTCTCTCCAGAAGGGCATCAACATCGTTGGTGGCAAGAAGGTATTCGTGAAGTAAATGACCCTTCCTAACCTCCCCTTCCAAAGGGAGGAACTATAAGAACTCAGGCAGTCGGAAACGGCTGCCTGAGTTGTTTCATTATTCATTATTATATTAGGGGTGTTCTATTAATTCCCCGCAAAATAAAAATTTTTAACATATTATGGGTGTTATTGCTATTTTGATGCTTTTGGCTTTTTCTTTGCATCTTGCTGTCCTTCATTCAGTCACGATGCCCGCATCGCTCCTTCATTCATGGCAACAACCTGCTAAAGAAAAATCTCAAAATCACCTAAAATGTAATTTATAGAACACCCCATTATTTTTTCCTTTTTTCATTATTTATTATTCTTTTTTTATTATCTTTGCAAGACAAAACTAAAGAACAGGTCAATTAAAATTTATTAATCTACTAATTTATCAACAATCAAAACAAAAGCTTATGAAAAGAAATTTACTACTTCTGGCTTCTTTGTTTATGAGTATTAGTGCATTTGCACAGTGGGAACGACCTACTTACAAGGGCGCAGAAATGAAATTCAGTTCTGCTGAGGTGGGTGACACTACAATGTACTATCTCTATAACGAAGATGCTTGTGCCTTCTTTACACAAGGTAATTCCTGGGGAACCCAGGCAAGTTACACAAGCGAGAACACCGGTCTTAAGGTGATGTTCATGAAGGACGACTCTGACGGTGAGTGGGATGGGAAGACATTTTTCATTTACAGTTACTGCTATCATCAGAATGGTGGTGACCAATGGAGAAAACTCTTCATGGACAACGCAAACCAGATGTTTGTAGACCTCGGCGCTCAGCCTAACTACTTCTGGGAGTGTGTCCAGAATAAAGATGCTTACCGCTTCTATGGTGCTGAGAAGAACCCTGAATTTAACAGCTACGATTATGAAGACTGTTATATGGGAATCAATGCAGCAGAACCAAGCAATGTTCTCTTCCCTCTGCTTTTCATGGAAGACTATGAGGCAGATGGCTATTATGTTGACTGGAAACTGATTCCTGTGGATGCAGCTGAGGAACTCCTTGCAAAGATTGCTCCTTACCGGGCTGCAAAGGCTTTGAAGGAACTCATCGACCAGTATTCTGCAGATCCTCAGGCAGGAAGCATTAAAGCCGATATCGACAAGGCTCAGCTTGTTTATGAAAACACTGGCGCTTCAGAAGATGAGCTTAAGGCTGCAGCAAATGCATTGAGACTTGCTTACAATTACCTCGCAATTGCAGGTGCAACTGAGGACAATCCTAAGGATGCAACTGGTTTCTTCAAGAATCCAGACTTCTCTGACGGCAATGCTAATGGTTGGGACTGCTCATTCGTTAAAGGAACGAACGTAACGGATCTCGGTTATCAGGGTGATACCTACTCTAACAGTAACGTGACAATCAGTGGCTTCATCCAGGCATGGGCAAACTCTGACTTTGCTGGAAGAGGCAAGCGTTCACTTGGTGATGGCCGTCTTAGCCAGACTCTCCCAAGCCTTCCTGCAGGTAAGTACATGTTCTCTTGCGATGCTATTGCTGTAACTCAGGACGATGTGAACACTCCATGTATCGGTGCTTATCTCTTTGCAGAAAGCGGTGAATATGCATGGCAGACAGAAATCCATACCGGCAACAACCAGCCAGAGCACTTCAAGTTCACATTCGTTACTCGTGGTGATGACGTAACTCTCGGCCTCAAGACAGAGGCAACAACTGCTAACTGGATTGCAGCTGACAATTTCCAGCTTATTTATTATGGTGAGGTTAAAGACGATCCTTACAAGGTCATGCTTGACGAATATATTGCAAAGATAGAACCTTTATATCCATACCCAGAAGACGAATTTGCACAGGCAACGGTAAAGCAGGCATATATTGATGCACTTGATGCTGCAAAGAATGCGACTGAGAACTACAATGATGCTCAGGCTACTCTCGAAGCTGCATTCGCCGCATTCGACTCAAGTGTGAAGGCTTATGCAGCATATATGGTGAAGATTAACGAACTCCGTGATGACATTGCAAGTTTTGATTATACTTCTGATAAGGCGGCTATCCTTTCTGACTACCTTATGGAAGACAACGAAATTGCGCCAGGCGAAGACAAAAATCTGCCTAGAGGATCTGCATGCTACATCATCAACAATGGAACTCTTGACGAGCAACAACTCGTTGCTGAGATTGCATGGGTTAACCAGCTTTTCACAGAAGTAGTTGCAGAAAGCCTCAAGGAAGGCGATGACTGTACCAAGATGCTCGCCAACCCTAAGTTTGACGGTAGTTTCGACGGATGGACAAACAAGGGTGGTGGTAAGCTTGGTGACCACAATGTAGAAGTGTTCCAGGACAAGGTCGATGTATATCAGGATGTAAACAATGTTCCTGATGGACTCTATGGTATCACTTGTCAGGCATTCTATCGTCCAGGTGGAAACGGAAGCTTCGACGGATCAGAACCTTTGAAGGTGTTCCTCTACATGAATGACTTTGAAACTCCAGTTCAGCACATCTGTGCAGATCCTGTTACTGAAGACGAGGCAGAAAATATGGTCAACTGTTTCATCATGACTGCCGAAGGAAGTACCGATTATCCTGCTGACTACTATATGGAAGGTGTTGGTTACATCCCTAACTCAATCTGGGGTGCAAACTACGCATTCATGGGCGGACGCTATTCACAGACTACTTACGGTATCGTTCAGGATGGCAAGATGCGTATCGGTCTTACTTCTAAGGGAGAATCTGTAGAGTGGGTGCTCTGGGCAAACTTCTCTCTCACTTACATGGGCAAGAACGAAGAGGCCGTTCAGAGTGTAACTGATTCTTACTACGATCAGGCTATTAACCTTATGGAGGAATCTGTCGGCACTGTTGAAAAGGATGCCCTCTTTGAGGCAATGGTGGCAGCAGAGGGTGCTGTAGGTCGTGATCAGAAGTACGAGGCAATGCTCGGTCTTATTTCTGCAGTCAAGGCTGCTAAGGAAAGTATTGCTGCCTACGAGGAACTCAGTGGAGAGACTGACGAACTGCTTTTTGCTATCGATGAATATTTCGTAACAGCAGACGAGAGTGCAATCAATGAAGCTAATGATGCTCTCGCACTTGCTCTCAGGGCTCTCGATAATATGGATCTTGGTATTGATGAGGTAAAGGCTCTTATTAAAAGAATGATTAAGGCTGCAAGTGCCCTCAAATATCCTGCAGGATATAAAGATGCTACAGAAGAGAATCCTTCCGACTTTACTGCTCTTATCGTAAATCCTGACTTTGATGAGGCTCCATCTGCATTCCCTGGTTGGTCAGGTTCAGCAATCGGTACTGGTGGTGATAACCCTGGTCCTTGTGCAGAATTCTGGAATACTAACTTCGACATGTATCAGGATATCTTAGGCCTCCCTGCTGGCTTCTATGAGGTTCGCGTAAGAGGCTTCTATCGTCGTGGTGGCTCTGAAGGCAATGACTATGACATCTCGATCAGTGAAAATCCTGATTCAGCGCTCTATGCAAAATTCTATGCAACTACATCAGTTAACACTTACGAAACTCCAATCGTATGTATCGGTGCCGATGCTCAGCCTGAAGACTCTGAATTCATTGGTGGAGTAGCTTACGGTAATAGCGGGCTCTTTGTCCCTAATACAATGAGTGCTGCGGCTGAATGGATGGAAGGTGGTCTCTATGACAGAAACTATGTAATAGTTGAAGTTGGTGAGGATGGAACCCTCCGCATTGGCGCAAAGAAGGCAACGGCAGTAACTTATGATTGGGTTGCTTTGGACTGCTTCCGTCTCTACTATCTTGGTACTGCTCAGCCAGGTAAGGACCCTGTAGCAATTGAGAATGTTGCAAACAAGATTTCTGTATCGGCTGACATCTACAACCTCGCTGGTCAGAGAATCAACTCTCTCCAGAAGGGTATCAACATCGTTGGTGGCAAGAAGGTCTTCGTGAAATAATAGACCCCTCCTAACCTCCCCTCTGGAGGGGAGGAACTGTAAAAGCTCAGGCAGTCGGAAACGGCTGCCTGAGTTGTTTTTTGCCGGTCATAAATTGGGTAATTAGTCATTTTTTTCATTTTTCATTTTTCGGTATTCATTTTTTTTACTATCTTTGCAGACTTTATGTGACATTTATATATAATTTTAATTAATAACAACTTAAATCAAAAGAGTATGAAAAGAAATCTACTTGTATTAGTTTCTTTGTTTGTGTCTCTCGCTGCTTTTGCTCAGTGGACGAAGCCGGAAATGCCGGCAGGAGCCACTCTGGAGTTCAGCGATGAGAACGACACGACAATCTATTACCTTTACAATGCAGAGGCAGAAGTCTTCTTCTCAGAGGGCAATGCATGGGGCACTCAGGCAACTTGGACGACAGAGGGTCCGGGACTGAAGGTGTTCTTTACTAAGTATCAGGCTACCAATGCCGAAACTGGTGAACTTGATGAATGGGATGGCAAGACAATCCTGTTCAATGATTTCACTCCTACAAAGAATGCATGGAAATATGCGTTCATCAACAGCGACACAGAAATCTACATGGACCGCAACAAGCAGGAGAACTATTTCTGGGAGTGCGAACAGACTGACAAGGGCTACCGTTTCTTCGGTGGTGACCTCAACCCTCAATTCAACCACACGAACTACCCTAACTGTTACATGGGTGTCGACAAGAACATGAGTACAACAATCATCTATCCACTCCTTGATACAAGTGAGGCTGGCATAGAGGGACTTGTATGCGTGGATTGGACTCTTCTCCCTGCAAACAGCACGTATTTTGATGAACTAAAGGTTTATAATGCAGCTGTTAATCTCGGTGAATTCATTGATAGCATTAAGGTAGACTATCCTGAACTCAAGGACGACATTGCAGAGGCAGAGGCTGTGTACAACAACACAAGTTCAACTATCGAGGAACTGAACGCAGCAAGGGAGGCTCTTGCCCTGGCCGTGAACTATGCTTCCCTCAAGGGCGCAACAGAGGAGAACCCTATCAATGCAACTGGCTTCATCAAGAATGCTGATTTCTCAAGCACCAAGACTGAGGGATGGGTCATCACTATCGAGGGTGCTACGGAAATCGGCTATCAGAAGAACACTCATACCAACACCGATGTAGATCCTCCAGTAACTATCTCCGGATTTATCCAGGCATGGGATGCAAGTGGCAAGGGACTTCATGACGGAGCCATCTATCAGATTCTTCCAAGTCTGCCAGACGGAAAATATAAGTTCACTGTTGATGCCTGTGCAGTACAGGAAGGTACTTCGAATGTCGTTACTGGTACAGAGCTCTTTGCTCTTGGTGGTGAGGCTGAAATGAGTCAGTCAATCAGTACCGGTCAGTATGGTGGTTACAAGCCTCATCACTATGAGGTGACATTCGTCAGTACTGGTGGTGACATCACTCTCGGTGTGCGCACAGATAGCACTAACGCAAGCTGGATTGCTTGTGATAACTTCACTCTCACTTACTACGGACCTCTCGGTGAGGATCCGATCGAGAAGATTCTCCTCAAGGACCTTATCGCAAAGCTCAACGCAAAGTATGGCGACATCGACGAATTGAAGGCTTGCACAGATGTCAAGAACGCTTACCTTGATGCCCTGAACGCAGCAGAGGAGGCTACAGACAACTACACAGAGTATCAGAAGGCTCTCGAAGAGGCAGCAGCAGCACTCGACCAGTCAATCAAGGAATATGAAAACTTCGCTGCATTCATCGAAGAGGCAGAAAAGCGTGCAGAGGAATTCGGAGAGAAGTATCCTGACATTGCCAATCAGCTCAGTGATGAACTGATGAACTGGGTTGACGACTACAACTATGGTAATGCAGACTCCACCTACATTGCAAATGTAAGGTCTTTGATGGACGACATCATCCTCAATGGCATCAAGAAGTACATGAAGGCTGGCGACGATGTATCCATCCTCATCACCAACCCTAAGTTCGAGGACGGACTGAAGGGCTGGGACCACGAAGAAGGTTTCGGACTTCCTGAGCGCAACGGATTCACTGATCCTACTCATGAATACTACTTCCCTGTAGTGGCAAGATGGCAGACTACATTCGACATCTATCAGGATGTTGCAGTTCCTGACGGTGTATACCAGTTGAAGATGAACGGATGGTTCCGTCCTCGTCAGTCAACTCCTACATCAATCTCCAACTACGTAGAAAACCCTGAGGCAGAAAATGCACTGTGTACAGGCTACTTCTACATGAACGACAACAAGAAGAAGATCCGCCACATTGGTTCCGAACTCTTTACAGAACCTATCGCAGCAGGTAGAACCGACAACGTGAAGGACGGTGAGACAGTAGTCTATTACGGTCCGGACCACGAACAGACAGCATCCTGCCTCTTCAAGCAGGGCTATTATGAAAATGAAGTCTATGGTGTGGTTACAGGCGGCAAACTCCGCATCGGTGCTTACAGCCACGAAGCAGCAGAAGCTGGTTTCTGGACAGTAGTCAGCAACTTCCGACTCATCTATCACGAGAAGGATGCAGAAGTGCTGAAGACAGTTCTCGGTGAATACATCGAAGAATGTGAGGCTTATCTTGCCAACGAAGAAAACATGTTTAGTACAGCAGAACGTACCGCATTCTCAGGCTTGATTGATGCTGCTAAGGCTTCTCTCGAAAAGACTGGCGAAGACATGTACAACGCATATACGGCACTCATCGAAGGCAAGAAGGTGGCTGATGCGAATGCTGCAGCATACAAGGACCTCATCGCAGGTGCAGAGAAGCTCGACGGCGCAATTGCTCAGTATGACAAGACTGCAAGTGCAACTGCCAAGAAGACCGCTCAGGATCTCCTCGACGAAATCATCAGCGGCATCGAGGCTGGCTCGTTCTCAACTGAAGAGGCAATCGCTAAGCTCAGTGAGATCGAAGCTGCCTGCAATGCACTCGTAATTCCTGCAGAAGAACCTACAGACGATAATCCTGCAGACCTCACTGCTCTCATCGTCAATCCTTCATTCGAAGAAGGTACAACCGGATGGGATTTGGCTTGTGAGGAATATGGCAACATGCAGATCCAGAAGAACCAGTCATATCCTGGCGACAGCCCTGTAATGACCAACTTCGCTGAAATCTGGAGCGGCAGCACTACTCTCGGCAACGGTCATATCCAGCAGACCATTATCGGTCTCCCAGAAGGAACTTACCTGGTGGAAGCTGACGTTATGGCTTGCGACCAGAACTACGACGAGGAAGAAGCAGAGGAACCTTATGCAGTGAATGGTGAATACCTCTTCGCTCAGGAAGATGTAACCCTCCTCGACCGCATAGCTCTCGAAACTCAGAGTGGACAGCCTGTTCATTACGGACTCTATTTCAAGAAGCAGTCTGCCGACACTCCTCTTACTCTCGGTGCCATGATTGAAGAGACTAATGCAAACTGGCTTGCAGTCGACAACTTCAAGCTGACTTACTTCGGCAAGAACAGTAATCATGAGCAGACAGGCATTGAAGAACTCAATGCAAATGCTAAGTCAAACAGCATCATCTTCAATCTCATGGGCCAGAAGATTAATACTCTCCAGAAGGGTATCAATATCATCGGAGGCAAGAAGGTTCTTGTGAAATAAGAGACCCCACCTAACCTCCACTCTGGAGGGAGGAACTGATAGAACTCAGGCAGTCGGAAACTGCTGCCTGAATTTTTTTCATTATTCATTATCCATTATTCATTTTTTTTCGTACATTTGCAATATGCAAACTTTGTACAGAAACATATCTGACCAGTTGACTGACATCTACGGGAGGGAAGAGGCAAGGACTATCGCGATAATGCTCCTGAAGGACTTGTTCCCTGATGAAAATGACTGCGAATTGTTGCTGGGGCATAGGGAAGAACCGTCGGGGTACATCCTGTCGCTCGTAGAACGTCTCCGCAAGGATGAGCCGATTCAGTATGTACTTGGCAAGACAGAATTCTTCGGCATGGAGGTTCATGTTGAGTCAGGTGTCCTTATCCCTCGTCCTGAGACGGAGGAACTGATAAGACAGATAATGCTTCGGTTTGAATCAGGTGGTGGTCCTACTGCCGTTCTCGATGTTGGTACCGGAAGCGGTTGCATAGCTCTTGCAATGAAGAAATGCTTTCCGCAGGCAAGGGTGGAGGCATGGGATGTGTCGGACGATGCGCTGAGGATTGCAGGACGAAATGCAGAATGTCTTGGCTTGCCTATTATATATAATAAGGTGGACGTGTTGAACAATGACGAATTGCGACTTGCAGATTACGATTTAATCGTGAGTAACCCGCCTTATGTGCTCGAGGAGGAAAGGATGGCTATGGAACGTAATGTACTGGATTATGAGCCCGAGACAGCCTTGTTCGTTCCTGATGACGACCCCCTGCTGTTCTATGATAGGATTGCTGATGTTGCTGTTGGTAGCCTTACGGAAGGTGGTTTGCTGGCATTTGAGATTAACCGTCGCTTTGGCCATGATATTGTGGAGATGCTGAGAGGGAAAGGTTTCTCTAATGTGGAGTTGGTGAAGGACCAGTTTGAGAATGACAGATTTGTTTTTGGATCATGGAAAGGAAGAAGAAAACAGTAAGTGAGGACGAGGCTTTCGAGAAATTGTCCCGGCTGTGTGCAGCGAGTGAGTACTGCATTCACGACATGAAACGAAAGATGTCGTACTGGGATATGCCGGAAGGTGCCCGTGAGAAAGTCATAAACCGGCTTCTTGCCGATAAGTTCATCGACGAGGCGAGATATGCCCGCGCTTTCACTCACGATAAGTTTGCCTTCAACAACTGGGGCGAGATGAAGATAGAGATGGAACTGAGAAAGAGAGGCATTTCCCAGAAAGATATAGATGATGCAAAGGATGAAATCCAGGAGGATGAATCGCTTGAGAGACTGAGAACTCTCATAGAGGCAAAACGGCCTTCCGTGAAAGGTAGGTCAGAATATGAGATAAGGGCAAAACTCTATCGGTTTGCCTATTCCAAAGGTTTTTCAACAGACCAGATAAGTGAGGTAATTGGCGATATTTACTGACATAGTGAATCTGTTGTTTCCTCGTTACTGTGCTATGTGCGGGGAAAGACTTGGCACTCAGGAGCACCACCTCTGTGTGAATTGTCTGCGTGCCTTGCCCTATACTCATTCCGATGTGATAGCAGAGAATCCAATCGAAAAACTCTTCTGGTATCATCTACCGATCGAGAAGGCAGCAAGCTATTTCTTCTATTCGGGAGTTCAGACTCGTAGCACGATTCATTCGCTGAAATACTTCGACAATCCCACAATCGGAAGTTATCTGGCACGTATGATGACAGAGGAATACAAGTCTTCTGGCTTTTTTGAAGGTGTCGATGTCATAGTCCCCGTTCCGCTCTCTCGCCGTAAAAAGAGAAAACGCGGGTACAACCAGTGCGACTACATAGCTCGTGGAATATCATCTGTCACGGGTATTCCTGTCGAGACAAAGGCCGTGAGCAGGGTTGTGGATAATCCTACTCAGACTCATCTCAATACTTATGAGCGTAAGGAGAATGTAGAAGGTATCTTTCGTCTGGACCGCCCCGAATTGTTGAGGGGCAGGCACGTCCTTATTGTCGACGATGTCATAACTACTGGCTCCACCATCCTTTCATTAGGCAGGGAGGTGGTAAAAGCTGGTGAAGTGAGAATTTCTGTGGTCAGTCTGGGCTATGCAGGCGAATTTTTTTGTAATTTTGCAGTCGATAATGAAAATAGGTAATATAGACTTGGGCTATCGGCCCGTGATGCTGGCGCCGATGGAGGATGTCACCGACCAGGCTTTCCGTCTTCTCTGTAAGGAGTTCGGGGCAAGTATGGTCTATTCTGAATTTGTCAGTGCCGATGCCCTGATCCGTAGCATTGACCGCAGTTTGCAGAAGATAAAGATATGTGACGAGGAACGTCCTGCCGTCGTTCAGATTTACGGTAAGGATGTGACCAGTATGGTTGAGGCTGCAAAGATAGTGGAGAGCGAGGCTCATCCCGATATCCTTGACATCAACTGGGGCTGTCCGGTCAAGAAGATTGCCCGGAAGGGTTGTGGCTCGGGAATGTTACAGAACATCCCTCTGCTGCTTGAGATTACGAAGGCCGTAGTTGATGCCGTGAAGATTCCTGTGACGGTGAAGACTCGTCTCGGATGGGATTGTGAACACATGATTATCGTCGACCTTGCCGAACAGCTTCAGGACCTCGGAATCCAGGCACTGACCATCCACGGACGTACTCGTAGTCAGATGTACACTGGTGAGGCAGACTGGACCCTTATAGGAGAGGTGAAGAAGAATCTGCGGATGACCATACCGATTATCGGAAACGGTGATATAGACAGTGGTGAGAAGGCAAGGGATTATTTTGAACGCTACGGAGTGGACGGCATTATGGTCGGTCGTGCCACATTCGGCCGCCCTTGGATATTCCGTGAAATCCGGGAAGTGCTCGATGGTACAGGCATGGACAGAGAAAAGATGACCGTCGGCTGGAAACTTAATGTGCTGAAACGTCAGGTTCTTGACAGTGTGAAGTGCAATCCTCACGGAGAACTGGGTGGTATACTTCATGTCCGCCGTCATCTTGCCGCGTCGCCTATCTTCAAAGGCATACCTAATTTTCGCCAGACCCGTATCAGGATGCTCCGTGCCACAACAACAGAAGAACTATTTGAAATCCTCAATGAAACAGCCGATATTCTATCTGCCGCCAATTGACTGGTTCCGTCAGTATCTGGCTGACGAGTCTGCCGAGTTGGATTTCGGGGAGACGTACCAGAAGCAGTCGCCTCGGAACCATTGTCTTATCGACTCGCCTCAAGGTGCGTTGAAACTTACTGTACCTGTCAGTCTGCCTAATCCTCGGTGTCTTATCCGTGATGTCAGGATAAGTGAACATGGTGACTGGCGACACAAGCATTGGCATGCCATCGAGACTACCTATTTCAACAGTCCTTTCTTCGAATATCTCCAGGATGATTTCCGTCCTCTGTATGAGCACCATTTCGAATTCCTCGTCGATTTCAATGCCGAACTCATAGAAGTCTGCAGGAAACTGTTGCTGCAGGACTCCCAACCATCACTCTTCACTCTTCACCCTGAACGAAGCGAAGTATATTATCAAGTCTTTGCTCACAAACACGGTTTTATCCCGAATCTCTCCATCATCGACCTCATATTCAACATGGGTAACGAATCAGTACTGTATCTGGTCAACAATGAAAAATGAAGAATGAAAAATGAAGAATGAAAAATGAAAGTTGTTAAGACAAACTCCCTATATGCGTGGTTCCTGGCAATTCGGCCAAAGACACTCACGGGTGCTGCTGCACCTGTACTGATAGGTGGCGCACTTGCATGGCATTTCGAGACATTATGTCTGAATACTCAGTATTCGTTCCTTAATGTCCGTTTTTTCCTTTGTCTCGGATTTGCCCTGATGATGCAGATTGCGGCCAATCTCATCAACGACTATTATGATTACCGAAAAGGTACGGATCGCAACGAAGACCGTCTGGGACCTGAACGGGCATGTGCACAGGGATGGATTACTCCGTCTGCCATGAAGTGGGGAATTGCGGTGTCGGTCATACTGTCTTGCAGTATCGGCCTGCCTCTGGCGTTCATTGGTGGATGGTGGCTCACCATTGTCGGCTTGTGGTGTGTGCTGTTCGCATTCCTCTACACCACCAGTTTCTCGTATCTCGGCCTTGGTGACATACTCGTCCTTGTGTTCTTTGGTCTTGTGCCGGTCTGCTTCACCTATTATGTGCTCTGTGCAGGTGATGATGCCGTCATCTCTGCCGGTGTGCGCAGTACGGTGATGCTTGGTATTGCTCAGGGTCTCGTGACCGACCTCCTGCTAATGGTCAACAACTACCGTGACCGCAACCAGGATGCCGTCTCAGGCAAGAAGACCATCGTGGTGCGTATGGGTGCTGAGTTCGGAATCAGGAGTTACCTTGTCTTAGGACTGCTCGGAGCCATACTGGCTGTGATGTCTACTCGCAGTCCATACTCGTGCATAGTCATTGCTTTATGGGTATTGCTTCATCTCTCTGCCTACAGAAAGATGACACATCTCGACGGCCGTGACCTCAACAAAGTCCTCGGCCTTACAGCCCGCAACATCTTCCTCTTTGCTGTTGCAGTGTCAGCACTTTTAATAGTTAACAGTTAACTCATCAATCCACCTTCCACCAGTCGAAGTCGAAGAACTCCTCGTCGCCACCTGTGAAGAGGATGTAGATGTCGTGCTGGCCCTTTGGTGTGTTGCGCCCGGAGATATTCACGCTCTTCACCTTCTCGCCTGAGGCTGTGAAGCTCACGTTTGCCAGAGGTCTGCCGTCCATCTTGTCGAGGAAGAACTGGATGGTTCCGCCATTCTTGCAGTTACCTATTGCGGCAGTCAGTTTTGCTGCACTGCCTTCACCGAAGTCCACACAGCGTACCCTCGTCCAGTCTCCGTTGTGGATGGATGTGACGAAATGTTCCTCGCCAGCCTTACGGTCTACCTTCACACCCCAGCTCTGCGACATGGTCTCGGCTTCCACTCTCTTGAACGGGTCAATCTTGCCTACAGGCTTCACTCCTTCCCTTGTGAACGGAATGAACGGGATACTTCCGTCAGCATTGAACTTGAATTCCTCCACAGCCGTAGACCTGCGGAATCCGCCTCCGTTAGGCAGCAGACCATTGTGGTAGAACATATAGTCGTGTCCCTTGAAGGTGATGTTTCCTCCGTGTATAGTGAAACTGTTCTTGGCCTCGTCCATTATTCTTCCGCGGAATGTCCACGGGCCGTTGATGGTCGGAGCGGTAGAGTAAGCCATGTATTCCGGTACTCCTCCAGCAGGATATACAACATAATATGTATCACCTCTCTTGCTCACCCACGGTCCTTCCTCGTACTGAGTCATCATTCTGTTCTTGCCGATGCTCCAGTCCATTTTCGACTGCAGTTCGCCGAAACTCTTTGGGTCGGTATATCCGGGAACCTGTCTGTAGCCGTCAGCAAACGAGATCATGTCGTCGTTCAGTTTGCCGTACCAGAATCCCTTGTTTCCCCAGAAGAGGTAAGGAGTTCCGTCATCGTCGATGAAGATGGTAGGGTCGATGAATCCGAATCCCGTGGCGAGAGGTCCGCCGATGGCGTCTCTCCATGGACCAGTAGGCTTGTCGGCCACAGCCACAGCCAGTGCATCACCGCCGTCAGCCTTGTTGCAGCACACGTACCAGTACCACTTGCCGTTCTTCTCCACAGCCTGAGCTGCCCATGCCTTGTTGCCGTGCTGAGCCCATGCAAAGGTCTCTGTAGATACCTGAGTGCCGAGATAGGTCCAGTTCACCATGTCCTCGGTGCTGAAGAGCAGCCAGTCCTTCATCTTGAAGTTCAGGGCATCGTCCTCGTCGTGGTCGACGAAGAGGTACACCTTGTCACCGTGTACGTAAGGAGCTGGGTCGGGAGTAAAGACCGTACTGATAATTGGATTCTGTGCGTTTGCAAAAGTGGAGAATCCGATAACGCTGCATGCAAGCAGGTTTTTAAGAAAGGCATTCATATTCATAAGTTTCAAATTAGTTCTGCGAAGGTAGACAAAAAATCCGAACCGACAAAATCTTTTTTCATAAGTAAGCAGGTTGGTATTCACTTCTTCTTTGGATTGATGTTGAACTTGTAGATTGCGTGGAGCATGATGTAGTTCGGGATGCTGTTCGTCCAAGTTTCTGTGCGTCCTTGAGCATCGACATACATTTCCTTCTCTGACAACTGATGGAGGAGGTCGACGCCTTCGAGTTTCAGGGTCAGAGGCTTGCCTTTCAGGAACGACTTCGAGATTCCCATGTTCCAGATGAGGTCGTCAGTGTTCATCTGCTCTTCCTGATAGCCCCGCTTGCTGTACATCGTTATCGATGTGGCAATGTTCAATGCCCACGGCTTGATGGTGTACTGCCCTGAGAAACCATAGTTGAACTCGAATGCGTTTATCGTCTGGAAATTCTCCTTCTTGCTCGTACTGTTTCTCCAATTGAATCTTCCACTTACTCCAAGTCGCAGTTCGTCGTAGGTGTATTCTCCGCCTAACTCACTTCCAAGGGAAACTGTGTTGACTTTGCTAAGAGGAGCCTCGAAATCATCTATGCTGTTATTGGTTAATTGTGGGTCGTCAATTGTCTTGATATCGAAATCCACGTTGTGATCATAACTCAGATTTGTATGGACATTCATGCTCCAATGGTCGGCAGAATCGAGTCTGACATGGAAGTTTGAGTTGATTAATGCATTCCAGTTGCCGTTCACATTGCCAGGTTTATAGACATACGAGCCTTTCTCTGGATTATAGAGCGTACGTGTTCCCCAGTTGTTTTGAATGAGGGAGATATTGGAATAAACGCTAGAATTGACCCTTTTGCCCCAATTGCTGAAATTTGCACCGAAGGAATGTCTGCGTGAGTTCTTCAGGTCAGGATTGCTGTAGCGAGTGACCAAAGGATTGTTGGTCAGCGTGATGTTGTAGAGTTGGGTGAACGACGGTCTTGACACATTGAAGTGGTAGTCGATATTCAGATACCCGCCCTTTCCTGCTTGGTTCTTGAACCACTGATACAGATAGCCTGCACCGCCAGAAGGCAGGGTGTTGCGTCTTTCAAGTCGGGCACTCGGCAGATTGGTCTGCGAGAGGTCAATATTGTCATAACGCATCCATTCGTCAAATTTTGTTACATTCATTTGGATATGGAAGTTACTATACGATGAGTCTCCCTCCGCATTTTTTAAGACGGTCAGCCCCGCATCATAACGGCGGTTCATGTTGTCGTGCCATTGTGAGTTCTGCCTGTCGAGTGCAACCTGCATGGAGTCGCGCGTACTCGGCAACTGGCCGAGAATGCTCTCGTCGGAGTCGGCGTCCCATCCCTTGCCTAACTTGTCGAGACGATAATATTCGTTGGCAGTGTCGGAATAGCTCTGGCCGAACTTCAATTCAGGTCTGAACCTCCAGCCACTTTGGAATGTAATATCGTATCCCACACTTGCATCGAAATTATAGTTCTTTGATGGCGAAGGCTGATATTCGTTTCGGAAATCTACCGAGCCATCTTGCAGAAACTCAGTCTTGTTTCTTGAGAACGACTTGCCGACAGTCTGCTTGTCGTACGAACCATTCAGATTAACTGAAAGAATGTCTCCCCACGGCATCTTGGCATTGAAATTCACATTTGAAGACAGATTGAATGAACTTGATTCGTTCTTCGAAAGGCTCATTGCTCTGTTTGTAGTCATCCCGAATAGTTCCGAGCCTTTCATGGCAGAGAAGATAGAGTCGAGCATCTGCGGCACTTCAAGATTATACTTCGATGGGTCCTTGCTCAGCGAAGCATTGCGCGACAACGACCTGGAGTCGCCTTTTGTGTAGTGGAAATCTATGTTGTGACGAATAAAGAAATTCTTGTTGCCGAATGGTGCCTCACTGGTTAAATAATTTCTAAAGTTCAGATCAAACAGATCACTTACGCTGGAACTCATACTCCTACTATATATATTGCCAGCGGTAGTGAATTGCTCTGAAGCAGTTCGGATTTGATAGTCGCTCTCCCGCCATTGAACGTTGGCATTGAGTTCTTCGTCGAAAGTCTTGTCCTTGTCGTGGGCTACCCAACTGATGCCGATGTTCTTCATCGTCATCTCGTTCCGGGTGTACTCGTTAGGGTCCCAATCAGCGCTTTCTCCAGGTCGGGAATAGACATTTACATTGTTCAGGTTGCTGAAGATGGCCAACTGTGAATGATCGGAATGTCGCATTGCGAACAGTCGTCCCAGCCAGCGGTCGTTAGTTCCTGCACCGACGTCGACGTTGCCGAGATAGCCTCCGAGGAATTCCTTCTTCATCTTCACGTCCATCACATATTCCTTCTGCTCAGTCTGCTCCCCTTCCCATTTGTCGCGGTCGTTAAGTCTGTCATACACCTGAATGTCCTTCACGACATAGTAGGGCAGGTTGTCGAGCATCAGCTGACGGTCGTTGTTGATGAATCGGTCGCCATTGAGCAGGAGTTCGTCGACCTTCCTGCCGTTCACGTATATCTCGCCGCCTTTCTTCAGTTCCACGCCGGGTAGTTGGCGGATGAGGTCGTCGAGCATACTTCCGTCGGGTATGTTGAAGGCATCGGCATTGAATATCAGCGTGTCGCCCTTATGCAGGAACTTCACCTTCGATGCCACCACCTCCACCTGGTTGAGCATCTGGTCGAGGTCCTTCGTAGGATTTTTCCTCTTCATAAGGAGCTGAGGTGCTTCGAACGAGGTGTTTCGGGCAATGTAGTTCACTTCGTAGTTCAAGTAAGTGGTGTAGTATTCCTGATGTTCTGCCTTGATGATGTACTTGGCAGGCTTGGCAGGAATTTCAAACCAATACTGCGAGTCGTGACCTTGATACCAGCAACGAGTCGAATCGACGAATGCACTGTCGGCAGTCATCAACGTCACCTTTGCCTCCACACCAGCCTTGGTGAACGAGTTCAGCACTCGCCCGGACAAGGAAATCTTCCTTTCCTTCTCCTTCTTTTTCTTCTGTGCAAGGCAGTCACTCGGCTGACAGACACAAACTATGGCCATCAGCAGCCACAGCAATGTCCGTCCATACTTAATTTTCAATCCGTAGTTCATGATTCGTAATTATGCTGCAAATTTAGGCAAATTCCCTCACCCAGCCATCATCTTCGGCTGGATTTTAGCACAATTTATGAATAAATAAGACAGTTTAACAAGTCTTTCTGTCCGTGACGAACGGAGAAGCACCCCCAGGCAAGTGTAGACAACCGTCCAAACAAGCAGAGAAGATTTGCCGTTCAAGCTGAGAATATTGCCTGCACAAGCTGAGAATATTACCTGATTGAGCTGACAAGATATATGTCAAGTTACTAACATGACACGTGTCAAGCTACTAACACGACACACGTCAAGTTACTAACTCGACACTTGTCAAGTTAATAGCTTTACATATAACGTCTCCGCTCGTCTGGATAATTTCCACCCTTTGAGTAGATTGCCATCTCCGTTCATCTGGCTAAATTTCTCCGCCCAGACAGGCCTTCGTGAGCATTGTCGGAGGCATTGCAGAGTGCTCTATGGGTGGTGAGAGTAAGGTATAAAAGCAAAGGAGCTGGCTTCTATGCCAACTCCTTCGCTGTGTCTGACTAAGACTTTCTTGTGGAGATAATGGGGCTTGAACCCATGACCTCTTGCATGCCATGCAAGCGCTCTAGCCAACTGAGCTATACCCCCAGCGGATGCAAAGGTAAGTAAAAAAAACGAAAGTGAAAACGAAAACGAAAACTTTTTTGTGATTGGTAGCTGATATTTCATTTTTTTTGTGTAAGTTTGCAGAATAATTAAAAGGTATAATATAAAAGGTATAATATGGGAAGTATTCTAAAACATTAATCAGACATTAATGAAGACATTAATCAAACATATAATACTCATAGCATTTGACTGCGCAAAGAATAGTAATTGGTCTTTAATAAAAATATTAACGTTTGATTAACGTTCGGATTAATGTTTGATTAATGTTAAAATCATAAAAATTCATAATTCATAATTCATAAATATGGGAAGTATTTTAAAAACTATGACAATCATGGGATGTGCAGCATTGGTTGCTGGTGGACTTGGCAGTTGCCAGCAGTCGGGAAAGGATTCAGGCGAAGATGCTTTCGAGTATGCTAACGAGCGTTTTGCTGACTTGCAGATGCTGAGATACAAGGTCGAAGGGTTCGAGAACCTCTCTCTCCAGCGGAAGACATTCATCTACTATCTCTCAGAGGCAGCACTCTGGGGACGTGACATCCTGTTTGACCAGAATGGCAAGTACAACCTCGAGATCCGTGACATCCTCGAGGCTATCTATACATCAGAGAATGTAGACAAGGACGACGAGAACTTCAAGGCTATGGAAGTCTACCTCAAGAGAGTGTGGTTCTCCAACGGCATACACCACCACTACGGCTGCGAGAAGTTCGTGCCGGATTTCAGCGAGGAATGGTTCAGGGAACAGGTGAAGTCCTGCAAGGCAGAGAGCCTGACAGCCGACCTCGACATGGTGTGCAAGGTGATCTTCGACCCTTCCTTCATGGCGAAGAGGGTGAACCTGGCAGAGGGCGAGGACCTTATTCTCACAAGTGCCATGAACTACTACGACGGAGTGACTCAGGAGGAAGCCGAGAAATTCTATGCCGACATGAAGGCCAGCTATGACGACCCGGAGCACCCGGTGATGTTCGGAATGAACAGCACTCTCGCGAAGGAAGACGGCAAGGTGGTCGAGAGGAAATGGGTAGCAGGTCAGGGCAAATATGGCAAGTGTCTGGAAAAGATAGTGGAGTATCTGAACAAGGCACGTGAGTTTGCCGAGGACGAGAAGCAGAAGGAAGTGATAGACTACCTCGTGGACTATTACACTACCGGCGACCTGAAGACTTTCGACCAGTACAGCATAGCATGGCTCAGCAATACCGAACCACTCGTTGACTTCGTGAACGGATTCATAGAGTGCTACGGTGACCCGCTCGGGCTGAAATGCTCCTGGGAGTCAATCGTGAACTTCAAGGACGAGGAGGCAACAAAGAGAACCGAGACATTGAGCAAGAACGCCCAGTGGTTCGAGGACAACTCGCCAGTGGAGGACCGTTTCAAGAAAGAGAATGTGAAAGGCATCTCGGCAAAGGTCATTACAGCAGCCATCCTCGGCGGCGACCTCTATCCTTCTACTGCAATAGGTATCAACCTGCCTAACTCCGACTGGGTGAGGAAGGAACACGGAAGCAAGTCGGTCACTATCGGCAACCTGACAGATGCCTACAACAAGGCTGCGGGAAGCGGAATGCGGAAGGAATTCGTCTACTCGCAGACGGAAATCGACCTTCTCGACAAATATGCCGACCTTACTGACGATATCCACACCGACCTCCATGAATGTCTCGGACATGGTAGCGGAAAGTTGCTTCCGGGAGTGGACGGAGACAGCCTGAAGGCCTACGGCTCAACCATCGAGGAAGCAAGAGCCGACCTCTTCGGACTCTATTATGTGGCCGACAAGAAGATGGTGGAACTGGGGCTTATTCCTGACGAGGAAGCCTACAAGGCACAGTATTACAGTTACATGATGAACGGACTGATGACTCAGCTCGTGAGAATCCAGCCAGGCAACAACATTGAGGAGGCTCACATGAGAAACAGAGCCCTCATCGCTAACTGGTGCTACGAGATGGGCAAGGCCGACAATGTGGTGGAGATGGTGAAGAAGGACGGCAAGACCTTCGTGAAGGTGAACGACTACGAGGCACTGAGAGGCCTGTTCGGCAAACTCCTTGCCGAAATCCAGAAGATAAAGAGTACGGGCAACTATCTCGGTGCACAGAAACTGGTTGAGACATACGCCGTGAAGGTTGATCCTGCACTCCACAAGGAAGTGCTGGAACGCTATAATAAGCTCAACCTGGCTCCATACAAGGGATTCATCAATCCTCGATATATTGCCGAGACCGACAAGGATGGCAAGATTACCGACGTGAAGATAGACTACACGGAAGGTTATGCCGAGCAGATGCTGCGGTACGGAAAGAACTACGCGATGCGTAGAGTGAATGGTGATGGTTCGACCAGCTCACCAACCAAGTGAAAAGTGAATAGCCGTGCTGGAGAAGGTTGGTGACATAAAGCTGGAACTGAGGGCGTGCATGAACGGAGTGGCTTCGGCTGCAATGAGAAGCACGGAGGACTACAGGGTGAATTTCGGAGTCGAACTGCCACGCCTGCAGGAACTGGCCAAGGAGATCAATCCCGCCCTTGCTCCCGAACTATGGAAGGAGATGGTGAGGGAGTGCAGGATTCTGGCTGTGATGGTGCAGGACGACAGAGAATTCAGCGAGGACATGTGCGATGTGTGGGCAGAGCAGATTCATACTGCTGAGATTGCACAGATAGCCAGCCTCTATCTCTTCAAGCGTCTGCCATACGCTATCGGCAAGTCGCTTGAATGGATTGCCAGCGAGAACGAGATGAAGCAGATATGTGGATTCACCACTCTGATGCATGTGTACAGGGCGAACGGGGAAATGTGTGAACGTACAATACAGGAAATACAGGACCAGGCCCAGACAGTAATGGACTGCGGCAACCTCTTCCTTAAAAAGATTGCTCAGCAATGGACTTCTATAAGCAGGCAGAAGAGATTCTGACAACATACATCACAGAGAAGAAACTCAGGAAGACTCCAGAGCGTTTCCATCTACTGAAAGCCGTATATGAATATGACGGCCACTTCACTGCTGACGAGTTGCATGAACACATGCAGGGTATATTCCGTGTAAGCCGGGCAACTGTGTACAGCAACCTCGACCTCTTTGCACAGGCCGGGTTGGTGGTGAGGAATCTGGTGGGCAACAGCATTCAGTACGAGAAGTGTCTGGGAATGAAAACTCATTACCACATGATTTGTTTGGTCTGTGGAACAGTGCGTGAGTTCTCTGATGCCAGCATCGCAAAGGCTGTGGATTCAGCCCGCTACCAGAAGTTCGTGAGACAGAATTACTCGCTGAATGTGTACGGGGTGTGCTATAAGTGCCAGGCAAAGATAAACCGGGCAAAACGTGCACAGAAGGCAAAACTGAGCAGAGCTCAGAGCTCAGAGTGAAAAGTGAAAAGTGATGAGGGATTAAAGAAAGCCAATGGCTAATGGCTAACGGCTAATGGCCAAATAAAGAAAGCTAACGGCCAAATAGAGTCAGGGAAATAATAGAAACAAACAATAATATGCCAACAAAAGCAGACGTCATTATTGGTCTCCAGTGGGGAGATGAAGGCAAGGGAAACATGACAGAGTTCCTCGCATCGAAATATGATGTAATAGCCAGGTTCCAGGGTGGTCCAAATACTTCCCGCACTATTCCCCATGGTGCAGGGCAGGCCGACAAGATACTGGTAATAGGCAACGGAGCTGCCATATCACCTGATTGTCTGATGGACGAGGTGAAGCAATTCGACAAGGCTGGTGTCTACTTGAAAGACAGGCTCTTCATCTCGAAGAAATCACAGCTCGTCATGCCTTCACACCGGCTGCTCGACAAGGCGTTCGAGTCTGTCCGCGCCGAGAACAAGATTGGTACATCCGGTCAGGGTGTGGGTCCTGCCTATTCCGACAAGGTGAACAGAATCGGCCTTAGAGTGGGCGATATAGTAGATCACTTTGCCGAGAAGTTCGCTACCCACAAGGCCCAGCATGAGAGCATCCTGCGTGCCATGCACTATTTCTCACCTCTGGAAATAAAGGATATTGAGGCAAAATGGCTTGAGGGAATTGAGGGAATAAAGCAGTTCCAGTTTGTCGACACTGAACGCCTGATGAACAAATGGCTCAAGGAGGGAAAGAAGGTGCTCTGTGAGGGAAACAGGGGTACGATGCTGGACGTAGACTTTGGTGCCTATCCTTTCGTGACATCCTACAATACAACCAGCGCAGCAGCATGTACTGGACTGGGAATTCCGCCTACTTACATCGGTGATGTCTACGGAGTAATGAAGATTTACAGCACGAGAGTAGGTGCAGGCCCACTTCCGACAGAACTGTTTGATGCAAGTGCCAAGAAGATGCGCGATAAAGGCAAGGAGATAGGAACAGGTACTGGATTCGAGAGAAGATGTGGATGGATTGATCTCGTAGCACTCAAATATGCCATCATGCTGAACGGAGTCACAAAACTTGTCCTTACGAAGTGCGATGCTCTCGATGACTTCGAGACCGTGAAGGCTTGTGTGGCTTACAAGAAAGACACAGAGTTCATTGACTATTATCCAGACGAAAAGGTACATGATGAACTGGAACCAGTCTATGTGGAGATGCAGGGGTGGAAGGATAAACTGTCGGATGCCAGGACACAGGCTGACCTGCCTCCTGCATTCATGGAATTCGTGGAATTTCTCGAAAAGGAACTGGGCACTCCTATTGCCTACATATCAGTAGGTCAGGACAAGGAACATCTGATAGAGAGAGTGGTTAGAGGTTAGAGTTGAGAGGTTAGAGATACCATGCTGATAAGAATCACAGCTCCGGAACACCTTGCTGTGCCAGAGATTGACCTGCCAATGTCGAAAAGTATCGTCAACAGGCTCTTCATCCTATCTCCGGAAAAGACTCTTGGAGAAACTGAAAAGATGGGAAATCTCTGTGAGGACATCAGGACAATGGCCAGTGCTGTAAGATGTATCGTGAACGCTGGGGATGATGAAGTCACAACTCTCGACCTGAACGCCTCGGGCACGGCAATGCGATTCCTGACTGCCTTGTGTGCAGTAAAGAAGGGCGAATGGGTTCTTACTGGCAGTGAACGATTGTGCCAGAGACCTGTGAAACCACTGGTGGATGCGCTCAGAAGCGTAGGGGCTGACATCTCGTATCTTGGCGAGGAAGGTTTTCCTCCCCTTAGGATAAACGGCAATGGCAGTCTTGAAGGTGGAGATGTGGAGATTGACGGAAGGGATAGTTCTCAGTATGTATCTGCCCTGATGCTCGTGAGTAATCATTTTAAGAATGGCCTGGATATAAAGGTGGAGGGAAATGCCTCTGCTCCGTATATCGAGATGACCAGGAAGATGATGAACTCGATGGAAGGACTGGACATGAGTGCCGTTGAGGCCGACTGGAGTGCAGCTGCGTTCTGGTATGAAATAATGAGCATCGCCTCGGTAACAGGAAAGGAAGGCAACGGTAAGATATTACTGCGAAATATCAATGCAGAGAGCATTCAGGGTGACAAGGTTGTGGTGGATTTCTTTGAGAGAATCAACAGGCATACGCCACAGGACGCCCCTCTCGTACTTGACTGCAGGAATAATCCTGATGTGGTACAGGCTCTCGTGGTTGCGTGCTGCATGAGGAATGTGCCTTTCAGGATGACAGGAGTGCGCAACCTGAGGATAAAGGAGACAGACAGGCTTGCTGCAATGCAGGCAGAATTGAGGAAAATGGGTTATATGCTCAGGGTGGATGAAGACAGCATAGGCTGGGATGGAGAGAAGTGCGACTATTCGTTACCAATACGTATCGCTACATATTCCGACCACAGGATGGCAATGGCATTTGCACCATGTGCATTGAGATTCGGAGAGATATGGATGGAGAACCCAGACGTGGTGGAGAAATCATATCCTTCATTCTGGCACGATATTTGTAAGGTAGGATTCAGAGTAGAAAACATATAGTGGAGGAATAGGCTCATGGCTAACAACAACTCATCGGAATGCTGCGGACTGCATACTTTCTGTGAAAAGACTGGAACCTATAACGGTCCGACAGCCGAGAACTATTTCGAGGATGAAGAACTCGACCGCTTTCGCGGACGCACTCCGGATGACTATTCCGATACGGAGATTGCAGAATTCCGTGAAGTGCTCTACACGATGCGGACAGATGAGGTGGCCGACTGGCTTGCGTCGCTTCAGATCAGAGAGGTGCAGGTGCCGAACGCCATAAAGGACGAGGCCATCATGCTGATAAAAGACTGAGGGCATTCTGAACAAATGTGAATGGAAATGATAAAGTTTCATAAATTAGCCAAAAAGTTCCATTAGAGTGCTACTTAAATCGTGCAAAATTGCTATATTTGCAGAGCAGTAGGTATTGCACAGTGACAAGAAGAAATTATTCAATTAACTATAAACAAAAAGAAATTATGGAAATCAACGATTCAAACTTTCAATCAGTACTCGATCAGGGTAAACCTGTAGTTTTGGACTTCTGGGCAACATGGTGCGGCCCATGCAGAATGATTGCTCCTTTCGTGGAGGAACTTGCAAACCAGTATGAAGGACAGGTAATCATCGGTAAGGTAAACGTAGAGGAATGTGACGAACTGACAGAGAAATTTGCAGTTCGCAACATACCAACACTCTTCTTCATCAAGAACGGAGAAGTAGTCGATAAGTTCGTCGGTGGCACTACAAAGGACGTCATCGAGGAGAAAATCAAGGCACTGCTATAAACTCTAATTTACAATTCATAATTACGAAATCCGAAATTAACAACAACTCGTAATTCGTAATTAGAACTCTAAGCTTTCATTATGGGCGGATACTATGACAATAGTTTGGATATGCTGCTGAACAATAGTTCTCTGATCTATTGGGTAATCTTCATAGGGTCGGCAGCATTGTGCTGGTTTGTGCAGTGGAATCTGCAGCGTAAGTTCGACAAGTATTCACGTGTACTTGGGTTCAGGGGACTTACAGGCCGTGAGATTGCTGAAAAGATGCTGGCAGACCATGGAATAACGGATGTCCAGGTAGTGTGTATCCCGGGACACCTGACGGACCACTACGACCCTACAAAGAAACAGGTGAATCTCAGTGAATCTGTCTACGGCAGCAACAGCGTAATGGCCGAGGCTGTAGCCGCCCACGAATGTGGACATGCAGTACAGCATGCTGTGGCATATGGTCCGCTGACCTTACGTTCAAAGTTGGTCCCTACGGTCAGTTTTGCCAGCAAGTGGATGCAGTGGGTGCTGTTCGGAGGCATGATTGCAATCAGCTACACTGGCGACCCGACAATCCTTACGATCGGAGTGATATTATTCAGTCTGACAACCCTGTTCGCGTTTGTGACATTGCCAGTTGAGGTGAATGCCAGTCAGCGTGCGGTAGAGTGGCTTGACAGCAGAGGTTATACAGATTCTGTAACTCACGATGCTGCAAAGGATGCACTCCATGCAGCAGCATATACCTATGTGGCAGCAGCGCTTAGTTCACTTGGAACTCTCTTTTACTACATACTGATGTTGTTGGGTTCACGCCGCAGATAACACATGAACGGTAATAAGCTTATCCAGACTCAGACAGAACGGCAACTGCAGAAGTTGTCGCCACAGCAGGTACTCATGGTGCGTCTGCTGGAACTTCCTGTCGTGGAACTGGAAGCTCGTGTGAACAACGAAGTCATAGAAAACGTAGCGCTTGAGAATAAGGCCGACACAGACGTAGGGCATGAGGCTGACTCTGGAGATGATGAAGGAGACAAGGACGGCAACCTGACGAGTGAATCCCTTCAGGGGGTGTTGTATGATGACAACGACGAGAATGTTCAGGGCGAAGACTATGGAAGATTCAGCACAGGCACATATTACGATGTGCCAGTAGCTGCCTCCAGGTCGTTCTATGATGATATTGAGACCCAGATAGCTGAATATGACCTGACAGATCATCAGCGGGATGTGCTTGAATACCTCGTCGGTTCGCTCAATGAACATGGCTTCCTCGACCATTCCCTCCAGAAGATTGAGGATGATCTCCTCATCTACATGAATATTGAGACCGACCATAAGGAACTGGAGGAACTACTTGGCGTACTGCATCAGTTTGATCCGGCGGGCATCGGTGCACGAAACCTGCAGGAATGTCTGCTGATTCAGTTGCAGAGAATGGAGGATAAGGCCGACAGCCACCCTGATGAGGCCCTGACGATGGCAAGGGAAATCATTGAGAACTACTACGATTTGTTCATCTCCGACAAGGTCTCGCTGATTGCAGACAATATGAACAGGCAGGAAGCGGAAATAAGGAAGGCTATTGGGCTGATAGCACGGCTCGATCCTTCCCCGGGGCGTTCCCTCGCGGAGAGTGCCGACGACAGAGTGCAGACCGTCATCCCCGACTTCATCATTGAAACAAGTATGGATGGAGATATCTCGTTTGCCATCAACAACGGCAATGTACCTGCCCTTGTGGTGAGTCCGGACTATACCAAACAGTTGCAGTCCTATCAGAAGTACCAGGGCAATATGAACCGAGCGATACGCGAAGCCTACACTTACACCAAGCAGAAGGTTGACGATGCCAACATGTTCATCAATGCACTTCGGCAACGCTATGAAACGATGCAGACGACGATGCAGGCCATTATTGCAATCCAGAGGGATTTCATCCTTTCCCAGGACGAGAACGTGCTGAAACCAATGACCCTCAACGACGTGGCAAAACGTACGAACCTTGACATATCGACCATATCACGGGTGAAGAACAGCAAATATGTGTTGCTGGATGGACATATCTATCCTCTGTCCGATTTCTTCCTCCGTACCCGTGCAAATTCCGAGGGTGAGGCTGTGATTGGCAGCGAGGTGAACGACAGGATAAAGGCTATAATTGAGGGTGAGAGCAAGGCGAGTCCATATTCCGACCAAGAGATAGAGATGATACTGAAACGACAGGGACTGAACATCAGCCGCCGTACAGTGGCTAAATACAGGAAGGATCTGGGATACCCTATAGCAACACGAAGAAGATGAGAGACAAGACAATCATACGCATAGCAAACGTACTTTCCAAGATATTCACACCATTTCTCGGACCGATGTGGGCATTCATCTGGCTCTTCTTTTTCAGCTATCTGAGCCTGTTGCCATTGGGATACAAACTCTACGTACTTATAGCAGTACTGCTTTTTACGGTCATTGTCCCCTGTTCTGGCATAAACATCTTCCGAAGGGTGAACAAGTGGACACATATACAGCTCAGCACCCGTGAGAATCGGTTCATACCGTACATACTGACAATCATCAGTTATGGTGTGTGCTACTATATCTTCTCCACGATGAACACGGCACAGTTCATGAAGGGCATCCTTGTTGCAGCCCTTGTGGCACAGATTCTGTGCACACTCATCAACATAAAGTGGAAAATCAGTACCCACATGGTCGGAATCGGAGGACTGGCAGGAATATATGTGGCATTCAGCTATGTATTCGGATTCAACCCCATCGGCGGTCTGTCGCTACTTATCCTGCTCTCGGGTCTTCTTGGCTCGGCTCGTATGATTCTCCGCCAGCACACACTGGCTCAGGTCATTGTTGGCTTTGTGATAGGATTCTTCATTGGCTGGTTCTTTGTGCTTATTGGATTCTGATAAAAATGAATAATGAAAAATGAATAGACGACAAACAAACGAAGTGATGATTGGCAACCTGCCTATGGGCGGTGACAATCCGATAAGAGTTCAGTCGATGACTACAGTGTCTACAATGGACACTGAAGGTTGCATTGCACAGATAGAACGTATTGTCGATGCAGGAGGAGAGTATGTGCGTCTCACCACTCAGGGTGAGCGTGAAGCACTGAATCTGAAGAATATCAAGGAAGGACTGCGCAGGGATGGCTATGATGTGCCAATCATTGCAGATGTTCACTTCAATGCGAGAGTGGCTGATGTGGCAGCACTCTATGCTGACAAGGTCCGTATCAATCCTGGAAACTATATCGACCCGGCTCGCAAGTTCCTTCATCTTGAATACACCGACGAGGAATATGCAGCCGAACTCCAGCGGCTGGAAGAACGTTTCGTATCGTTTCTCGACATCTGTCGCGAACATCATACCGCCATCCGTATAGGAGTCAATCACGGTTCGCTCTCCGACAGGATAATGAGCCGATATGGTGATACTCCGGCAGGAATCGTGGAGAGTTGTATGGAGTTCCTTCGCGTATGTGTCCGCCATGATTTCCGAAACGTGGTGGTCAGCATAAAGGCCAGCAACACCACCGTCATGGTGGAGTCTGTACGTCTTCTCGTCAGCGAGATGGACAAGGAGGACATGCATTTCCCACTCCATCTGGGAGTCACCGAGGCTGGAGAGGGCGAGGACGGTCGTCTGAAGTCTGCCGTAGGCATTGGTTCCCTTCTCATTGATGGCATAGGCGACACCATCCGCGTCAGCCTGAGCGAGGAACCAGAGAACGAGATACCCGTGGCATTCGGAATTCTGCAGGCAGCCCGTGCCCGAATCACGAAGACCGAGTTCATCTCCTGTCCGGGATGTGGACGTACATTATATAATCTTCAGGAAACGATATCAAGGATAAAGCAGGCGTTTGCAGACAATCCGATAGGAGTAGGGCAGTCCCGTCCGCTGAAGATAGCCATCATGGGATGCATAGTAAACGGTCCGGGCGAGATGGCTGATGCTGATTTCGGCTATGTAGGAGCAGCAGCAGGGAAAGTCAGCCTCTACAAGGGCAAGCAGTGCATCGAGAAGAACATCCCCGAAGACCAGGCAGTGCAAAGACTTATGGATTTAGTTAACAGTTATCAGTTAACAGTTAACAATGAATTATAAGTTAACAATTTTTCATTATTCATAATTCATAATTCATAATTGTAATACACTCAACTTTCCAACTCTAAACTATAAAACTGACTCTAAACTCTACACTCTAAACTCTAAACTTTCATTTTGACTCTATCAGCCATCCTTCGCAGGTATTATCAGTATCTGAAACTCGAGAAATCCTATTCAGATAATACCGTTCAGGCATATCAGCGCGACTTCCAGAAATTTGCCGACTTTGCCCTGGCAGAGAATGTGGATATCCTTTCCCCGAACCTCGACGACTTCCATCGCTTTTCTGCTCAGCTGATAGACCTCGGCATCAATCCCCTGTCCCTTTCGCGTATCCTGTCGGGAGTGAGGAGTTTCTATCATTTCCTCGTGATGAACGGAGAAATCAATGATGACCCCACTGAATTGCTTGAATTTCCTCAGCGCCCCCAGCATTTCCCTGATGTACTCACAACCGATGAAGTCGACAGAATCCTTTCCGTCATCGATCTTTCGCAGACCGAGGGACAGCGTAACCGCACCATCATAGAAGTGCTCTTCAGCTGCGGGCTCCGGGTGAGCGAACTCTGCAATCTCAAGCTCTCCGATCTCTATCTCGACGAAGGCTTCCTCAGTGTGTTCGGCAAAGGCTCCAAGCAGCGGTTAGTTCCTATTTCCGACCGGGCCATCCACGAGCTACGCCTCTATTTTCGCGACCGCAACCTCATCGACATCAAGCCTGGATACGAAGACTACGTGTTCGTCAGCCGTCTGCGCAAGAAGAACCTCTCGCGTATCATGGTTTTCCACATGATAAAGGAACTGGTAGAACTGGCAGGGATAAAGAAGACTGTCAGCCCCCACACCTTCCGTCATAGTTTCGCGACATGCCTGCTCGAAGGTGGAGCCAACCTGCGAGCCATTCAGGCGATGTTAGGTCACGAGTCCATATCCACCACCCAGATCTACATGCACATTGACACCTCGCATCTGCGTCAGGAACTCCTGGAACATCATCCAAGATACAAATATAGTTAACAGTTATCAGTTAACAGGACTCCGAGCTTGCTCGCCTGAACTT
>CALELI010000014.1 GCA_937902455.1 uncultured Prevotellaceae bacterium | reverse complement strand
TGCATCTTGCTGTCCTTCATTCAGTCACGATGCCCGCATCGCTTCTTCATGGATGGCCGCAATCTGCTAAAGAAAAATCTCCAAATCACCTAAAATGTAATTAATAGAACACCCCTAAAGCAAGAATTATGGCAAAATTTATAGACTATTACAAGGTGTTAGGTGTATCAAAGGATATTCCTCAAGGTGAAATAAAGGCTGCGTACCGAAAACGCTCAAAGCAGTTCCACCCCGATCTCCATCCAGATGACCCAAAGGCAAAGGCTAAGTTCCAGTTGCTTAATGAGGCCTACGATGTTCTCAATGATCCAGAGAAAAGGGCAAAGTACGACAAGTATGGTGAACAATGGAATAAGGTAGGACAGGGTTTTGGTGGAGATGCTGCCGGCGGTAATCCGTTTGGAGGCTTTGATTTCAATATGGGTAATGGGGGATTCTCAGACTTTTTCTCTGAACTATTTGGAAATATCGGCAGGAAGGCAGGAAAAAGTGGAGGTGGATTCAATCCGTTCGGTGGCTTTACAAGTCGACAGAAACCATCTGCCGATGCTCAGGCGGATATTGAAATTGATATGTATCAGGCACTTCTCGGTGGCGAACTGATAATCCAGGCCGGAGACAGCAAACTCAAGCTGAAAGTGAAGCCGGGGACTCAGCCAGGAACAAAAGTCCGCTTGAAGGGTAGGGGCAATATAGGTTTTGATGGCAAGGCTGGCGATTTAATACTGACACTCAATGTCAAATTGCCGACAAGTCTGACTGACAAACAAAAAATCCTTCTCGAGCAGATGCAGAGAGAAGGATAGTATGTCATTATTTCTTGAATGCCCGATCCATTTCGCGTCGGTCCTCTTTGGCTTTAAGGGACTGACGTTTGTCATATTGTTTCTTACCGCGTGCAAGTGCGATGTTTAACTTGGCACGACCGTTCTCGTCAATGAACAAGGATGTCGGAACGATTGTGAATCCAGGATTCTTGCATTCGTTTTCAAGCGATCTAAGTTCCTTACGGTTAAGTAATAACTTGCGTTCACGTTTTTCGACATGATTTGCAAATGAACCTTGGAAATAGTGTGCAATATACATGTTCTTCACCCACAATTCCTTGTTGATGAAATAACAGTATGTTTCTGTCAAGCCTGCCTTTCCTGCACGGATGGACTTAATTTCTGTGCCTGTAAGGACTATTCCCGCTGTGTATTCATCAACGAATTCATATTCGAACGAAGCCCTCTTGTTCTTTATGTTTATCTTCTTATTTATGTTTGTTTTCTCTTTTCCCATTGTCAATACTTACATATCGTTAACTATTCTGGATTTGCTTTATGAATCCGTGACGGTAGGCATAAAGCAATTTCTTTAGGTTATCGACATTGGCTTGTAGTTCTTTGCCTTTGTCTGTATCTTTGACCCTGATACGTTTGGATGTTGATTCGACAATCTGAGTCGTACTTTTAATGTCTTTTGCCCTTTTTATTGCTTCTTCGGAAGACACAAATGGTTCGTGCTGTACAAGTTCAAGCCCATGCGAATCATAAACGAGAGTGTATCCTGCAATACCGGTCTTTGGTTGATAGGCGCGTGAGAATCCACCGTCAATTACGAGATGCTTGCCGTTGGCTTTTACTGGCTTTTCGCCTTTGAGAATACGAACTGGTACATGGCCGTTTATGATGTGCCGGTTTTTACCTCTTACCCCGAAATTATCCATTATCTTGCACATCACCTTCTCATCATCGCTGTATTGATAATAATAGCCTTTATTCTCGGTATGTGAGGATTCATCCTTGATGAAATAGCGCTCGAATGTGGTCATGCGGTCCTTGTCGTAGAGTGGAGAGTTCTTTCCGCACCATAGGTACCACAGGAAATCGCGTGCATACAGCTTGTCATCGTCACTTCCATCATTGTGGAATGCCTGACGTACAATCTCTCCGACCTTCTTCATTAGGTTGATTCCGGCATACTTCTTGCCTTTAATTACAACCTTGCGCAACGAACCGTCTTCGTTAAGAGGAACGGATGCGTGGAACATTAGATTATTATTGGCAATGTTGTACATGTTTCCATGAGAAAGTAGGCATTGGAGATGCTTCTTTAATTCGTCACACATCTTGAATGTATGAACCAGGCGTTCCATTACATCATTTTCATCTGGAGTCAGTTTATATGGATCATGTGGGTCAATTGTTGGAAAGTTGGTATCACACATATCATATTCCTTTCCGTCAATAGTTACAGTTCCATTCTCATAGTCAACAAGATGGAGAAGCAGCCTATCTTGCATGTCAAACTCCGGACGGCGGTTAATGATTTCCGCTTCGACCTTAAACTGAATAACGGCAATGGCTTTGTGCATCTGTGCCATCAGACGATTCATTTTGGGATCTCTCTCTCGTTGTACTCCATCGTATACATTCAGTACCTGGAACGGCTCACAAGGGTCATCAGCATAGGTCTCCATTGCAAAAGTAGCAAGTGGCAGCAGGTTAATTCCATATCCGTCCTCTAATGTTACAAGGTTGCCATATCTGAGTGCAATCCTTAGGACATTGCATAAACACGCCTTATTTCCTGCTGCAGCACCAAACCATTCGATGTCGTGGTTGCCCCATACAATATCAAAATTCTGGAATTCACATAGAGTGTCCATGATAAGATGAGCTCCATTTCCCCTGTCAAATATATCGCCCAGAATATGCAGGCGGTCAATGGCAAGTTTCTGGATGAGTTTGCTTAATTCAATGATAAATGCGTCAGCCTGACCTGTTTCTATGATCGAATCAAAAATCCTTTGATAATATCTGTGCTTCTTTCCGTCTGCTGATTCGTGTAAGAGTTCCTGAATGATATATTCAAAGTTCTTTGGTAATGCCTTACGAACCTTTGAACGAGTGTACTTTGATGAAATCTCCCTGCATACGAGGACAAGACGTACAAGGGTTTTTGAATAGAACTCATTTATCTCCTGCTCTGTTTTTTCGGATTTAATGAGATGCAGTTTTTGTTCGGGATAGTAGATCAATGTACAGAAATCCCGGCTTTCCTCACGCGAGAGCCCGTCTCCCAGCACTTCCTTTGCCTTGCGCTTTATGTATCCGGATGCGTTCTTCAATACATGATTAAAAGCATCACTCTCGCCATGGGGGTCGGAGATGTAATGCTCTGTTGGTTTTGGTAGATTGAGGATTGCCTCAAGATTTATGATTTCAGTGCTCGCAGCTGCAATATTTGGATAACTTTGTGCCAATAACTGCAAGTAGCGCAAGTCACCCCTTATCTGCTCATCAGTCAGGGTGCTATCATTTTTTTTTGTCATTCAGTTATTTGGAGGAATTATCTTGATTCTGCTGACCATTCCACATAGGATTAGGACGCTTGTTCTGCTGGTCTCTCTTTCCAAAAGGTCCATTCTGATTCGCGCCGCCAAAACCAGGCATGCCGTTTCTCATGCCACCCTGTGGAGTAAATCTTTGCAGTGCCATCATGTTATATTGTTCAAGGGCCTGACGTACTTTGTATATTTTCTTCCATGAAAGTACCGTCTTGAACTTCTTGTTGTAGTCAGAATCAAGTTTTTTGTTAAGAGACTCAAGGCGTGTGGTCTCTTTTAGGATATTCTCAAATTCAGCCTCAGTCTTCGCGTTATTACCTTTCTGCATCTGCTGACGAATCTGATGAGAATTCTCTCTTTGCTTCTTTTGCATTTCCGAAAGCATTGGGAAGAACTTCTGTGCCTCGTCATCTGTCAGTTGAGCAGCCCACTTGATATATGACTCCATATGCTTCTGGAACTGCTCAGGAGAAAATTGCTGTTTCTGCTGAGTGGGAAACTTAGGCTGTGCCGATACAGTGGCAAAAGCCAATGCAAAGGATAATATCAAGATTAGTTGCTTCATGCTATGTTTTTTAGATAATCAAACGGTTTACATATTTTCAACCACGCCTTCACCTGAAAGGTATGCGTAAACATCACTGGCATCTACCATGGCATATTCCATCATATCCTGTTGGTACTGCTCATCGTATACAGTCTCATTTGCAGCGGTGACGTTATTGTCTCCGGCTGGCTTGTTGTTGTGCAAAAATACAAATGCACCTATCAGGCATGCTGCTGCAACTGCGGTCCATTCTTTCCAATAGGAATGCTTCCTTGGCTTGAGTTCCACAACATTAGCCTGAGGCAACTTTGCCATAATACTATCTGTCAGGCTGTCGAAATAACCTTCAGGCACAGTAAATGGATTCTTCTTGCCAAAGCGTAATTCTATGTCTTTTTCGTTCATCATAACTCCTAAACTTTTGTATCTTTATCTTTAAGACTTGTTAATTTTCAAATGGTTTAATCGTGTGTATCAAAAAAATGAGAGATTTTTTCAATTGCTATGTGATAGGATGCTTTAAGGGCGCCTACGCTTGTGCCCGTGATTGCAGAAATTTCTTCGTATGTCTTCTCCTCGAAATACTTCATGTTAAAGACTGCCTTCTGTTTAGCCGGTAGTGTCTCGATGGCGGTCTGTAGCATTGCCTGGGTTTCATCACCGTCGAAATAAGGGTCGCTCTCAAGCTGGTTGGAAACCTCTGAACTAACGTCGTCAATCGAAATGTTTTGTTTCTTATGTTCCAGAAATGTCAGGCTCTCATGATATGCTATTCGGAATAGCCATGTTGATAATTTGGCTTCACCTCGAAACGAACCGATGCTTGTCCATGCTTTTACGAGAGTGTTCTGAAGGACATCATTAGCATCTTCATGATCTACGACCATACGTCGTATCTGCCAGTACAGAGTTTCACTGTATTGATTCACGACTTCCGCGAAGGCCCTTCTCCGGGTCGATGGATCTTGAAGTTTGGCTAATATTTCCTGTTCGTTAAAGGACATTCTGAAAAAAAATTCCTTGTTTATGATATCTTGATGGTTCCATAAACAAGGATTTATGTCATTGAGCTATATTGATTATTTCAAATACACTTTGCGCACTGTCTTTCCTACTTTAAGAATATAGCATCCTTTTGGAAGGTCATTAAATGTCAATGTCTTGCTGTCGCTGTCGATCTTGACTGAGGCAACCTTTACTCCTGCGAGGTTAAACACCTCAAGAACCTGTGAGGCTGCATTCTTTATCAGTACAGTTGATTCGCTTGACGTGATAGTAACGGCATTCAGTTCCTGGTCGACAAGTGTTTTCTGTGGCTCGGACTTTGTAACTTCCTGAGCCATCATTACTTGTGGAACCATTGAAACCATGGTTACTATCAATAATATGAGTATTTTTTTATTCATACGCAGTTCTACTTATACTTTCAACTGCAAAAATAGCAATCTTTTTTGAAATAACCAAATTATATGACAATTATTTTTGTTATTTTTCGTTAACGAGGAAACTGTATTTGAAACTCATATAAATAATCCGTCCATTTTGGCCCTTTGTACAAGGAGTACTAATACTGAAAAAAGATGTGCGTTAGTCGAAACCAGCGCACACCTTATTATATATATAACGTATAGTCTGAATTATTCAGCAGGAGTCTCTGGAGTTTCTTCAGCCTTTTCGTTCATCTTGTCCTTCAATGCAGCGAGAACATCAAGATCACCAAGAGTAGTGCTTGCTGCCTTGTTCTGGATACCAGGAGTTTGTTCTGCTTTCTTTGCTGGCTTCTTAGGAGCGTTCTTCTTAGCCTCTGCACGCTGAACATCTTCGAAGATGCGGCTGTGAGAAAGAATGATTCTCTTAGCGTCTTTGTTGAACTCGATTACCTTGAAATCAAGAGTCTCACCAAGCTGAGCCTGGCTTCCATCTTCCTTAACGAGGTGCTTTGGAGTAGCAAAACCTTCAACTCCGTCTTCAAGCTGAACTACAGCTCCCTTGTCGAGAACTTCGATGATCTTACCTTCATGGATTGAATCCTGAACGTACTTCTCCTCGAACTTGTCCCAAGGATTTTCTTCAAGCTGCTTGTGACCGAGGCTGAGACGACGGTTTTCCTTGTCGATGTCAAGAACAACAACTTCGATAGGGTCGCCAACCTTGCAGAACTCTGATGGATGCTTAACCTTCTTTGTCCAAGAGAGGTCGCTGATGTGGATAAGTCCGTCAACACCTTCTTCGATTTCTACGAATACACCGAAGTTAGTGAAGTTGCGTACCTTAGCTGTGTGCTTGCTGCCAACGAGATATTTCTCTTCGATGCCGCTCCAAGGGTCGTCCTTAAGCTGCTTGATGCCGAGAGACATCTTTCTTTCTTCACGATCGAGTGTGAGGATAACAGCGTCAACCTCGTCTCCAACCTTCATGAAGTCCTGAGCACTGTGGAGGTGTGCGCTCCAGCTCATTTCGCTTACGTGGATGAGACCTTCTACGCCTGGAGCAATCTCGATGAATGCACCATAGTCAGCCATAACTACAACCTTACCGTGGATCTTGTCACCAACCTTGAGGTCTGGATCGAGAGCATCCCATGGATGTGGAGCAAGCTGCTTGAGACCAAGAGCAATACGCTTCTTTTCCTCATCGAAGTCGAGGATAACGACGTTGATCTTCTGCTCGAGCTCAACAACTTCCTTAGGATCGTTTACACGGCCCCAAGAGAGGTCTGTGATATGGATGAGACCGTCTACGCCACCGAGGTCGATGAATACTCCGTAAGATGTGATGTTCTTGACAACACCTTCGAGAATCTGACCCTTTTCGAGACGACCGATGATTTCCTTCTTCTGTGCTTCGAGTTCTTCCTCAACGATTGCCTTGTGAGAAACAACTACGTTCTTGAATTCCTGATTGATCTTTACAATCTTGAATTCCATTGTCTTGTTTACGAATGTGTCATAATCGTGGATTGGACGAACGTCAATCTGGCTACCTGGAAGGAATGCCTCTGTGCCAAATATGTCAACGATCATACCGCCCTTAGTTCTGCACTTAACAAAACCCTGAACGATTTCGCCCTTTTCCATAGCCTCATTTACGCGGTCCCAAGACTTCTCCTGGCGAGCACGCTTGTGAGAAAGGATAAGCTGACCCTTCTTGTCTTCCTGGTTTTCAACGTAAACCTCAACTTTGTCACCAACCTTGAGGTCTGGGTTGTAACGGAATTCATTTCTTGGAATGATACCGTCTGACTTACTACCAATGTTTACTACAACTTCACGGTCGTTGAGTGCTGATACAGTACCTTCAACTACCTCGTTTGCAGTTACATTGTTAAGAGTGCCTTCATAGGCCTTTGTTTCTTCAGCAATGTTTGCTGCGCTTTTGCCGTCGTGTTCGAATGCTTCCCAGTCGAAACCTTCCAGCGGCTGAATGTTCTTTAAATTGTCTGCCATAATTTTAAATTGTTTTTTTAATTGATACAGTTAGACATTATGTTGTTAATAAATGACCTCACGCGTAAACACGCGCAAAGCGACCGCAAAGTTAGTAAAAATAATTGAATTGGAGATGATAATTTCGTAAATTATTATAAAATAATGTGTTTTAAGGCTTTTTTGCACAAGAGGCTGGTCAAAAATACTATTTCAGTACGTTTATTGCGAATTCCAGGGCGGAGTCAATGACCTTTCTCAAATTTTTTTGCCTGGTGGAATCGACCTTCAGACACATGGAATGACAATCATCCCCATTCCTTCCTACACATATCCACACGGTTCCGTTCTCGGCAAATGTATCGCCGCCATTAGTTCCGATATACCCTGTGACTGAAATGGCAACATCCGCACCGGTCAGACGTCGAACCCCTTCATTCATTTCCACGGCCGTCTGCCGACTCACTACTCCGCAACGATGGATAGTGTCAGGGCTGACGTCAAGCAATTCGTTCTTGAGCCTTGTTGCATAAACTACCGTCCCTCCTACAAGATAGTCAGATGCACCGTCAATCGAGGCTATCTCGGCACTAATTCCACCGGCGGTACAGCTTTCTGCGGTAGCGATACTCAGTCTCTTTTCACGAAGGATATTGCCTAATGTTTCAGAGTGTTTGCTCATAAGTTCTGTGTCCTTTGGAGACAGCTTGATTTTTGCTTTCAGTGTCTTGATTTCAAAGAGGTGAGCCTGAGCTCACCTCTAAAATCTGAAATGAAATGTTTCCATAAAGTGTGTGAATCCATATCGGGATTCACATGGTGATGTTTACTTCTGGAGATATTTCTTACCGTTCTTGATTACAACACCCTTGTAGTCTCTTGCTACCTGCTGACCAGCGAGGTTGTAGATTGCGTTGATCTTCTGGAACTCAGCGTTGTTCATTGGAGCAGCGATGTTGTCTGGAAGATTTTCTGTAGTGTAGACTGCGATAGTGTAGATATAAGATTCCTTGTCAAGAGTCTTTGTGAAGCCGTATGTAGTAGTTTCACCGTCCCAGTTATCCTGAGCTGGTTCGCAAGCTGCTGTCTTGTTTGTAGAGTATGCCACATATTCACCATACTTCACTTCTGGAATTGTGAATGTTGGCTTAGTCACACAGTAGAGGCCGTTTCCATTGTCGAAGATTGCCATTGCTGACCAGTTGTCTGGATATGTTCCAGCCATAGGACAGTCAAGCACGAGTCCGTCGTGGAAGAGACCTACATGGTCTTCGCCGAATGAGAATGTGTAGTATACACTGTCTGTACCTTCTGAACTTGTAGTTGTGAGGGTGTCAGTGAGCATTACTCTCCAGTGGCGGCCTGCCATACGAGAGTCGAGCTGATCCCATCCGAATGAACCGTAGAGAGCCTCTGCTGCATCTGGGATTTCTTCTCCAGCTTCAGTCTCGCCCAGGAGGAATTCCTCGCGAGTGTAAGTGATGACCTTTGTTGAGTCTTCTGGATCTGGATAATAGATACCTCCAGTAACGTATGTCTGGTTGATCTTCTCGAGCTGTTCGTCTGTGAATGTCGTGAAGTCCCAGTTGTACTTACCGTCTTCCTTTACGAAGTATTCTACGTCTGGGTTAAGTACTTCTATTTCAGTCTCACCAGTTGTGTAGCCGGCAGCTTCCACTGTAACCTTGACACTCTTTGTTGCAAGGATTACGTCGCCCACTGCTACAGGATTAGAACCACCGCCGTCGATTTCGGCAACGAGAGAGTATCCCTCGCCGCAGAGAGTGTTGTTATCCCATCCAATCTTGTAGTTACGCTCGATACCGTTCATGCTTATGAGTGTGAGTGATGGACCGTTGAGGACGATTTCGCCAACCTGGTAGGTAGCCTCTGTTACGTCAGAGAATACTCCACCTTCTGTGATTGAACGAGACTTGAGTGTAACGAATCCGTCACCATCTTCGTCGTCTGACTCAGAGATTGCCACGAATGCCTCATCACCGAGAGTTGTGTCGTAGAGATAGTCACCCCATTCGCCACCTTCCTGCTTTGCTATCTTCTTGTATACAGGTTCCTGACCGATTGTGTCGCCTGTTTCAGGGTCGATAATTGGGTCATAGTGGTCGATTTCGTCTGTATCTTCAAGATAGAGAGGTTCGCTGCCGTCAACAGAGTAGTAAGTTCTAACTTCATTGCCGAAAGTTGACTGACCTGGCTTGATACGGATCCAGCGTGCAGTTCCGTCAACACCCTTCATAGAGTATACAGGAGCAGAAACTGCCTCAGCATCATCATTGCTTGACCAGATCTGCATTCTCCAGATACTTGTGGCGCTTTTTCCGTTGAACTTAGCATACATCCAGCCTGTTGTGTTGTCTTCGTTTACCTTAAAATAGCGGTAAGTGTCGACTGTACCGTCACCAGCAAGTTCCTGAATGGCATGAACTTCGCTTGTGATTTCCACAACCTGAAGAGGGTCAGTCATCGTGTCTGCCCATTCGGTCTTGGCATTACATGCAGTTGAGTTAGGAACGAACTGTGCCTCATCACTGTTTGAAATATCGATTGCGAGAATCTGACCAGGACGGAGACCGCTGACTGCAATCCAGCGTTCGTTCTTTGTTGAACGGAGTCCGTTCTTTCCTGGTTCGCAAGTGATACCGTTGCCAGTGAGCTGGAGGTAGAACCATTCCATGTTCTCGTTGATACACTGGTTGATTGAATAGTTGTTGAGCTTGATACCATTATCGCTTGCGTCTGTGTACGACAGACAGTCTACGCCTGAACCATATTCGTATCCAGGATCATAGAAAACAGTACCATTGATTGTACCTTCGTACCAGTTTACGTCCTTTTCAAGACGGTAGCCCATGTCTGAAAGTGTAGCATTTTCCTCAGTCATTGTGCCCTGAGCAAAACCAACTGCTGACACCATCAACATAGCCATCAAAGAGTAGATTTTTTTCATACGCTTTTGTTTTTAATGAATTATAATTAAGATGATAGTTTGATTTGTCTGTGCAAAGGTAGTAAAAATAAACTAATTAGCAAAATTATTTCCTTAATAATATAATATGTGTAGCCTTTCTTAGGTGTATAACTGCCCCTGGAGGTGTTCAGCCTTGCTTGGCAATCTTGAAGATTTCCGGTGACAGATGGCAGTAACCTGTTGGATTCTTGATAAGATAGTCCTGATGATATTCCTCTGCCTTGAAGAAGTTCTTCAGTGGCTGGAGTTCCACGAGCAGTGGCTCTCCAAGCATGTTCTGCTGACGCTCGAATTCGGCCTTGATGACTGGAAGGTCGTTCTCGTCGGAATAGTACACGCCAGTCCTGTATCTTGTTCCTTCATCCTCGCCCTGCTTGTTGAGACTTAATGGGTCTATTGCCTTGAAATATAGTTGAATCAGGCGTGTGAGCGACACTTGCTCCGGATCATACTCTACGTACACTGTCTCGGCATATCCGGTGGTGTCGGTATAGACTTCCTTATACGTTGGATTATCGGTATTTCCGTTGGCAAATCCGACTTCCGTGTGAGTCACTCCGTTTATGAGTTGCAGGAAATGCTGCATTCCCCAGAAACATCCTCCAGCAAGATAGATTTCTTTTTTCATGCTGCAAAGTTATAAATAATTTTTACATTTTTCACCTTTTTTTGGTCAAAAGGAAATATTTTAGTAATTTTGCACGTCATTTATATATAAATAGGTAAGAAGACTATGGACAGAAGGATTTTTGTTAGTGACATTACGATGAAGTTAGCTGATGGCGTGTTCGGCAACGTACTTTCATTCCGTCAGAAACTCGAGTTCTCGAAACTGCTCGACAAGCTTGGAGTCTGCGTCATTGAGACTTGTGGGCTTTCCAACGGCAAGAAGGATGTCCTGCTTGTAAAGTCTCTGGCATCTGCCATCAGGAACAGTACGCTGGCAATTCCTGTTGACATTTTCAGCACCGACAGTATATCCGAGACATGGAACGCACTGATGGATGCCCGTCATCCACGTCTGCAGGTGTCCGTTCCTGTCAGCACGGTCCAGATGGAGTATCTCTGTCATCTGAAACCTGCAGCAGTACTTGAACTGGTGGGTAGTAAGGTGAAGGAATGCAAGTCGTTATGCGACGACGTTGAATTCATTGCTGTCGACTTCACTCGTGCCGACACCGATTTCCTTTTCTCCATAATCGACACAGCCATACAGAATGGTGCAACAGTCATCACCATGCACGACTCTGCCGGAACACTCTTCGGATTCGAGTTCCATGAAGTCATAGAGGCCATCAGAGTACATGTTCCTGAGAATGTCCGTCTCGGTGTGAACTGTTCCAACGAACTCTTCCTGGCTGATTCCTGTGCCGTAGCTGCCGTATGTGCCGGAGCTGATGAAATCAAGACCGTCCCTCATGGAAGGCTTACGACCTCATTGAAACGTTTCGTGAAGATTCTCGAGACGAAGTCTGAACTGTGTCATGCCTCTTGCGGTATAAATACCTTGGAGATTCTCAGGACCATCGAACAGATAAAGGCTGTCTGCACGATGGGCAACAGAAATAACAAGACTGCATCAGATAGCAGTCAGGACGGCAATGCACTCCAGCTCACTCGTCACGACAACAAGGAGACGGTAGTGGCAATAGCCAACAAGTTAGGATATTATCTCGACGAAGACGATTCCGACAAGGTCTACGACGCATTCCTCCGCCTGGCTTCCGAAAACGGGAAGGTAGAGGCCAAGGAACTCGATGCCATCATCGCATCTGTTGCATTCCAGGCTCCTGCCAAGTATAATCTCGAGAGCTATCTCATCAACTCGGGAAACACCATCACCGCCACGTGCCACATGAGGCTGATGAAGGACAACACCATCCTTGAGGGCGTATGTCTCGGCGATGGTCCTGTCGACGCTGCGTTCCAGACTATAGAACAGCTCGTAGGCAAGCGCTACGAACTTGATGACTTCCAGATTCAGTCAGTCACCGAGGGCCGCGAGGCAATGGGTCGTGCCGTCGTGAGGTTATGCCACGAAGGCACGGTCTTTTCCGGGTGCGGCATCTCTCGCGACGTCGTGGGAGCAAGTATCATGGCATACCTGAGTGCCGTCAATAAAATAGAGTTTGAGGAGGCTAACGCATGAAATTGTCATTTTCCACACGCGGATGGGAGCATCTCGACTGGGACAACCTGGTCGACAAGGTCTGTGAAGTACGGTTCTCAGGCATTGAAGTCTATAATGTCATGAGTGCGACAGGCTGGACAGAACCATCCGGACCATTCCACAAGTATTCCATAGTCAGCACATACCGCAGACTCGTTGAGAGGAAACTGGTCATCCCTTGTTTCGACTCATCCTGCGACATCTCTGCCGACGACCGAGGCATGATCGAGGAAGTCAGCAGTCTCATCCGTCTCGCTGCCGACATGAAGTGTCCGTACGTCAGTGTCTGCGCAAAGAGCAACGTCCATGAAGTCATCAGCAGAAATCTGTCGGAACTGACAGTGGTTGCCAGGGAACACAATGTCACCATCCTCATCAAGACGAAAGGCATCTATTCCGACACATCGTTGCTGAGAGACCTCATGAATGACTTTGCCTGCGACCAGCTCGGTGCTCTCTGGGATGTACACCACACATTCCGCGACAACAGCGAGACTCCAGCTCAGTCCATCACCAATCTCGGTGCCTACGTCCGTCAGGTCCACATGAAGGACAGCGACGATGCCGAGACATATAATCTGATAGGAGAGGGCAACCTGCCAGTAAGGAAGGTCATGGAAGCCCTGTCGTCAATCGACTACGATGGTTTCATATCCCTCGAATGGAAGCCTGAATGGATGGAGGACCTCACCGACGCCGATGTGATTCTCCCTCATTTCGTCAATTATATGGAGCGTTTCGAGCGCAACAGGAGCAAGTCCATCCGTCTCTATCCAAACCACGACGGGAGCGGTGTGTACCTCTGGCCAAAGGACGAACTCATAAACCTCACGTTCCCGAAGGTCCTCGATAAGATTGTAGATGAACTGCCCGACCAGTACTGCTTCAAGTACACCACACTCGACTACACCCGCACCTACAGCGAGTTCCGCGACGATGTCGACAACTTTGCCCGCGCCCTCGTGTCACTTGGTGTACGTCCGGGAAGCAAGGTGTCGGTATGGGCTACCAACGTGCCTGCATGGTTCATCACCTTCTGGGCAACGACTAAGATTGGTGCCGTGCTTGTCACGGTCAACACTGCCTATAAGGTCCACGAGGCCGAGTACCTCCTCCAGCAGTCCGACACCCACACCCTCGTGATGGTCGACGGCAACAAGGACTCCGACTACAGGACTATCATCGACCAGCTGTGTCCCGAGCTGAAGGACAACGAGCCTGGTACGCCTCTGCACTGTAAGCGGTTGCCTATGCTCCGCAATGTCATCACCGTCGGTTTCCGCAAGAAGGGATGCCTCACGTTCGATGAGGCCATGTCGCGCAGCGGTCTCGTATCGCTCGACGTAGTGAACAGGATGGCAGCTGAGGTACGTCCCGACGATGTCTGCAACATGCAGTACACATCAGGAACCACAGGATTTCCGAAGGGCGTGATGCTCACCCACTATAACGTCATCAACAACGGCAAGAGTATCGGCGACCGCATGGGCCTCTCTACTGCCGACAGGATGATGATTCAGGTACCGATGTTCCATTGTTTCGGAATGGTACTCTCCATGACTTCGTCTGTCACTCATGGGGCAACCATGTGTCCTATGCCATATTTCTCTGCCAAGTCATCACTGGCATGCATCAACCAGGAGAAGATTACCTGTTTCAATGGCGTACCTACGATGTTCATTGCCATGTTCAACCATTCCGACTACCGCAAGACCGACTTCTCCCACATGCGTACCGGCATCATGGCAGGAGCAGGCTGTCCGCCGGAACTCATGCGCAGGGCTGCCCGTCCCGACGAGATGAACATGAAGGGCATCGTCAGTGTCTACGGTCAGACAGAGTCTGCACCGGGCAACACCATGTCGAGCTGGACCGACGACATCAGCGTCCGCTGCGACACGGTCGGATATGCATTCCCTCATGTCATGTGCAAGATTATCGACCCTGAGACGGGTAGGGAAGTACCCGACGGAGTGAACGGCGAGTTCTGCTCGAAGGGCTACAACACCATGAAGGGCTATTACAAGATGCCAGAGGAGACTGCCAAGGCCATCGACGAGGAAGGCTGGTTGCATTCCGGCGACCTTGCGTGCCGTGACTCCGAGGGCAACTACAAGATAACGGGCCGTCTGAAGGACATGATTATCCGTGGAGGCGAGAACCTCTATCCTAAGGAGATAGAGGAGTTCATCTACACCCATCCGAAGGTCAGCGACGTGCAGGTCATCGGTGTTCCCGACAAGAAGTACGGCGAGGAGGCCATGGCATGCATCATCCTGAAGGAAGGTGAACAGGTCAGCGAACCCGAGATGAGGGAGTTCATCACGGCCAGTCTTGCCCGCCACAAGGTACCGAGATACATAGAGTTTGTTGAGTCTTTCCCTATGAACGCAGCAGGGAAGATATTGAAATACAAGATGCGCGAGGACGCAGTAAAACGATTAGGATTATGAAAAACTTAACTTTAGCATATGCATAAATATTTGATTTATAACATTAATCAGACATTA
>CALELI010000013.1 GCA_937902455.1 uncultured Prevotellaceae bacterium | reverse complement strand
TTACGAATTACGAATTACGAGTTGCTGTTAATTTCGGATTTCGGATTTCGGATTTAGAATTATGAATTATGAATTAATTATTCTTAGCGTTGTACACTTCCTCGATGGTCATAGGCTTCTTCTTGTTGCCCATAAGGCGTGCTCCGTCAGGGGTGATGAGGTAGTTGAGCTCGTTGCGGAGTCCGGTGAAGTCCTTCCATTTCTCTACCTCGTCGTAGTTGATGAACTGGGTGAACTGCTTCTCTGCCTTCCACTTGTCGATGAGTTCCGGAATGAAATAGATTCCGGGCTCGACGGTGAACACGAATCCCGGTTCGAGTGGGCGTGCCAATCGGAGTGACTTGAAACCGAACTGCCTGCTCTTCTGCATGAAGTCGCCATAGCCAACATACTGTTCGCCGAGACATTCCATGTCGTGGACGTCGAGGCCCATCATGTGTCCCAGTCCGCAAGGGAAGAAGAGTGCGTAGGCTCCTGCCTCGGCAGCCTCGGCAGGGTCGCCCTTCATCATTCCGAGCGACTTCATCCCTTCTGCTATCTTTGTAGCGGCAGCGATATGGGCATTGCGGAACGGCACTCCCGGAGCAAGGGTGTCGACGGCAGCCTTGAAGGAGGAGAGGTGGATTTCGTAGATGGTCTTCTGCCGTTCAGTGAACCTGTCGCTTACAGGCATGCTCGACGAGAGGTCGCCGGCATAGTGGAAGTCGCTCTCGCATCCTGCATCGAGGAGGAAGATGTCGCCTTCCCTGAGTGTATTGGAATAATGGTGGTTGTGGAGAGTCTGTCCGTGTACTGTGGCAATGGTAGGGAATGCCTTGTAGTAGCCTTCCCTGAACATCACTTCTTCCACAGCAGCGGCAACGAGTGACTCCCTGGCACCCGGATGGGCATTCCTGTAGGCGGCAAGGTGCATCTCCACGCTCACGTCGATGGCCTTCTCGATTTCCTCGATTTCCTCGGGCGCCTTGTGGTTTCGCATGTCCACCACTGCCTTGATGAACGGTACGGAGGCCTTTGCCTGCTGTTCGCCGGCACTGATTCCGAGCAGTTCGTGCAGCCATACATTGTGGTCGCCTCTGTATGGCGGGAGGAAATGGATGGTCTGGCCCTTTGCCTGAGCCTGCTTCACATACGAGTCCAGTTCCCTGAGCGGACGAGTGTCGCTGATTCCCACCAGTTCGCTTTTCTCCCTGATGGTTGGCTGGTAGCCCATCCATACGATGTCGTCGATGGTGAGTTCATCTCCGAAGATGATTTCCCTGTCGTTGTCGATGTCGATGACTGCAGCCAGACCGGCATAGTCGCCGCCGAAGTAATACAGGAAAGTACTGTCCTGACGGAACCGGTAGCCATTGTCGGCATAGTTCATTCCGACTTCGTTGTTGCCGAGGAAGAGGAGCAGACCGCTTCCAACTGCCTTTTTCAGTTCAGCCCTGCGCTGAACATATATCTGTTTAGGAAATAAGTTGGTCATATTTTTAGTTATCAGTTATCAGTTAATAGTTAACAATGTTCCGAGCTATGCTCGCCTGAGTGGCCGTAGCGCCCGAAGAATTATAAGTTATCAATTATCAAGGCTAATCGCTCATCACTAATCGCTAATCGCTCTGAGCTTTGCTCAGCGAATGTGATACAAGTCAACTTTCTTGTGCTTGCTGATTTGCTCGTTGGTCTCAGGGAAGTACTTGGAGATGAGGTCGTAGAGCGGACGGTCATATTCCTTCAGTTCCTCGCGAGTATTGACCGGGTTGTGCTTCGTGTCGGAATATGGCATCTCGGCATTCACGTTGAACCAGTCCTGCACACCCTCTGCCCAGTATTCCTCGAGGTTGTTGGCTGCATAGGTGTTGTCCCACTTGCCTTGTGCCCTTGCCTGCCTGAGCAGTTCGCGGAGCTGACGATTGATGCTGCGGTCAACCTGCACGATTCCAATGAGGTGGATGCTGTGTGAGAACTCATGGATGAGGATGTCCTCGGCATGGTATTTGTCAATCTGATAGGCAAGTATGTTCTCTTCTGCACATGATGTGATAGGTTCCTCTATTGTTCCACCGAGACCTCTTGCGCGTAGGTTCCAGTTGAGGGTAGTGTCGTTCTTGAGATTGTTGTGCTCAGGTATGTCAATGGTTCCTTCGTACCGTGCCATCACAGCCACCCGTGTATCTACACGTGTCATGGCATTGAGCACCTCTTTAGGAAGCATGCTGGTCATGCAATAGATAGTCTTGTGGGCCTGTACGAGGCAACTGTCGGGCACTCTCCAGCTCGACATGATATGGATGCCGTTGCAGTTTACGTACTTGGTGTAGAAATCGCTCAGGCGGAGTTTGACTTTCAGAGCCTCAGGAACCTTGGTGATTTCGCACTTAGGCACATTGATGTTCAGAGGCTTCTCCTCGTTGAGTTTCCTGAATGCCTCAGGGTCATCATGAGTATAGAGGTTCACCTTCGGGTGCTTGCTTATCTGCTCGTCGGTGTCGGGGAAATACTGTGCGATGAACTTATAGAGTCGTGGGTCGTACTCTTTCAGGTCCTCACGGGTATTTACCCAGTTGTGCTTACCGTTTGGTAGTGGTGCCTCGGCATTCACGTTGAACCAGTCCTGCACACCTTCTGCCCAGTATTCTATGAAGTTCTCGAGAGCATAGGTGTCCTTGTACTTGCCTTCGGCAATCGCCTGATCCATCAGTTTCTGGATTTTCTTGTCAATATTCTTGTCAAGTCGTTTCAGTCCGACAAGATGGATGGTGTGTGCAAACTCATGTATGAGGATGTCCTCGGCATGATACGGGTCAATCTGATAGGCAAGGATATTCTCTTCCGCACATGTAGTAAGCGGATTCTCGAGGGTTCCTTCCAGTCCTCTTGCACGAAGGTCCCAGTTGAGGGTGGTGTCGTTGATGAGGTAGTGATGCTCAGGTACATCTGTCGTGCCTTCATAACGTGCCATGACTCCTACCTTCACTCCATAGTCGACCATGGATTTCAGTACCTTCTTCGGCAACATGCTTGTCATGGAATAGAGGGTCTTGTAGGCCTGAACCAGACAGCTGTCGGGTACTCTCCAGCTGGAAATGATGTGAATGCCGTTGCAGTTCACATATTTCTGCCAGAATGGTGCCAGGTTGAGTTCCTTTGGCACAGGCTTTACTGCAAATCCCTCAGGAACAGACGACTGAGCATAGCTCAGAGTGAAAAGTGATGGTTCGACAAGCTCACCAACCAAGAGAATAGTGAAAAGTAAAATTACTTTAGCCTTTAACCTATAACTTTTAACCATAACCTTTAACCTTTAACCTATAAACTATAACCTACAGCGAAGCGTGCTATAACCTACTACTTCATATATGAATATCTGTAGTCAGTAGGAGGAACCATAGTCTCCTTGATGACTC
>CALELI010000012.1 GCA_937902455.1 uncultured Prevotellaceae bacterium | reverse complement strand
AGAACACCCCTATAAAGTTTGAAAGATGGAACCGACGAGACAACAATATCATTGTAGTGAGTGCAAGGCAGAAATACATAAGGGAGATGTGTTCTGTCCTGGCTGTGGAAAGAAACTTGACCACTACGACTTCGAGGATTAAGTAGAATAGAAATAATTTGACATTAAGTTGCGGTATTTATTTGCTTTTATGAAAATAAAATCGTAACTTTGCGTTGTGTATTGATAAGTGCGAATTGTTTTCAGATTTTTAAAATGACATCTAAAGATAAAGGCTTGAAAAATAAGACAAATAGTCAGCGTAAAGGGGTGCAGAAAAGGAACGGTAAGAGTGTAGATGCAGGTATGCCGAGAATACAGGTGATAAGTTTCATCGTAGGCATTGTGTTGTTGTTCTTTGCCCTTTTCATGTTGCTGGCATTCACTTCCTATATTTATTCCGGTGCAGACGATTACAGCATACTGGATTCGCTTGACGGCAATCCGTTGCCAGACCCTGTTCCTCTGTTCAAGAACTCATGTGGATTGTGGGGCGCTCAGTCTGCGTTCTTCTTCATAAACAAATGTTTCGGACTTGCCGCCTATTTCATTCCTGTCTATCTCATTCTGTTAGGACTGAAACTGGTCGGTTCATTCAGGTTGAAGGCAACAAGACTGTTCATCATCCTCGGAATATGCATGATATGGACGAGTATGCTTTTCAGTACTCCACTCGTGAGGACTTCCCCGTTGTTCGAGCACTCCCATGTCAACCCGGGAGGACAGAACGGCTCTGACATTGCCACATGGCTGATGTCGTTCCTCGGAGAACCAGGCCTTTATGGCATTCTTGTCCTCGTTGCAATATTCATACTGTTGTATTTCAGCTATCGTACTATCGAAATCATCAGGAGTCTGTTGCGTCTGAACGGAATCCGTAGGTTTGTCAGAAACCATAAGTCGGATGATGAAAATGTCATCAATGCCGACGAAGAAGATAATGCAGAAGGACCTTCCGAAGTCATAGATGATGAAGCGGAGCCGGTAGACAATGGTGTCGTTGACGTTAATACTGGAGAAATCTTCCAGCCAGAAACACCTGAGAAGGAGGAATCTAAGAGCCAGAATCTTTTCGAGACATTGCAGAATGGTGGAAGTGTTGACGAGCCAGAGACACACGTTGCAGAGGAACCTGAAAATGGTGTGATGACAGTCGAGTTCAAGCCGACGGAACCCGAGACTAAGCCTGCAGAAAATCCAGACGAGGTGTCATTCACATTCGATGAGATTGTGAAGAATGCCGGAAGCGACATAAAGAAGCCTGGCGACAATGCAGTGGAATTCACCATAAGTGATGAGCCAAAGGAAGAAGAGTTCCCGGAGGAAAAGGAACCAGAGCCTGTTCATTACGACATGAGCAAGCCGTACGACCCACATAAGGACCTCGAGTTCTATGAGACACCTCCTTTCTCACTCCTTGAACACCCCGACATTGATGCTCCACAGATTGACATGGAGGAACAGACAGCCAATAAGGAACAGATCATAAAGGTCCTGCATAGTTTCGGTGTCGAGATAAGTAGCATCAAGGCCACTATTGGCCCTACAATCACCCTTTACGAAATAACTCCTGCAGAGGGTATGCGTATCAGCAAGATCCGTAATCTGGAAGACGATATCGCATTGAGCCTTGCTGCAGAAGGTATCCGTATCATTGCCCCGATTCCTGGAAAGGGAACAATCGGTATCGAGGTTCCAAACAAGACGAAGGCAATCGTGTCGATGGACAGCGTGCTCGAATCAAAGAAGTTCCAGGAGACGAAGATGGAACTCCCTTGTGCGCTCGGAAAGACCATTACCAACGAAGTCTTCATGATTGACCTTGCAAAGGCTCCTCACCTTCTGGTTGCCGGTGCAACCGGTATGGGTAAGTCTGTAGGACTGAATGCCATCATCACGTCACTTCTCTATAAGAAACATCCGTCTGAACTGAAAATCGTGATGGTTGACCCTAAGAAGGTTGAGTTCAGTATCTACAGTCCTATCGAGAATCATTTCCTTGCAAAGCTCGAGGATGAGGACGAGCCGATCATTACAGACGTCCAGCATGTAGTGAAGACACTCAACAGTCTTTGTCAGCTGATGGATCACAGGTATGACCTCCTCAAGCGAGCACAGGTCAGAACCATAAAGGAATACAACGAGAAGTTCAAGGCCCGTCAGCTTGATCCGAGGGTAGGCCATGAATATATGCCATACTATGTGGTCATCATCGATGAGTTCGGTGACCTTATCATGACAGCCGGCAAGGAAATAGAACTTCCTATCTGCCGTATCGCCCAGTTGGCTCGTGCCGTAGGTATCCACATGATTATTGCAACCCAGCGACCTTCCGTGCAGATTATCACAGGTGCCATCAAGGCAAACTTCCCGGCACGAATAGCATTCCGCGTTGCTGCAATGCAGGATTCACGCACCATCATCGACCGCCCAGGAGCAAACCAGCTTATCGGACGAGGCGACATGCTTTACCTGCAGGGTGGTGATCCTGTCCGTGTACAGTGTGCATTTGTGGATACACCGGAAGTGTCGAGAATATGTAAGTACATCAGCACTCAGCAGGGGTATCCTCATGCAGCATATCTTCCAGAGGTAGTTGCAGAAGGCGAAGAAGGAGTTGATAAGGGCGACGATCTCGGTCATCTCGATCCTATGTTTGCCGAATGTGCCCGACTGATTGTCAGCAAGCAACAGGGAAGCACATCATTGCTGCAGCGTCAGTTCTCTATAGGCTACAACCGTGCCGGAAGACTGATGGACCAGATGGAGAAGGCTGGCGTTGTCGGTCCTCAGGTCGGCAGTAAGCCTCGTGATGTCCTTATCCAGGATTTCAACAGTCTCGACAGGCTGATTTCAAATCTTATGTAAGTTATAGAATTTTATGAGTATGAAAACATCAAGATATCTTCTGCTGACTTTGCTCGTGAGTCTCATTGCGGGCATTGATGTGTTTGCCCAGACAAGTTCAAAGGAACTGACGACCAACATACTCGACAAGGCCGCATCGCAACTCAGGAAGGAGGGTGGGGTGACAGTCGGTTTCACCATCAGCAATGCAAATGGCTCTGATAAAGGTACACTCGACATGCTTGGAAAGAAATTCCATTCAGTCATGGAAGGGCTGGAGACATGGTATGACGGGAAAAGTATGTGGTCGTATGTGCCGGCCAACGAAGAAGTGAACCTCACCAAGCCGAAGGCCTCTGAACTGGCAAAGGTGAATCCATACTATTTCCTCGACATTTACAAGAAGGGGTATAAACTAACAAAAGGTAATAATACAAACTCGTATTACGAAGTTGTGATGAACTCGCTCAATCCAAAGTCTTCTATCAGCAAGGCTGTCATCAGGGTTGACCGTCAGACATACCATATTAAATATATAAAGGTGACGAATGCGAAGAATATCTGGCTTGAAATAAATGTCACCAGTTACAAGAAAGGCCAGAAATTCCCTGCAGGAACCTTTGCTTTCAATAAGGTAAAGCATCCAAACGCAGATGTGATTGACTTGAGATAAAATAATGAAAAATGAATAATGAAAAATGAATAATGAAAAATGAAGAAGGAATTATGGAACATATAAAGTGCTTAATCATCGGATCAGGACCTGCTGGCTATACGGCTGCAATCTATACGAGTCGTGCTAATCTTAATCCTGTGTTGTATGAGGGAATGCAACCTGGTGGACAGCTGACAATTACTGACATGGTGGAGAACTATCCAGGTTTTCCTGATGCCCTGTCTGGATTTGAGCTGATGGACAAGATGAGAAATCAGGTCGTGAAGTTTGGAGTTGACATCCGTTCCCACATGTGTGTGAAGAGTGACTTGTCGTCAGCACCTTATAAGTTCACTTTTGATGACGGTTCCGAAGTGGAAGCCGACACTGTGATAATTGCTACAGGAGCCAGTGCCAAGTTCCTTGGATTGCCAGACGAGAAGAAGTACATGGGACAGGGGGTAAGTGCCTGTGCCACATGTGACGGATTCTTCTACCGCAAGAAGGTAGTGGCAGTGGTCGGTGGAGGCGATACGGCTTGCGGTGAGGCAATATATCTTGCAGGACTTGCATCAAAAGTTTATCTCATTGTACGCAAGCCTTATCTGCGTGCCAGCAAGATACTCCAGCAGCGTGTGGAAGAAAACGAGAAGATAGAAATCCTCTATGAGACAAACACAGAAGGACTTTTCGGCGACAACGGTGTGGAAGGTGCTCATCTTGTACACAGAAGAGGTGAAGCAGACGAACGTCATTATGACTTGCCGATTGACGGATTCTTCCTTGCTATTGGTCACAAGCCAAACTCTGATGTCTTCAAGCCATGGATTGCAACCGACGAGGTCGGCTACATAAAGGTAGATTCCCATCAGAATGTCCTCGACGACAAGACTGGCACTCCGATTCCTGGAATCTATGCTGCAGGAGATGTTGCTGACCCTGATTACCGTCAGGCAATTGTGGCAGCCGGTTCTGGTAGCAAGGCCGCTATCGAAGTTGAGAGATTTCTCAGCAAATAAGACAAAAAGGACATTATTTCAGTATAATCTGTAGTAAAATCCGGTTAGGTTGCGTCTATAAGTAAAACTTCTAAATTGTTCATATATCAGCAAAGTACTTTTATGACTTTCAAGGAAAATATAGCACTGTACAGGCTTCTGAGCAAGAATCAGCATCTGGCTGACAAACGCCATCCGATGTTGGACAAGAACAGGGCCATGAAGGTGTTCACGTTTATCTTCATAGGCTTCTGGGCTGTGTATCTTATGTTTTTCGGATTTCTTTTCGCTAATGTGCTGAAGGATGAAAGTTCCGAACCGTATGACATCATCAATGGCGGTTTCATTGTATTCCTCATCATCGACTTCTTTACCAGGTTCGGTATGCAGGAAACACCTGCACAGATAATTAAGCCATACAAGTTGCTGCCAATACCGGAGAATTTCCTCCACAACGCATTCCTGCTGAAAATTGGTCTCAGCTGGGGAAATCTGTTCTGGATGTTCTTCTTCGTTCCGTTTGGAATAATGTCTGTGGCACTTGCTCCGTTCTACACGTTTGCCAACTTCATCGGTTACATGCTGGGAGTATGGCTTATGTTTGTGTTTGATGGCTACTGGTATCTTTTCTGGAGGACACTCATCAATCATCATACATGGTACCTTCTCATCCCTTGTGCAATATATGGTGCTCTGGTATTCTTCGGAATGGTCAATGCTGACTGGTTCTTCGATGCGTCATCTGATCTTCTTCGTGGATGCATCACCTGGAATGCACTGAGTTTCTTCATCATCATTGCAATGATTCTTGTGATGTTCTTCGTCAACAGAATCTTCCAGAAGAAGTTTGTCTACATGGAGATTGCCAAGGTTGAGAAGATCAAGAAGGTGAAGTCTTCCGAGATGAGTTTCCTCAACCGGTTCGGCATTGTCGGTGAATATCTTAAACTTGAAATCAAGTCAATTATCCGCAACCAGATAATCCGTAAGTCGTTCATCTCAGGACTTATCTGTACTCTGATGTTCTGTTGTCTGTTTGCCTTTACCGATGCCTACGACAATCAGCCGTTCATGCGTACATTTATCTGTATGTACTGTTTCTCGGCGTTAGGCGTCATCACTCTCACTAATGTGATGGGTGCAGAGGGTAACTACATTGACGGATTGATGAGCCGTAAGGAATCCGTGCTTGCACTTCTCAAGGCTAAGTACTATTTCAACTGCTTGATGATGATTCTGCCTCTGATTTTCTGTATCATGCCTGTTATCGAGAATAAGATGACCTTTATGGAAGCACTTGCATGCCTGTTCTTCTCTATGGGTGTGATATTCCCGTTCCTGTTCCAGCTGGCAGTTTACAATTCCACTACCATACATCTGAATGAGAAGATGACGAAGGGTGGTCAGAATTCCAAGTACCAGATTATTGTGTCACTCGTGGCATTGTTCGTTCCAATGGGCATAATGTACCTCCTTGTCACACTCTTGGGTACTAACATTGGTTCTCTTGTTATGATTGCTATTGGCGCAGTAGGTGCAGCACTGCATCCTCTGTGGCTGAAAAATATTTATTCACGATTCATGAAAC
>CALELI010000011.1 GCA_937902455.1 uncultured Prevotellaceae bacterium | reverse complement strand
CCCGCTTCGGTGGATGGGTCATCGCTGAGTATCTTCACCTCGATGTTGCCGATTTTCCTTCCGCACGAACCTATTGGCACCCTGCCCTTGCCGGTGAAGGCGATGAGCGGACCGCATTCGGTCATGCCGTAGCCGACACGATAAGGGAAGCCTATGCGGTGGAGTATGGTTGCAGCCTCCTTGCTGAGTGCCGCTCCACCCAGCACCACCTGGCAGATGTTGCCACCGAAGGCTTCACGCAGTTTCCTGCCTGCCTTGCGGTAGATGGCCTGACGGATGAGTGGAAGGAGGAGCAGACGTCGTGTCACGGGCTGCCGGAGTGCCGGCTGGACCTTGTTCTGCACTATCTTCTCCAGCAGTATCGGTACGGCCCTCAGGCTTCGCGGACGCACGGTCTGCAATGCCTCGAGCAGCATCTGCGGTGCCATCCGTCTGCCGTATATGTAGACATGGGCTCCGATGGCCATAGGGAAGAGCAAGTCGAAGACGAGTCCGAACATGTGTGCCAGTGGCAGGATGGCGAGTGCGCTCTCTCCCTTCCTCAATTCCAGGTTGTGAATGCCGATTTCGACGTTTTCCATCAGCGACCTGTAAGAGAGCATCACGCCCTTCGGGTTTCCCGTAGAGCCGCTGGTATAGCTGAGCAGCATCATGTCGTCGAGCGAGTCTTCGGCTGCGTAGGACACCGATTCGCGCTTATATCCTCCGGGATAGAGCTGACGGTGACGAAGGAACAGGGACTCTTCTATCTGGTCGGTCTGTATTGTCGGAGTCATCGGCAGGAGGTCTTCCGTATCGAGCAGATACATCGGGCATTTGCCCTCGGGCCACAGCTGGGACAGTTTCTTGTTTCCTACCATGAACCTGGCCCCGCAATGTTCGCAGAGCATTACCAGCTGGGAATTACTGTAATCGGTAAGAAGCGGCACTGCCACGGCCCTGTATGTCAGTATGGCAAGCATGGATATGGCCCAGTTGGCACTGTTCCTGTCGCACAGCGCCACCTTGTCGCCTGGCCTGATTCCCACCTGCTCGAACAGCAGATGGAGGTACGATATGCGCTTTGCCACATCGCAGTATCTTATGGTCAGGTCGGACCCATAATCAGTGAGTGCTGGTTCGTCCCACGACTCACGGAACCGGTTTTCATATGTCTTTATCAGTGAATCCATACTATAATCCTTTCAAATCGGCCATGTCAGGTCAATCATGTACTGGCCATACATGTGGCGGTGCTCCACTTCGGGACGGTCTTCGCCGTCAAGGGCGCAATCGACACGTCTGCCGTCATGACTGACAGATATGATGAGACTTCCGTCCCTGGACATTGCAGAGAGGTCGATGTAGTGCCTGCCGTCGCCATCGTAGCCGTGCCGGACAACCGACATGAGCATGTGCCTGACATGAGAACATATGCCTGCGGTCCTGCTCTCGTCTGCAATGACAGTGAGGAGGCCGGTGCGTAACTCTGTCAGTGCTGCATCCACACTGCCTTGATTGTTCATCACGGATATGTCGAGTATATATCGTTGCCTCAGCGGGATAAGCGTGACATGAGTAAGTCCCTTTTCCCTGTATCTTATGATTTCCGCAATGACCACAACCACCAGTATGGATGCCACCCCTGATGCGAGGAAGGAATGCCATAGACGGGCATCGCCTGTGGTCACGGCCCATATCTGCAGGAACGGCACCACTATGGCAAGGAATATGAGGATAGTCACCGATGCCAGGGCCTTGCGTCCCGACATCAGGTAGACATACACCATGAACGTGCAGAACAGATAGGCCGGGAAGACACAGCCGAACCAGCGCAGACTGGTGCAGGTGTAGCCGATGAGCCGGGGACTGTCGGCTCCGAACATCCTTGCGAAGAGTCCGGGGAACAACTCGACTGCCAGCACGAAGAAGGCGGAGAACACGCAGAGCAGCAACAGGTCACGACCAACCAGCATCCGCAGGCCTGTGGTGTCCCTCCTGCCCTTCAGGAATCCGCCTATGGTCTGAACCATCGAACCAAGTCCGCCAGTGAGCATTATGGCGATGGTAATCATGTTGATACACACCGACATGGCAAACAGTCCGTCAGCACCCTGCCATGTCTGAATGATGGTGTTGAGCGAAAAGACCACCAGTACCGTGACCAGGAAACCGACTGCCAGCGGAATGCCATATCTGATGTTGTGTCCGAATGCCCTGAATGAGAAGGACATGACGGGGTGAAGCCGGTATGAGCATCGCTTGCAGAAATAATGGGTGCCACAGACGATGCAACTGACGCACGAGGCGGCAATAGACGCCCATGCAGCCCCCTGTACGCCCAGGGCCAAGACTCCGACAAGCAGTATGTCGAGACCGATGTTGGTGACAGCAGAGATGATGTGTGCCATGAGGGAGAGTCGTGGACGGCCGTCGACATCGACCGAGAACCCCGTGTAGGTGCAGGCTATGGTGAAGATGCAGCATGTGCCCATAATCATCAGATAGTCGATGAAATAGCCTCTGGAGGCACTCTCGCGACAAACCACGTCGGCAATCTCTTCGCTGAACATGACTGTGACCAAGGCACCTATGGCTCCAAGTATTATCATCGTGGCCATCGCTGTCGACATGATGCGGCTGGTATTCTGCGAATCTCTCTTACCGATGGAACGGGCTGCCAGTATCTTTGCCCCTGCGCAGAATATCGAGAAGAAGACGGCGACCACAAGACCGACAGGTGTGTAGAGATTGATGGCTGAGAAAGCGTCAGTGCCCACATATTGCCCGACAACGATGCCATCGACCAGCGTATTCAGCTGCACGACGATAGACGAGAGGATACTTGCTGCCAGATAGTAGCCTATTGCCTTGTCTATGAGATATGGGTGACGTTTCATTCCTTTGCTCGCTCTCATCAGATAGTTATATTGTCAATCCTTAACTTTATGATACCCACAGGTACATGTGCCTCGACCACATCACCCTTCCGTTTCCCTACCAGTGCCTCGGCTATGGGCGATTTTATGGAAAGCTTGCCTTCGCGCAGATTTGCCTCATGGGGGCTGACAATGGTATAGGTCATCGTGGCATTGGTGTTCAGGTTGGTGAGTTCCACCTTACGAAGCAAGCCGACGACATCGCCGTCAAGGACAGATGTGTCGAGCACCCGTGCATATTCCAGTACACGTTGCTTGAACCGGATCTTGCCCAGAAGTCGTCCGTGGGCCCGCTTCGCAGCATGATACTCGAAGTTCTCACTCAGGTCGCCCTTTGCCCTGGCCTCGACCAGCTCATCCTTTGCCTTAGGCAGCTCCACATTCACCAGTTCCTGTATTTCAGCCACCAGCTGGTCGTAGCATTCCTGTGACATGTATTCCATAGCGCATCAAACTCTACCGATAATATTTACTGGTCACAAAGATACGATTTAGCGAGCGAAAAACCAAATTTATTTGAGTTTTTCCGAGCGT
>CALELI010000010.1 GCA_937902455.1 uncultured Prevotellaceae bacterium | reverse complement strand
TTCCGCTATCAGACCATCCTGCTCGAGGAAGTGGCAGAGGACAGCATGGTAATCGCCAACGGGTTCTATCATTCGTTCATCCGCAGCCGTTTCATCGAGATGAAGAAATCAGCCATAGGCTGTATGGGCATCAAGGGCAAGACGGGCACGGTGCTCTGGATAATTGCACTCTTCTGCGCCTTCACATTCACCGTCGGAGAGGCCGAGACCATTGTCAGGTATAAGGATGCAGAAAAACATGACAAGGAGGTAGTGGTCCCCGAAGTTCCAGTTGCAGAGGATGTTGCCGAAGAAGAACCCGAATCTGTCGAGGAGGAAATTGCAGATACTGACAATAGTGAGACCGCTGAAGAAGTAGGCGAAGACATACAAGAAGACCTTCCTACCCATGCTTCTGACGGATACCCTTATGTAGATAATCTGCCATTGAATACCAATCAGTCCATTTCCAGAGAAGGTTTCTATATCAAACGATTGGAAAATGAAACTCATGTAGTATGTGTAGGTACCTGCGAAGAAGAAGGGCAGTGGTTTTGGCTTGGAGGTGACCAGACCTACATAGAGGACACCGAAACAGGCGACCACTACAAGGCACGCCGTTCGCTCACGAAAGACTGCTGGAACTCATTCCATGTGAGGGGAATGGTTGGAAAGACATTTGCACTCACTGTTGTCTTCCCACCGCTGCCTGAAGATGTGAAGAATATCCGATTCTGGCACTTGTGCAGTTGGCTGGACTTAAACATGAGGACACTATACATCAATAGTTACATTGAAAAATAAAACAATAGGGATATGAAGAAGACATTAATCATAATGCTGTGTATGCTGATGGTGACAGCATGTGCCAGTCATAATAATGTAACCCAGCCCAAGGCAGAGCCTTTTGCTAAAATCAAATATGACAAAGAGGCTCCGACACACATAAAGGCTCCAAGACTCCTTGAGATTCCAGGCGAATATGACCCTTCCGACAAGAATACATTTCCTATATATACCGATGCCCATACGGTGGCGATGCCCGCAGGCTATTTCTATGATGTCATCAACAGATATGCCATCTGGTGTACCAAAGAGGCAACATATCTTGCCTATGTAGAGCTGCAATACTGGGACTTGACATATTTTCAGAGTACTTTCAACAACTATATTCGCGATGTGGCTACTGGAGAGAAATATAAAATCATCGAATCTAACAATGGTATAATACCTCTGGGCAAGTCCTATAACATAAAGGGTGTGGCAGGACAATATGTCTGTATGGTAGATAAATATCCTCCGCTGCCAGAGACATGCACAGTTATTGACATTATGGAAGATAACGTGACCGATGTCGTGGTGAACGGAGAAGGCTGGAGTTATGGCACAAGGCGTTACAACGTTAGAATCGACCAACTGCAAGCCAACCAACACATAACAAAATATAAACCGATAAGAGTCATTGAGTAGAAACTATGACACATCATGCCTCGAATTGATAATAGACACTAATTATGCAGCAATTATATGTGCAGGACTTTTGGAAAGCCATCATTGCCCCTAACGGCAATGAGGAAATCAGAGAAAAGGATGAAAGTATCCTTCAGGCAATGCTCCCGCAAGTGACACATCCGTATTTGCAAAACGGCATCAGGGAAGTGGCACATTACGAGATGAGTAAATAAGATGTGGCATGACCCTTGACCCTTACGGTTTTGAGAACTATCAGTCTTTCGTTGAACTATCAATAAAAATGTCATGACAAGATTCACCCAGATACTCATTGCTCTGCTGACCATGTTGCGATTCTAATATTGAAAAAGGAAGCCACAGTTCCTTCTCCAATCATTTCTTGTATTCAGGATGAAACTACATGTTGGCTTAAAAAGAACAAAGATTTTATAAAATTAATTGACATTCAAAATGTAAATTTATGAAAAAGTTTATTCTATCTACAGTGATTATTGCATTTGCAATATCGTGTCTAATTACAAGTTGTTCTCAGGATGATGACTGGGGAATGGATGAATATTCCACTTTGGCCACGAAAAAAATGACAAGAGGTTCTGGAGAAGGTGTAGAATACGGAGATAGTAACTATTATTACATACCTGAAACATTATTAGGAACAAGCGGCTGTGCATACAAAGCTATATACAATGTATTCGGTAGTAAATATTCTTTAGACTCTATTCAAAGAGCAATGAAAAAATTTGATTCTAATATTGAATATTATAGTACTCAATACCTTGGGAGTGCTATACAACAGCTAACAAATAGAAATGTCACAACTATCACATCGAATATTTCGTCAAATAGTGTATCTGTTAGAGATATTGTATGTGTTCCACCGAAATCGTTTTCTGGATTCACAATGTTATACGGACATGCAACAGTGGTGTCCTCAATTGAGCATCGTAATAATTATACCCTCGTAAGATGTTACGATGGATGTTGTTTTGATGTTTTAACGTTATCTGTGGTTTTTAAAACAAGTAACATAAATTAGACACTAGTAGTGTGTAAACGATTAATATTGATTTCATGTGATGATAAGTGCCCAAGGATTTGATATATACTGAAAACAGTCCCTATTTTGTTAATTATTCGCAAAATGACCTATAGATATTCGAATATTATTCAAGTCCGATGCTACGAGAATTTATCACCACATGAAGAATATTGATATAAATGCTAAACCTCAGTAAAATCATGAAAAGAATAAATAGTGTATCAGAATACAACGTTATTAAAATAACGCATAAAACATTATTGTCTTGTGGTCTATTCATCTTCGTAGCCAGTTATGCAATAGCACAGAACGATACAACAACTATTGACAAGATCAGATATTCAATCAGTAATATTTATGCAACAGTCATAGGTGTTGCCGATCCAGAACAGCAAGTAGTATCCATTCCACAAGCAATAACCGTTGGAAAAAACAAACTTGCAGTGAAGTCAATCGGAGCGAATGCATTTGCATCATGTAGTAGTCTTGAAATGGTGAACCTGCCTGAAACGATTGACAGCATTCATGATTTTGCTTTTCTCAAGTGCCTGAAACTGAAAAGTGTAAATATTCCATCTTCGGCTAAATATGTAGCATCATCGGCATTCTATCTATGTACTGGTTTTCCGGAAAAAGATGGAATAATCTATGCCGATAAATTTCTGGTAAAGATTGCAGACCAGGAAAGAAAATCCTACAAGATTAGAAATGGCACGCGATGGATTGGATCAAATGCCTTTTCCCAAAATCCTCATTTTAGTATAGTTGAACTGCCAAATTCAATCAGGGTCATAGGGGCGTTTGCCTTCAGCAATTGCACAGGTCTGAAGTCCATCGTAATACCAGAATCTGTTGAGATAATTGAAGATTTTGCTTTTTCGTCATGTTCATCATTAGATAACATTGATATCCGTGGAAATAATGTGAAGGTTGGAAAATACATATTTAGAGGAACGTCTCTTGAAGATATGGCGACATCATCTCAGACTAATTCCCTAAAAAGCAGACAACAACTGGCGGAACTTGCAAAGGATGTTACACAATTCTTCGCACCAATTTACCTTGAAGGCAAGATTGATGTTTCCTTTGATGACTCTCTATATATATTTGAAGCGCCTTACACAAAGTATGAAAAGGTAAAGAAAGACATAGGTAGGAAATATTTCTATGTTCACTTGATAAACAAAGATAAGGAATTGTCTTCCAAGGTTGCAATATGGGCAGACGATCACGAACCTGCATTTGTGGATTTCAGCCACCATGTCGGCAGGAACTTTCATTTTATCTCCTTCGAGGATTTCAAGAAGCGAGGTCTGGACGAGAAGGAACGTATCACTACATATGAGAAGAGAACGGACATAGTGACATTTCCAGACAGCAATAATAGAAACAAATAAAATTTCATTAGCTTTGCAAAGGTCCACCATATCGTTATGAAACGCTTCATCTACATATTAACTCTGTCTTGTCTGGCAACTATTGCTCAGGCACAGAATGATGTATCTGGAAACAATGCTCTGAATGTCTTGCAGAAGGTCACGAAGTTCACCAGCCTCTTCCCACAGGAGAAGGTGTACCTTCATTTCGACAACACCGGGTACTTCAAAGGTGAGACAATCTGGTACAAGGCTTACCTCGCTACGCTCGGTATAAATACGAAATCCGAATTACGAAATCCGAGAGGGTCGAACGGTTCCAA
>CALELI010000009.1 GCA_937902455.1 uncultured Prevotellaceae bacterium | reverse complement strand
GAACTCGTGAACAACTACGACTGGATGAAGGACTTCACATTCCTCGATTTCGCTCGCGACATCGGCAAGCACATCACAGTGAACTACATGATGGCAAAGGAAAGTGTGCAGAAGCGACTCAACGGCGAGGCCCGCGACGGACTTTCTTTCACGGAATTCACATATCAGCTGCTCCAGGGCTATGACTTCCTCTACCTCAACGAGCATCACGGATGCAAGTTGCAGCTTGGCGGGGCCGACCAGTGGGGTAACATCACCACAGGTTCTGAACTCATCAGAAGAATCAACGGCACTGAGTGCTTTGCACTGACTTGTCCGCTCGTGACAAAGGCCGACGGAACTAAGTTCGGAAAGACAGAGAAGGGAAACATCTGGCTGAATCCAGACTATACATCTCCATACGAGTTCTATCAGTTCTGGATGAACACCAGCGACGAAGACGCAAAGAAGTACATCAAGATATTCACCACCCTCACGCAGGACGAGGTGGAGAGCCTCATCGCTGAGCAGGATGCTGACCCAGGACTCCGTCCGCTCCAGAAGCGTCTGGCAAAGGAGCTCACCATCATGGTTCACAGCGAGAAGGACTACGAAATGGCAGTAGAGGCAAGTCAGATTCTCTTCGGAAAGGCAACAAAGGAAAGTCTGCTGAAACTTGACGAGAAGACACTCCTTGCAGTATTCGACGGTGTTCCTCACTTCGAACTCTCAAAGGCAGAACTCGAAGGTGGCGCGAAGGCAGTAGACCTCTGCACCGAAAAGGCCAGCATCTTCCCAAGCAAGGGCGAGATGAGGAAACTGACTCAGGGCGGCGGCGTGAGCATCAACAAGGACAAGCTCGCAGCCTTCGACCAGATACTGACTGAAGCCGACCTCATCGACGGCAAGTATCTCCTCGTACAGAAAGGCAAGAAGAACTACTTCCTGATTACTTTCAAATAATGAAAAATGAACTACTTATTATTTACCATTTACGATTTACCATTTATTTACGATTTGGTAATTTAGACATACTATCTAAGTCAATAGTTGGTAAAATGATGAAATGACTAAATGGAGAATAAATGGTAAATCGTAAATGGTAAATTGTAAATAAACTGAATTATGAATTATGAATTAAAGAAATACTGGCCAGATGTCATCTGTGTACTGCTGTTCATAGTAATCTCCTATGCCTACTTCGCTCCGGCAGTGTTCGACGGAAGGCGCCTGAGCCAGCACGACAACGGTGCCGCAGACGGACTGGGAGTGGAACTCAACCAGTATCGTGATGCCAACGGTGGCGACACACCACGATGGATAAACTCCATCTTCGGAGGAATGCCGACCTACCAGATTGCACCAAGCTATAACTCCACAGAAGGTCTGTCAATATATCAGGCCATCTATCGTCTCGGCCTGCCCGACTATGTGTTCTACATCTTCATCAGCATGCTCGGATTCTACATCATGCTCCGTGCCTTCGACTTCAGGCAGTGGATGGCAGCCCTCGGAGCAATCGTGTGGGCATTCTCGAGCTATTTCTTCATCATCATCGCAGCAGGACATATCTGGAAAGTGTTCACACTGGCTTACATACCGCCTACGATAGCGGGCATGGTGCTGTGCTACAGGAAGAAATACCTCGGAGGATTCGTCATCACAGCATTGTTTGCAAGCATGCAGATAATCAGCAACCACATCCAGATGACCTACTATTTCCTTATACCGGAGATACTGATGGTCGTTGCATTCCTCATTGATGCACTCAGGAAGAAGGATTTTGCAGGATGGCTGAAGGCATCGGGATGTGTGGCTGCAGCAGCAGTGATTGCAATAGGCATCAACTCGTCCAATCTCTACCATACATACGAATATGCAAAGGACACCATGAGAGGCAAATCGGAACTTGTGAAGCAGGGAAAGACGGAAGACCAGACAGACAGCGGACTTGAGAGAAGCTACATCACCAACTGGAGTTACGGAATCGGTGAGACATGGACCTTCCTCGTTCCAAACCTCATGGGTGGAGCAAGTGTTCCGCTTTCGGCAAATGAGACAGCCATGAAGAAGGCAGACAGCCAGCTCGACAGCGCTGGAATCTATGGAGCCTTCGCACAATACTGGGGCGAACAGCCTGGCACAAGTGGACCAGTCTATTTAGGCGCACTCGTCTGCATGCTGTTCATCCTCGCCTTGTTCCTCATCCCGAACAAGAACCCGATGAAGTGGGCGCTGATCATTGCGACCATACTCTCTGTCCTGCTCTCATGGGGCAAGAACTTCATGGGATTCACGGATTTCTTCATCGATTACGTACCGATGTATAGCAAGTTCAGGACGGTTTCATCCATACTTGTCGTGGCAGAGTTCACCATTCCTCTCCTTTCACTGCTCGGACTGAAGGAACTGCTCAGCGAGGAATCGCACCTTGACAAGGAAGCAAAACTGAAGGCACTCTACTGGAGCACAGGCATCACGGCAGGACTCTGTCTGATTTTTGCAGTAGCATCAGACCTCTTCTTCGGTGACTGCGTAAGCACGAGTGACCGCCAGACCGTTTCGCAGTATGTGGCTCAGGGATATTTCGACAGCAACATGGGCAACAGCATCCTCTCCAGCATCAGTACAATGCGTGGAGCCATGCTCACAGCCGATGCATGGAGAAGTCTTGTCATCATCCTTATCGGTGCCGCATTAATCTACTTCATGGTCAAGGGAGAGAAGAAATCACTTTTCATCCCGGTTCTTATCATTGTGCTGTGCCTCTTCGATATGTGGTCAGTCAACAAGAGATATCTCAACGACGGAATGTTCACTGAACCTCAGGTGATGAACGGAGTCCAGAAGACTGATGCATATCAGTGGATTCTCGACCAGTCGGGCACAAACCGCAACTACCGAGTCATGAACTTCACCGTCAGCACATTCAACGACAACACGACATCATATTTCTTCAGCAGTGTTGGTGGCTATCACGCAGCCAAGTTGCGCAGATATCAGGAACTGATTGAAGAGCACATCGGTCCTGAAATGAACAAGGTGTTTGAATATCTCACCCACCCTGACACTGTGGCAAGTGCAGAGACCATGTTCCCTGTCATCAACATGATGAACACAAAGTGGTTCGTCATGCCGGCTCAGGACGGCAGACAGATTCCAGTAGAGAATCCTGCCGCTTTCGGGAATGCATGGTTCGTCGACGAGGTTCTCACAGTCGGCAATGCCAACGAGGAAATCGATGCTCTCCACAAAGTCTCTCCAAAGACAGTGGCAGTAGTGGCTAAGGACTTCATGCCGTCTCTCGGCAACATCCCAGCTGCAAGCCCGGCAGATTCTACAGATGTCCGCACCGTTCAGCAGACGAGTCTCACATCCGACGAAGTGAAGTACACAGTCGACAGCAAGAACGGTGGTGTAGTAGTCTTCTCCGAGATTTACTATCCAGGCTGGCAGGCAACCATCGACGGCAAGCCGGCAGACATTGCCAGGGCAGACTATGTGCTCCGCGCACTGAACGTCCCTGCAGGCAAGCACGAAATCGTCATGCAGTTCAAGCCTACCAGTGTTGCAACGACAGAGACAATCGCTTATGTCTGCTTCGCACTGCTGACCATCAGCATGATAGCAGAAGTCATCATCTGCTGGAGGAGAAGGAAATCAGGAAATTAGGAATTTAGGAAATCAGGAAATATATTTATGGAAAGAAAAGTAAGAGTACGCTTTGCACCGAGTCCTACAGGACCGCTCCACATAGGAGGTGTACGTACAGCATTATATAACTACCTCTTTGCAAAACAGCACGGAGGCGATATCATATTCAGAATCGAAGACACAGACTCCAACCGATTCGTTCCTGGAGCAGAGGAGTATATCATCGAATCATTCAATTGGCTGGGAATAAAGTTCGACGAAGGAGTGTCCTTCGGAGGCGAACATGGTCCTTATCGTCAGTCAGAGAGAAAAGACATCTATAAGAAGTATGTACAGCAACTCCTTGACGCCGGCAAAGCCTACATTGCCTTTGACACACCGGAGGAACTCGATGCCAAACGTGCAGAAATTGAAAACTTCCAGTACGATGCACGCACCCGAATGCAGATGCGCAACTCACTCACACTTTCAAAGGAAGAAGTTGACAGCCTGATTGGTGCAGGTCATCAGTATGTAGTTCGCATTATGATAGAGCCAGGACGTGATGTAGTCGTTCACGACATCATTCGTGGCGATGTAAGCATCAACTCGTCTGTTCTTGATGACAAGGTTCTCTACAAGAGTGCAGACCAGCTTCCTACATACCACCTCGCAAACATTGTCGACGACCATCTCATGGAAGTCACTCATGTAATTCGCGGTGAGGAATGGCTGCCGTCAGCACCACTCCACGTACTTCTCTATGAGGCATTCGGCTGGCAGGACACCATGCCTCAGTTCGCCCATCTCCCACTTCTCCTGAAACCAGTAGGAAACGGCAAATTATCAAAGCGTGACGGTGACAAGCTTGGATTCCCAGTCTTCCCACTCGAATGGCACGACCCGAAGAGCGGAGAGACATCTTCAGGATATCGCGAGAAAGGTTATCTGCCAGAAGCACTCGTCAATTTCCTCGCCCTGCTCGGATGGAATCCGGGAAACGACCAGGAAGTAATGCCTATGGAGGAACTTATCCGCCTCTTCGACCTCAGCAAGTGCAGCAAGGCCGGAGCACGGTTCGACTACGTGAAAGGAATCTGGTTCAACCATCAGTACTTTCTCCAGCGACCAGCAGAGCAGTGGGTTCCAGAGTTTGACGCCATCCTCAAGGCCAACGGCATCGACAGTACTCCGGAGAAAGAGGCTCAGGTCGTTGAGATGATGAAGACAAAGGTCATTGAATATGTTGACAACGAAAACAATAAGAAGAAGCGCAACATCAGTTTCGTATCAGATCTTTGGCCACTGACTAAGTTCTTCTTCCTGGCACCGGAAGAGTACAACCGAGAAGACAAGTTCGTCCGCAAGAACTGGACGGAAGAAACAGCCGACATGATGCGCCAGCTTGTTGCCAAGCTCAAGGAAGTGGAAGACTTCACTGTCGAAGGCCAGAAGGCAGCAGTCGACCCATGGACAGAGCAGACAGGCATGCGCCCTTGGAACGCATGGAGAGTAGCATTGGTAGGTGCCGGACAAGGTCCCGACATGTACGAACTATCGGCGTTCCTCGGCAAGGAAGAGACTATCAGCCGAATAGAAAAGGCAATTGGGATATTAGGATAATTCCGAAAAGTGGACAGTGACAATTTAAGATTGATAACTTATAATTCATTGTTAACTATTAACTGTTAACTGATAACTAAATCAATGTATTCAATAGGAATATACTTAATGGTCATTGCCTGTGCCATCATGAGTCTGTTCAAGAAACAGCTCCGCAAGCAGATGCATGGTCAGGCAAAGACACTGTTCAAGCTCAGTAAGGAAATTAAGAAAGACGACAAGGTGGTATGGTTTCACTGTGCCTCCCTTGGCGAGTTTGAACAGGGGCGACTCCTCATGGCCCGCGTAAGGCACGAACGGCCAGAGTACAAGATACTCCTCACCTTCTTCTCCCCGTCAGGCTACGAAGTACAGAAAGACTTTGAAGGAGCCGACATCGTGTGCTACCTGCCGTTCGACACCCCAGGCAATGCCGCCAGTTTCCTCAAGATAGCACATCCTGAAATCGGAATCCTCATAAAGTACGAGTTCTGGGCAAACTATATCTATCTCGCCAGGTTCATGCACATCAAGATGTACAGCGTATCAAGCATCTTCCGCAAGGACCAGTACTTCTTCAGGTGGTACGGCAATGTAGGTCCGCTCAAGCACCTCACACATCTCTATGTACAGAACGAAGAGAGCAAGTCAATTCTCGAGGCACACGGAATACATAATGTGACTGTCGTAGGCGACACACGTTTCGACCGGGTAATTCTCGTGAAGAAGATGTCATCCAACCTGCCACTCGTCAAGACCTTCTGCGACGGAAAGAAGACCTTCATCGTAGGCAGCAGCTGGGAGACCGACGAAGAGATTTACATCCCATACATGAACAAGCACAGGGACTGGAAACTCATCATCGCTCCACATAAGCTCACCGGCCATCACATGAAGTCTATAGAACACATGCTCGAAGGACGCAAGGTGGTGTACTACTCACAGTTTGCCGACAATGAGTTCAACCGCGAGGAAGGTACTCTCGACAATATCGACCAGCAACTCAAGGAGGCCGATGTGTTCATCATCGACTTCTTCGGAAAACTGGCATCCATCTACCGATATGCAGACATTGCAATGGTGGGCGGAGGTTTCTTCCCTGGAGGAGTCCACAACGTGCCCGAGGCAGCCGTCTACGGAGTACCTGTCATTCTGGGTCCTGTCAACGAGAAGTATCTCGAAGTGCAGGAACTCAAACAATGCAAGGGATGTGTGGAAGTGCAGGATGCAGAAGAATTTGCCTCACAGATGGACCGTCTTATGACCGATGAGGACTATCGCAGACAAGTCGGCGACAAAGCCCGCGAATATATCTACAGTAAGGCCGGAGCAGTAAGCAAATGCTACGAAGCCATATTTAATAACTCCTAATTACGAAATCCGAAATCCGAAATTAACAGCAACTCGTAATTCGTAATTCGTAATTCGTAATTAACAACA
>CALELI010000008.1 GCA_937902455.1 uncultured Prevotellaceae bacterium | reverse complement strand
CAAACTCAGGGAACCGAACTTCAAATATAAGGAACAGGTAGCAAAAAATCTTCTAAACATACTCAGGTATAACGGGCTTCAGGCAATCGTCGAGTATCTTGGAAAGAAACGCCCGCTCATAACCAACAGGAAAGAGGATATGCTCAACCAGTTTATAACAATCGTCAGGGATAACTACAAGACGGAAAGACAACTCTCATTCTATTCCACCCAGATGGGAGTGACACCGAAATATCTGTCGACTGTCATCAAGGAGATAAGTGGCAAATATGCTACTGACTGGATAAATGAATATATATTACTGGAAGCGAAAGCATTGCTGAAAAACAGCGACATGACAATCAAGGAAATATGCATGGGTCTCAATTTCAGCAGCGTGTCTGTCTTTACAAAATACTTCAAGCAGAATACAGGATATACTCCAAAGGAATATAGAGAATCATGACTGGCCGCACCAGAGCTAATAGCGATTAACGATTAGTGATTAATGATTAGTGAAAAATGAAAAAGGTAATCAGAATAAATCAGGATGACAATGTGGCTGTTGCCATCGAACCACTCGAAAAAGGAGAGGTTGTGAACATCGGAGGTAAGGAAATCGAAGTCAGAGAGGACATACCTGCTGGACACAAGATTCTGCTGGAGGATGTCAGAGCCAGCGAGAACATCATCAAATACGGCTATCCCATCGGACACCTTACTGAGGACAGACAGGCAGGTGATCTCGTCAGCGACAGGAACATAAAGACTAATCTCGGTGGACTTCTGTCCTACGAATACCATCCAGCCATCAGTGCAGAAGACACCCGTAACAGTATTGCCGAACGAATAGCAGACGATTTGCCTAAGACGTTCAAGGGCTACCGCAGAAAGAACGGAGATGTAGGAATAAGGAATGACATCTGGATTGTCCCTACAGTAGGATGCGTGAACGGAGTTTGCAACGAGATTGCAGAACGATTCAACCACCTTGCTCACGAAGGACAGCTGACCGTCCGCGCAATTCCATACGGACACAATTATGGCTGTAGCCAGCTCTCTGACGACCACGAAAACACAAGAAAGATACTCCGTGACCTTGTACTCCATCCAAATGCAGGCGGAGTACTGGTCGTAGGACTCGGATGCGAGAACAATCAACCCGTCAAGTTCAGGGAAATGCTCGGAGAATATGATGAAGAACGCATACGCTTCATGGTATGCCAGGAAGTGGAAGGAAACGAAGTAGAAACAGGACTCAGTATTATCAGAGAATTGGCTGAAATAATAAAGCAAGACTCTCGTACCGACATTCCACTTTCCGAACTGCGTGTCGGACTGAAATGTGGTGGGTCTGACGGTTTCTCGGGAATAACAGCCAATCCTTTGCTCGGAGTATTCTCGGACCTCATAGTCAGTCAGGGCGGAACAACCGTACTGACCGAAGTGCCTGAGATGTTCGGAGCCGAGACAATCCTCATGAACAGATGTGCCGACGAATCACTCTTTCAGAAGACGGTGTCACTCATCAATGACTTCAAGGAATATTTCCTCTCACATGGTGAGCCAGTAGGCGAGAATCCGTCTCCAGGCAACAAGGCCGGTGGTATATCCACACTTGAAGAAAAGGCACTTGGATGCACACAGAAATGTGGAAAGAGTATTGTAAGAGGTGTACTGAAATATGGTGACAGACTTACAAGTGAAGGCTGTAAGGGGCTCAATCTGCTCTCTGCCCCGGGCAACGACCTCGTGGCTTCAACGGCATTAGCATCAGCAGGATGCCATATCGTACTGTTCACCACTGGTCGCGGAACACCGTTTGGTACATTCGTGCCGACAATGAAGATATCCACCAACACCCGACTTGCCACCAGCAAGACAGGCTGGATAGATTTCAACGCTGGACAGTTGTTGGAGGGAAAAGACATGTCAACCCTCGCCCGTGAATTTGCGGAAAAAGTAATCTCCACCGCCAACGGCGAACCAACCCTCAACGAACAGAAACACTACAACGAGATTGCAATCTTCAAGACTGGCGTGACATTGTAAGGACTCAAAGTCAAGTGGACGATGCCACCTTGGGTTGTCTATGTCTGTCAGCACACTGGTTAGAGACGTATCTTTACCAGTGGCGATTCGTTGTGGAGTCGGTCGAGGGCTGTCACGACGAAGATCATGTCAAGCTGGTTGCCGACGAGTTGGTAACGGGTGTCAGACGTGATTGCGACTAAGTGACTGGCTGCATCAGGAGAATCGATATCAATCTTTTCGTCTCTGGAATATCTGTACACGGCATAGGAACGAGCCTCGTCCATTGGTTTCTTACCTTTCGGCGCCTTCCATACAAGGTAGATATTACCAGACTTCTTGTCGAAGTCAACTTTCAGTTTCTTCACCTTCTTTGGTGCCTTCTTGTCAATCCAAGGCATGAGAGGCTGGAGGGCCGGTGTACGATGGTAATAGGTGCGAAGGAGCGTGCAGTAGTTTCCAACATTATCGGTAACGGCCTGTGCATACCACTGGCAACTACCCTGAACATTCGGAAGAGACCTCTGGATGCGATACTTGGCATCCATCTGGTGCTGGGACGGATTGGATGGGTCAGCACCCTTGACAGTACGTTCTACGTCCTGACCAATGAAGATTGGACGGTCACCGCAATAGTTGTTCCACCACTCAGCAAGGACCTTATAGTCGGCTGCCTTGTTGCCGATATTCCAATAAATCTGTGGAATGATATAGTCAATCCAGCCCTTCTGTGTCCAGAGACGGATGTCTGCATATAGCTGGTCATAGTTCTGAAGACCATTGGTTGCACTGCCTTCGGGAGAATTGACTCCTGTAGGACTGTTCCTGTATATGCCGAATGGAGATATGCCGAACTTCACCCATGGTTTCTCCTTGCGGATAAGTTCATGGATATCCTTGATGAGAAGGTTGACATTGTCACGTCGCCAGTCATCAATGTTAGTGAACCCACGAGGGTCAGCCTGGAAATTAGCGAGGTCAGGAATTGTCTGTCCTGCTTCTGGATAAGGATAGAAATAATCGTCCATGTGAAGACCGTCGACATCATAGCGGTTAAGGATGTCCTCAATGATTACACAAGTGTACTTGCGGTTGATTTCGAGTGCAGGGTTGAATATCAGCAGACTCCCGTAGCGGAATATACGGTCAGGATAGAGTTGTGCTGGGTGATTGCCGGCAAGGACTGATGTGTCCTTTGTCTTTGCCCGATATGGGTTAATCCATGCATGACACTCCATGTTCCTCTTATGGCATTCTTCCACCATCCACTGAAGCGGGTCCCATCCGTCAGCAGGGGCAAGTCCCTGACGACCTGTAAGGAAACGGCTCCACGGCTCGTACTTCGACTGATAGAGAGCATCACCCTCTGCACGGACCTGGAACATGATGGCATTGATGCCGGCAGACTGGAGAATATCGAGTTGGGAAGACAGTTTCTGTCTAATCTGCTGTGGAGTCAAGCCAAGATACTGACCGTTGACACACTGAATCCAGGCTCCACGGAACTCACGCTTTACTGGCTGCGCCAGAGTGAAAAGAGAAAAGTGAAAAGTGAAAAGTAATGCAAATATAAACTTTAACCTATAACCCATAACTTTTAACTATTAACCTTTAACCTATAACCTTTAACCTTATTTCGTTCTTATCACAGGAATGGAGTCAGGAGATTTCCGAACCATGCTGAGAAGCGGTTCCATATTGACTTCTTGTGATAGTATTCATCCGACATCTTGACGGAGTTCTTGGAGTCGGTGAAGAACATATTGTTGAGTTCGGATGTGAACTGACGGTCGAAGATGACCGTATTAATCTCATAATCGCAACGTAGACTGCGGCTGTCGAGGTTGGACGAGCCGACTGTGCAGAACTTATCGTCGACGGTCATCATCTTTGAATGATGGAATCCGTTCTGGAACATATAGACGGTAGCACCACATTTCTGCATCTGACGGCCTACATAATGACTTGCGGCAGGTGTGAGTGGAATATCACCTTTTTCTGATATCATAATCTGAACATCCACACCACGCATGATGCAACGCTTCAAGGCCTTACGGACCTTATTGGTCGGCACGAAATAAGGATTGATAAGACGCACATTCTTCTCGGCATTGTCGAGCATGTCAATATAAAGCTGTCGGATTGCCTTGTTGGTACGCTTAGGATGACGGTCAACTATTGCAACATCCTTACCTCCTGCCTTAACAGGTTCCGGAAAATACTTACTTCCGACGAGCAGTTCGCCAGTCTCTTCATACCATGTCTCACAGAATATCTTATTGAGTTCGTTCACTGCCGCGCCTTCGATATGCATGTGAAGGTCGCGCCAAGGACCGATGCCTTCAAGACCATTGATGTAATAGTCTGCCACATTCATTCCACCTGTGTACCCTACTCTACCATCAATGACCACAATCTTCCTGTGGTCGCGAGGAAAGATATGGTTCACCCAAGGGAATGTAATTGGATCCCATTTTACGAGGTCGATTCCCGTAGCAGCAATGGCATCGTGATGGTCGTGCTTGATTGGCTGATTATTGGAGGAATTGCCGAACGCGTCGTACATGGCTCTCACCTCGACTCCCTCTGCCACTTTCTGTGCAAGGATGTCGAAGAGTAGATTTGCTATCGAGTCGTTGCGGAAATTGAAATACTCCAAGTGTATGAAACTCTTGGCATTTCTCACAGCCTCAAACA
>CALELI010000007.1 GCA_937902455.1 uncultured Prevotellaceae bacterium | reverse complement strand
AAGCAAACGGAAATTGTTCAAAAAAATAGAGTTCCCTAACTTCCATCTTTTGGGGTCGAAACATGCTGCAGACACAGGGCTTTGCATGTGAGCCAAAAAATCATTTCAGCAGTTTGACTTTTCCTGAAATTATAAACTTATAAACTTATAAACTTTATAAAGTTTATGTTTGTCCCATCATTGCCCGATTGGAAAGTGGTCAGCATGTCTGCCTGCTCCTGAGAGACGGTTATCATCTCCCTGAGACAAGGCTTGGATGTCACTGAACCGTGCCCGGAATGTTTTTGAGCCGTACTTAGAATGTTTTTGGGACATGCCCGGAATATTACTGAGTCGTGGGCCAAATGTTACTGAGTCAAACGCCAAAAAACGCCTCGTTTTGCCCCGCGCCTCAGTAATATTTCAGGTGTGGCTCAGTAATATTCCAGGACCGTCCCTGTGATATCCCAGTGCTGTCTCAGTGATGCCCCAATTCCGCGACACATCAACAACGTGGTCATCATGGTCATTAAGGTCATTTGTCATTAGGGTCATTAAGGATTTCCACTCTTTCCGGCTCGGTCTCCCGACAGGTTTATAACAAAAAGTGTATAGAGAGAGGGGTAGTCAGGGGGTGGATGATCCGAGGTGCGCGATGAGTGTAAGAGTAAAGGATGAATGGAATTTTATATACTCTATATAAATATATATAATATATAAGTCAATACATAATTAATAATTATACTAATTATTAATTATGTATTATTATTTATTAATATTAAAAATTCCTAATACATTATACATAATACATTGTACCCTATTGACTGCTTATCCCGAGAGTGAATGTGTGTATGTGTGTTTTTTTGTGTTTTTGTTATAAACCTGTCTGGAAAACGCATCAAAAACGTTAATGACCATAATGACCAATGACCATAATGACCACATCGATATCTTGAATCTGTTTACAGTGCAGAGCGGAAAAGGCGGCTGACTGACAACAAAATTTCATTGTTCATTATTCATTGTTCATTATTTTTCGTATATTTGCAAAGTGAATTGTGGATTCGTCCCAGAGATCCATGAAGACTATGAACGAATCAAGGAAAAACATAGAAGTCGTTGCTGCCATCATCATCCAGGATGGTAGGTTGTTCGCCACCCAGCGTGGTTATGGCGAATGGAAGGATTGGTGGGAGTTTCCTGGAGGCAAGATTGAACCAGGGGAATCGCCAAAAGATGCTTTGAAACGTGAGATCCGGGAGGAACTGGCAACAGAGATTGAAGTAGGTAATCTGCTTACAACGGTTGAGTATGATTACCCTAAGTTTCATCTTATGATGCATTGTTATCTCTGCGACATCATTAGAGGTCAATTGTCGCTCCTCGAACATGAAGATGCCCGCTGGCTCACGAAGGACGAATTAGATGGCGTCAAGTGGCTACCTGCAGATGTGGAGGTGATAAAGGCCTTACGATTATAAAATACAAACCAGTGTCCCTGACTTCCGGACAATTAGCCAAGATACGCAAGAAGGAAGAGGAAACGTCCGATGCCTTGAAGCGTGATCCGCTCTCGAATTACCGAGAGGGGTACTTCCATGTGACGCTGAACACACGTGGCGAAGCGCCGGTGCTAAGTTCGATTGTGGGCTATGTTGATGGCGAGGGTGCTTCCGCTCCACATTGCATATATACGGAATTAGGGATAAAGGTAAAAGAGGTTATTGCTTCCATTCCTGATTTCCATAAATGGACAACCGTTTTAGAATCAGAAGTAATGCCTGAGCATATTCATATGCTTCTGCATTTACGCCCTGGTGGCACGGAGCATTTAGGCAAAGTTATTGGCGGCTTTATGGGTGGATGCAGCCATGAATATTGGGACGTGCTGGGCATTGACTGGCGAAAAGACCACCCAACGCAAGGGCGTGATACCAAAGCTGGTGGTGAAAATAGCGCGGCCGCGCATAGATTACCTGACCGTGACCGCGATCACACCCGCTCTTTCCGTGGACCTTCGCTCTTTGTGCGTGGGTACAATGATGTGGAGGCAATTGGCGAAGAGGAGGTGGAAATCAAGCGGCAATACATCAATAATAATCCGCGCAAACACTTGATTCAGCGCGATAAGCCGGATCTGTTCCGGGTGCGTAGAAACATGACGAGTACGAACTGGATGCCGGAACGCATCATGCAGGGACTTTGTGCCGACCGCTTCATTGCTGCCGATCACAACAAACAGGTTGAGGCATGGCGACAGTTGACTACTAAGGGAATAAGGAATAGCCGTGGCAAGGTGAGTGCAACGCTGAATCTCCTGAAAAACCGCCCTATCATTGACCTTGTGGGTAACATGGAACTGCTAAAGCGTCCACTCTTCCCCCTCGTCTGCCACAGAGTTGATGCGCACCTCTTTGAGCTGCAGAAGGCAGCGGTGCTGAAAGTTGCAAGAGAGCAAGGTGGAGTGATCGTTACTGCCTGCGTGAGTCCTAAGGAACGCGAGATAGTAAAACTGTTGCAACAGGAGTTACTGCCTGTCATTGAGGTGATGGATAATGGTTTCAGCGAAAAATACAAACCTACCGGCAAGGCATTCTATGCCGTAGCAGAACAGCGTCGGCTGGAGGTGTCGCCATGGGAATACGAATACCGCCGTCACGAAATGCAACCCGTGAGGGACGATCAAGGCAACCCTATCTTCGATGCCGATGGCAAGCCAGAGATGGAAGAAGTTCCAGACATCACCCGCGAGATGTGTATGGCCATGAACGAACTTGTGCACGTTATAGCAAAGAAGGATGACGATTGGTGGAAATAGTAAAAAAAAGAATTTAAAAAGAACAAATATTTGGTAAATCGCTCGCTTATTCGTACTATCGTTCGTTTCACTCGCGCAAGTTCTTGGATAAACCAAGCGATTCCGAGAATCGGATTCTCACGCTCGGAAATAAAAATAAAAGTTTTATACTTTTTATTTTGTATTTCGCTCGCTTATTCGTATCTTTGCAAAGAATAATTCGTAATTGACACAATATGCTCACTAACAAAATATCTGCCCAGGAGATTGACGCGGTAAGGAAACTGTTTGACGAATGCAGGAATGTGGTAATCGTGACTCACACTTCTGCTGACGGGGATGCTATAGGGTCTTCACTCGGGTTGTACGAATACCTGAAGAAGAAGGGCAAGAATGTTACTGTCATAGTGCCTAACTTCTATCCTGACTTCCTGAAATGGATGACGGACTCGGACAAGATCATACAGCATAACTTCCACAGGAAGACTGCAAGGATGTACATCGACCATGCTGACCTCATCTGTGTTCTCGACCTGAACGAGGTGTCGAGGATGGAGGAACTGGGCGAGGTGGTCCGTGGCGCAAAGGCGAAGAAGGTGATGATTGACCACCATCTCAATCCGGAACGGTTCTGCGACCTCACAATATCATATCCTCAGGCAAGCAGTGCCAGCGAACTGGTGTTCAGGATCATCAACGCCATAGGCGGGTTGTCGCATCTCACAAAGGCGGGGGCGGAGGATATCTATGCCGGAATGTGTACTGACACGGGCAAGTTCAGTTTCAATTCCAATGACCCTGACATATTCCTCATCATTGCCGAACTCCTGAAGAAGGGCATCGACAAGGACCTCATAGTACGGAAGATCTACAACAACTTCACCGAGGGACGGTTCAGGATGCTGGGATATGTGCTTTACGAGAAACTGAAGGTGCTGCCTGAACTCCATGCTGCCTATTACACTCTGACAAAGGAGGAGATGGCACGGTTCAGTTACCTGAAGGGTGACCTGGAGGGTGTGGTGAACATGCCGCTTGAGATAAAGGGCACTAAGCTGTCGATTTCCCTGAGGGAGGATACGGACAAGCCGAGGATACTCATATCGGTGAGGAGTGTGGACGACTTCCCTGCCAACAAGCTCGCTGCCGAGTTCTTCAACGGCGGGGGCCACCTCAATGCTGCAGGAGGAATGCTGTACTGTCCGATGGAAGAGGCTGTCGCCATCACCGAGAAGGCAATCGAGGCGTACTGTAAGATTTAGTTAACAGTTATCAGTTAACAGTTAACAATGAATGAAAATGGCTAACGGCTGTAAAGGTTATAGTAAAAAAACGAACTAAAAATACATACGATTATGAAAAGATTATTCCTTGCTTTGGTAGTTTTGGGTCAGGGTGTGTTTGCGTTGGCTCATTCTGTAGTGGTAACCAGTCCTGACAAGAATCTGGAACTGACGGTGAACGACACTGACGGCAATCCTGTGTACAGCGTGAAATATGCAGGAAAGCAGATGCTCGACGAGAGTCCTCTGGGCTTTACATCAAACGTGGGTGATTTCTCGAAGGGAATGTCCATCCAGTCAAGTGAACAGACGACAGTGGACGAGAGCTATACTCTCAACCGCTCAAAGGTGGAGAAGGTGCACTATGTGGCCAATGTGCTGAAATGTACTCTCGTGAATGGACGCAACCAGAAGATTGCCGTTGTGTTCAATGTCAGCAACAACGACATCGCTTTCCGCTATGAGGTGCCTCGTCAGGGAGAGACGGGTTCCATACGCATAATGAAGGAGAGCACGGGATTCGACTTCCCGACCTACACCACTACCTTCCTCTGTCCGCAGAGCCATGCCATGATCGGCTGGAAGAGGAGCAAGCCAAGCTATGAGGAGACATACAACTACGATGCTCCGATGACCGACAAGTCGGGCTATGGACACGGCTACACCTTCCCTTGCCTTTTCCGTGTGGGCAACGACGGATGGGTGCTGGTGAGTGAGACGGGCGTGGACAGCAAGTACTGCGGTAGCCGACTCAGCGACATGAAGGGTGATGGACTCTATACCGTAGAATTCCCAATGCCGGAGGAGAACAACGGCAACGGAACTGTGGAACCTGCATTCGCCCTGCCTGGCGTGACTCCTTGGAGAACTATCACAATCGGTTCCTCGCTGAAACCAATCGTAGAGACTACTGCTGCATGGAATACGGTGAAGCCGCTCTACGAGCCGAGTTGCAACTACCAGTTCGGAAAGAGTACATGGAGCTGGATTGTATGGCAGGATGCAAGTATGAACTGGAACGACCAGGTTGCCTTCATCGACCTTGCAAACACTCTGGGCTACAAATATATCCTCATCGATGCAGGATGGGACGAGCAGATTGGATATGAGAAGATGGAAGACCTCGTGAAATATGCTCACAGCAAGAACGTGGATGTGTTCCTCTGGTTCAGTTCAAGCGGATACTGGAATGACATCGTCCAGAGCCCTATCAACAAGATGGACAACTCCATCGAGAGAAAGGCTGTAATGAGATGGATGCACAAGATAGGCGTGAAGGGTATCAAGGTTGACTTCTGGGGTGGTGACAAGCAGGAGACGATGCGTATGTACGAAGAGGTCCTGAGCGATGCCAACGACAATGAAATCATGGTCATCTTCCACGGCTGTACACTCCCGAGAGGCTGGGAGAGAATGTATCCTAACTACGTGGGCAGTGAGGCAGTCCTCGCATCAGAGAACCTCGTGTTCGGACAGGGCAGTGCTGACCGCGAGGCAAAGGACACTTCCACTCATCCGTTTATCCGCAACACCGTGGGCTGCATGGAATGGGGTGGCTCGTTCCTCAACCGTCATCTCAGAAGAGGCAACAGGGGCGGAGTGCGCCGTGTCACTACTGACTGCCACGAACTGGCTCAGGCCGTTCTCTTCCAGAACCCGATACAGAACTTCGCACTCACACCGGAGAACCTCAAGCCGTTTGCAGAAGGCGGTGCTCCTGAGGTGAGCATAGAATTCATGAAGGCTGTGCCTACAACATGGAACAACACTACGTTCGTTGACGGATATCCAGGCAAGTTCTGCGTACTGGCACGCCAGAGTGGCGATAAGCTCTACATTGCCGGCAACAATGCCGAGGAGGCTTGCGAGAAGGTGCTCAACCTGACGTCGGTCATTGGCAAGAACACAGAGGCTGTCCTCTATTCTGATGACAAGGACGGCGAGCCTCAGAAGACCACAATCCGTATCAAGGACCCGAAGAAGTTCAAGATCCAGATGGCCAAGAATGGTGGATTCGTGTTGGTGGTAAATGAAAAATGAACAATGAAGATTGAAAAATGAACAATGATTGAGCTCGAGAAATATGACAAGGTGTTCGTCCTGTGCGACGAGAACACAGAGAAATACTGCCTTCCAAGGCTAAGAGAGGAACTGGGTGGCGTGGAGACACGTGTGATTGTTATCCCCGCAAATGATGTCAACAAGAACCTGGAATCGGTAACGACCGTATGGACGGCACTTCAGGAAGGTGGCGCCACCAGGTACTCCGTCCTTATCAATCTTGGCGGAGGAATGGTGACTGACCTCGGAGGATTTGCTGCAAGTACCTTCAAGCGCGGAATAAAGTTCATAAACTTCCCTACAACCCTGCTCGGAATGGTGGATGCCTCTGCCGGAGGAAAGACTGGCATCAATTTCGGAGGTCTGAAGAACGAGATCGGTGTGTTCAGCATGCCGGCGAGGGTCATCTTCAAGAGCGAGTTCCTCGAGACGCTCGACCGCGAGAACATCCTCTCGGGCTATGCCGAGATGATAAAGCACGGATTGCTCTCGAAGTCCGACATGCTCGATGAACTCCTGTCGTTCGATCTCTACGACATAGACTTTGACCGTCTTGGCAGGATGATCCGAAGAAGTGTCGGGGTGAAGAAGGTCTTTGTGGAAAAGGACCCGAACGAGAAGGACATGCGCAAAGCTCTTAATTTCGGGCACACTCTTGGTCACGCATTCGAGAGCCTGGCCATGATGAAGGGGCAGCCTGTACTGCACGGCTATGCCGTTGCGTGGGGAATGATGTGCGAACTTTATCTCTCTGCGGCTTATTTCGACTTTCCTCAGGATATCATGAGAATGGTTGTACAGTTCATCAAGGAGAACTACGGTACGATGAACGTATCGTGTGATGACTATGATCAGTTGTACAGTTTCATCTCACACGACAAGAAGAATTTCGGCGAGATAGTACAGTGTACGTTGCTGAGTGGACTTGGAGTGGTGAGAATCAACCGTCCAATCACTAAGGAACAGATGATAGAGGCTCTGGATTTCTATCGCGAAGGACTGTGACGCGCTGCGCGCGAGTGAAAAGTGAATAGTGAAAAGTGAATAGCGGGTAGTTGTGCAAATTTGATTATGAATGTAATAGATACTGAGATAGAGGGCGTGAAGGTCATCGAACCGAGGGTGTTCAATGATGCCAGAGGTTATTTCTTCGAATCGTTCTCCCAGCGGGAATTCGACGAGAAGGTAGGAAAGGTGAACTTTGTGCAGGACAATGAAAGCAAGTCGTGTATCGGAGTGGTGCGCGGGCTGCATTTCCAGAAACCTCCATATTCCCAGGCCAAGCTGGTGAGGGTGGTGAAAGGTAGGGTACTCGATGTGGCCGTAGACCTGAGAAAAGGCAGTTCAACATTCGGGAAGCATGTGTCCGTGGAACTGTCGGAGGAAAACAAGTTGCAGCTCTTCATCCCGAAAGGCTTTGCTCACGGCTTTGCAGTGCTGAGCGATGAGGCTCTGTTCCAGTACAAGTGCGACGAGTTCTACCATCCCGAGAGCGAAGGTGCCATTGCCTGGGATGACCCTAACCTTGGAATAGACTGGAAACTGCCTGTGGAGAAACGTATCCTCAGCGAGAAGGACAGCCATCATCCAAGACTAAAAGACATAGTAAGTCCTTTCTAAAAAGAAACTATGATGAAACGAATTATTACCCTTTTGTTGCTAATCAGCGCGATGAATACATTATCAGCCGAAGTGATAGAGGTGACAGACTTCCGTCACGATGAACCGATTGAACAGAAAATGCCGTTTGCGGTAGACGAGGTAGACCTTTCAGGCAAGAAGTACGAGCAGAAGGGCAAGATATATGTTGCCCACTTCTCATTCGAGAACAAGGCCTACACGGAGGCACGGTTTACGGTGAAGGGAGTGGAGAATGCAAAAGTCCTCCTTGACGGAAAGGTGCTTGACGGCAAGAAGGGGTTAGTTCCCAATGCCTACGACGTAGACGTGAGATATGAGTCGGACAGACAGTGCGAAGCCCTGAAGGTGGAGATTGAGGTCAATGACAAGGCTGCGGTCAGTGTATCGCGTGAGAAACTGCCACATCATTATAATATATATAATGTGTTGCAGGCAAGGAAATACAGCAGTGTGAGCCTGTCGAACGACGGCAGATTCATGCTCGTCAGAAACAGTCAGACCCTCTCGGCAAAACAGACCGTCACGGAAACCCAGCTCAGGGATCTCAAGACAGGTAATTCGTTTCAGTTAGGAGGGATATATGATGCAAGATGGATGCCGAAAAGCCAGAAATATTATTTCACCCGCAAGAGGGGTGACAATATGGAGGTTGTGACGGCAGATCCACTTACCGGTACCCAGGAGGTTGTGGCAGATGACATAAAGAGTGGGGCCCAGGTGGAATTCTCACCATCGGAAGACTGGCTCATGCTGACCATTTCGGAGAATGGCCCTGCCGAGAATGCGAATGTATATGAGATAGTCGAGCCTGATGACCGCATACCAGGATGGAGGACAAGGACTCACCTGGAAAAATACGACCTGAAGACCAGACATGTACAGCCGCTCACATTCGGGTATCATAATGTGTATTGCCTTGACATATCCGATGACGGCCGGTATGCCCTGATCGGGAAGAGCGAATCAGCTGCGGATACTGACCGTCCTACCGACGGAATGGTGACTGTCTACTTGCTTGACGTCACTACGATGAAGGCCGAGATGCTGATTGACCGCGAGATAAGTTTCACGAACGCAATTCTCTCTCCCGATGCCAGCCAGATTGCCGTGATGGGTAGTCCTGAGATTTTCGGAGGAATCGGAAATGTCCTCGGAGAAGGAGTCATCCCAAGCCTGACGGATATCCAGATGTACATCATGGATATTGCGACAAAGAAGGTAAGACCGATGACAAGGGATTTCAACCCGAATGTGTCAGCCATGCAATGGAGCCGGAACGACGGAAAAATCTATTTCACGGCAGAGGACAAGGACTCCGTGAACCTGTTCGTGATGAATCCTGAAAATGGAAAAATAAGGCAGATAGACCTTCCGGAAGAAATGGTAAGCCGGTTTGCCCTGGCTGAGAAGTCACCACTGCTGGCCTTCTATGGCAACTCGGCACTGAATTCCGACAGGTTGTACACGGTGAACATAAAATCAAATGCCGTAACACTCTGTGAGGATCTCAGTAAGGAAAATCTGAAGGATGTGGTGCTCGGAACCTGCAAACCGTGGACATTCACGAACGGGAAGGGTGAGACAATATACGGCAGATATTACCTGCCTTCTGATTTCGACCCGTCGAAGAAATATCCTATGATTGTCAACTACTACGGAGGCTGTTCGCCGACAAGCAGGAATTTCGAAAGCAGATATCCACATCCGGCTTATGCCGAACTAGGATATGTGGTACTGATAATCAATCCTTCCGGTGCGACTGGGTTCGGTCAGGAATTTGCCTCCCGCCATGTCAATACGGCAGGTAAGGGAGTGGCAGAGGACATAATCGAGGGTGTGAAGCAGTTCTGCGCCCAGCACGCATTCGTCAATTCTGGGAAGATAGGTTGCATAGGTGCGAGTTACGGCGGTTTCATGACCCAGTACCTCCTTACTCAAACCGACATCTTCGCAGCAGGAATCTCTCATGCCGGAATCAGCGACCATACGAGTTACTGGGGTGAAGGTTACTGGGGATACTCGTACAGTTCCGTATCCATGGCAAAGAGCTTCCCGTGGAAGGACAAGAAACTCTTTGTGGACCAGAGCCCGCTTTTCAATGCTGACAAGGTACACACACCACTCCTGCTGATTCATGGAGATGCCGACACGAACGTACCTGTAGGTGAGAGCATCCAGATGTACAATGCCCTGAAAATCCTCGGACGTCCTACAGCACTCGTGCTGGTAAAGGGCGAGAACCACCACATACTGGAATACGACAAACGCCTGCGCTGGCAGAATACTTTGTATGCGTGGTTTGCCAAATGGCTGCAGGACAATGACTCATGGTGGAATAGCATGTACCCTGATAAGAATTTGTAGACATAGACAATAAAAATAATAGATAAATGGAAAATTATATAGTATCAGCCAGGAAGTACCGTCCGGTTACGTTCGATTCCGTGGTAGGCCAGTCTTCGTTGACTACCACCCTGAAGAACTCCATCAAGACCAATCATCTTGCTCACGCGTATCTTTTCTGTGGACCTCGAGGTGTGGGAAAGACCACCTGTGCGAGAATATTCGCCAAGAACATCAACTGCCTTAATCCTAAGGAGAACGGAGACGCCTGTGACGAGTGTGAGTCATGCAAGGCTTTTAACGAGAATCGCTCGCTGAATATACACGAACTGGATGCTGCATCCAACAACTCCGTAGAAGATATAAGGACATTGATTGAGCAGACTCGTATCCCGCCTCAGGTCGGCAAGTATAAGGTGTTCATCATCGACGAGGTTCACATGCTCTCACAGGCTGCCTTCAATGCCTTCCTGAAGACACTTGAAGAACCGCCTCACTATGTCATCTTCATACTTGCAACTACGGAGAAGCATAAACTGTTGCCAACCATTCTCAGCCGATGCCAGATATACGACTTCAACCGAATGAGTGTGAAGGACATAATCGGCCATCTTCAGAATGTGGCAGAGAGGGAGAATATCAGTGCGGAACCTGCTGCGCTCAATGTGATTGCCCAGAAAGCTGACGGAGGAATGCGCGATGCACTCTCCATATTCGACCAGGTCAACGCCTTCTGTCAGGGCAACATTACCTACAAACAGACAATTGCCAATCTGAACGTGCTTGACTATGAGTATTATTTCAGACTGGTGGATTGTTTCATGGAGAATAAGGTGTCGGAACTGATGATGATATTCGATGAGATTCTCAACAAGGGATTCGAGGGCAATCATTTCATCCTCGGACTTAATTCCCACCTGAGGAATCTGCTCATGAGTAAGGACCCCCAGACACTTTCTCTCATTGACAGCAACGAAGATGTCCGTCAGCAATATTCACAGCAGGCAGCCAAGTGCAAGACAGAGTTCCTTTATTGTGCTATTCGTCGCTGTACGGATTGTGACATCAACTACAAACTGAGCCAGAACAAGCGTCTCCTGGTTGAGATAACTCTTATCGAGATTGCTCAGGACGCTCAGGAGGACCACCCCTAAGGTAGGAGGCAGGAGAAATATAGGGAAGAAAGAGGTAAGGCGGCTGAAACCAGTATTTTCAGTTGCTACACCTTCTGCTGCCCAGGAACAGGCTCCTGCCGTAAAGGAAATCAAGAGTCAGCCTAAGGCCAATACAGTTGCGGAAAGCCAAAAAGTGACTATCCCTGGTATTCCAGAGACAAAGCCACAACCGGTACGTTCTGGTGGCTTTTCTATCAAGAACATGGTCCACCCGGAGATGACGATGTAGTAGCAGTAGATGATGAAGGCTACCAGGACGCCCATGCCGCCTTGTATGCGCCACCATTTGCCTGGCGCGAGCATCTGGTAGGCTGCGGCTGTGTTGGCGTGTGTGTGGCGCCCGATGG
>CALELI010000006.1 GCA_937902455.1 uncultured Prevotellaceae bacterium | reverse complement strand
CAATCTGCTCAAAACAAATCTCAAAATCGCCTGAAATGAATTTATAGAACCCACCTTAAGCGAGCGAAATACAAAATAAAATTTTGTGGATTGACAAATTTGGCGTAAATTTGTAGGTTGAATTAAGATTTATTGCCATTAGCGGCAGGAGAAAACAGTAATATTAGGGAAATGGCCAAGAAATATGGGTTAGTGATTTTCGACTTCGACGGAACTCTGGCAGACACGAGCGAATGTATCGTGAAGACTGCCCAGAGGACTCTGGAACGACTTGGATTGCCTATGAGGTCCGAATGGGAAATCAAGCAGACCATAGGACTTCCGTTAGAGGAATGTTTCCGCAGACTGGTAGGAGAGAATCGCACAGACAATCTTATTGAAAGATGCACCGACTATTACCGTGAGGAGTTCTTCACCTTGCAGGAACAGACCATCAGACTGTTTCCTGGCGTGAAGGGCTGGCTGCAGAGGCTGAAGGACAAGGGTGTGAAGATTGCCATTGCCACCAGCAGGGGAGGTAAGAGTCTGGGGATGCTTTGTGACCAGCTTGGCATCGGCGACTTTATTACAATGAGGATGTCGTCGGACCTGGTGACAGAGAAGAAACCCGCTCCTGAAATGGTGGAGCGAATACTTGCGGAGCTGAAGTTCAGTCCCGACGAGACATTGGTGGTCGGCGATACCGTCTATGACATAGAGATGGGGCAGAGGGCAGGATGTGACACATGTGGAGTAACATGGGGAAACCAGTCGGAAGAGGAACTGAAGGCACTGAACCCTACGATGATAATGACAGAAATCAAGAACTGAACTGAAAAATGAATATATTGATAACAGGAGCTAACGGACAGCTTGGCAACGAGATGAGAATCGTGTCGGAAGGAAAGGACGACAAGTATCTCTTCACTGACGTCAGCCAGGTAGAAGGACAGGAAACGACCTATCTCGACATCACCGACATAGATGCCGTCCGTTCTATCGTAAGAGAGAATGACGTGAAAATCATCGTGAACTGTGCGGCATATACTAATGTTGATGCAGCAGAGTCCAATGAGGCCCTTGCCAATAAACTCAACGCTGAAGCGCCTGCCAACCTTGCAAAGGTCATGAAAGAGGTGGACGGACTATTGGTTCAGATCTCAACAGACTATGTGTTTGGCAAGGAACCATACAACACTCCATGCAATCCAGACCAGAAAGGCACCCCAACTGGTGTGTACGGACTGACGAAGCTGCACGGAGAGCAGAAGATTCTGACTGCAGGATGTGACCATGTCATCATCAGGACCGCATGGCTCTATTCCGAATTCGGGAAGAACTTCTGTAAGACAATGCTGAACCTCACAGCCAGCAAGCCACAGCTGAAAGTGGTATTCGACCAGGTCGGTACACCGACATACGCCCTTGATCTCGCAAATGCAATTGATGTCATCGTCGAAGACTATAAGCAGACGAAGGACGTGGGCAAGACATACGAAAAGAACGGCATCTACCATTTCTCGAACGAAGGTGTGTGCAGCTGGTATGACTTCACGAAGATGATTCAGGAATATAGTGGAAACACAGGCTGTGACGTTCAGCCTTGCCATTCAAACGAATTCCCGTCACCAGTCACCCGACCAGCCTATTCGGTTCTCGACAAGACAAAGATAAAGGAGACTTTTGGGGTGGCGGTACCTTACTGGGTGGATTCGTTGAAGAAATGTGTCAGAGCATTGATGGTTAACGATTAATGATTAATGATTAACGATTAAATGATATATGGATATGGAAAATTACGAATATCACATTTTCAGTCCTTACAGAGTTTGTCCATTGGGAGCACACGTGGATCATCAGCATGGTCGGGTAACAGGGTTTGCCATTGACAAGGGAGTCGACCTATGGTTCAACGTCAGGGAAGATTCCATCGTCAAACTCTCCTCTCTGACATTTGAGGGAGATGTGGAGTTCAATATCAATGTGGCTTCCCAGATGAAGGAAAAGCACTGGGGCGACTATGCCCGCGGTGCCAAATATGCACTCAGGAAGCGCTTCGAGTTGCAGCACGGAATCGAAGGAGTGATAAAAGGCTCACTTCCTGTAGGAGGACTTTCTTCTTCTGCAGCAGTGCTGATTGCATACGTGATGGCATTTGCAAAAGCCAACGACATTACGCTGACACCATTCGAGATAGTGAAGATTGCCTCTGAGGCAGAACGCGAATACATCGGACTCAACAACGGTCTGCTCGACCAGGCCTGTATCGCCCTTGGAAAGAAGGACGGACTGCTCTTCCTCGACTGCGATTCTGACGAATGGAGAATCATTAAGCGTAATCCAGACATGCCGGAATTTGAGATAGGAATATTCTTCAGCGGACTGACACGTTCACTGGTGAACAGCGACTACAACCTCCGTGTGTTTGAGTGCAAGACTGCTGCATGGAATATGATGGCATACAAGGACATGCCTCTGAAACCATTTGACAAGACATTCCTCCGTGATATCCCAAAGGCGACATTCGACCAGACAAAGATTGCCATGCCGGCACGCTTTGCCCGCAGGGCTGAGCACTTCTATTCGGAATATCGACGTGTACGTCAGGGCGTGACGGCATGGGAGACGGGAAACCTGAAGTTGTTTGGCAAACTGAGTTTCGAATCCTGTGAATCCAGTATCAATAACTACGAGTGTGGTTCTCAGGAACTCATCGCCATCTACAACATCATGCGACCACTGAAAGGCGTATATGGAGGCCGTTTCTCCGGTGCTGGTTTCAAGGGTGCTGTAATCGCCCTCGTTGATCCTGCCTACAAGTCGGAGATTGAGAAAACCCTCACGGAAGAGTATCTGAAGCAGTTCCCTGAATATGAAAATACCTTTAAGGTATTCTGGGTAAAGCCTGACGACGGAGCACGGTTTATGTAATGAGAATCATTTTCATGCAAATTAATTTTGTAGTTCAGATGGTTTACACTAAATTTGCAGATTAATTACAAATTTGATAATTATGGCAGAAAAAGGAAATAAAAAAAGTGTGAAGAAAGGCTTGGGATGCCTTTGGATAATGGTGGCGATGATATTCCTCATAGGAGGTGGTGTGGCTGTCGGTGTGTCCCAGGGATTAATTGGTAATGTACCCGACCTCTCCGACTTGCAGAATCCAATCAGCAAGTCCGCTTCCAGAGTGTACACAGAGGACGGAATGCTGATGTGTTCCTGGAGCTACGCAACCGAGAACCGTATCATGATTCCTTACGATTCACTACCACAGAACCTTGTGAACGCTCTTGTTGCCATCGAGGACGAACGATTCTATGAGCATTCCGGTATAGACTATATCGCACTCGGACGAGCAATCGTGAAGACACTTGTCGGCGGTGACAAGTCTGCCGGAGGTGGTTCCACCATTACCCAGCAGTTGGCCAAGCAGCTTTATACCGATGTGGCAAAGGACTCGTTCAAGCGAATGCTTCAGAAACCAATCGAATGGTATATTGCCGTGCAGATTGAGCACTACTACACGAAGGAGGAAATCATATCCATGTATTTCAACTACTTCGACTTCCTCTATAATGCCGTAGGTATCAAGAATGCTGCAGAGACATATTTCGGCAAGCCAGCCCATAAGCTGACCCTCGAAGAGTGTGCCACACTCGTGGGAATGTGCAAGAACCCTGCTTACTTCAATCCATATAAATATAACAAGAGGTGTACCGAGCGTCGTGATGTCGTGCTGACAAAGATGTATGAACTGGGGTATATCTCTAAGGAAGACTGTGACAGGGCTATGTCGGACACAATCGACATGAGTCGGTTCCATGTTACGAGCCATACGGACGGTATTGCACCATATTATTGCCAGAAACTGAGAACGATGATGATGGCCAAGCGCCCGAAACTCGAAGACTATGCAAGCTGGCAGATGCAGCAGTACCACGACGACTCACTCGCATGGGAGAACGACCCACTTTATGGCTGGTGCAACAAGAACACGAAGAGCGACGGTTCACATTATAATATATATACTGACGGACTGAAAATCTATACCACCATCGACTCACGAATGCAGAAGATGGCAGAAGATGCTGTGTATAAGCATGTGGCGCGGTATCTGCAACCAGCATTCAACAGATATATCGCAGGGAGAAGGAACGGTCCTTACATGACACTGTCTTCATCCGAGGTCGACAAGATTATCAACAGGGAGATAAGGCGTTCGGAACGCTACCATTGTCTGAAGGCAAACGGATATTCCGATGAAGACATCATGAAAGACTTCGACACAAAACGCGACATGGTACTCTTCAGCTATACAGGCGATTATGAAACCCAGATGACTCCACGCGACTCCATCATGTATTACAAGGGATTCCTCCGTTCTGCTATGATGGCTATGGATCCTCACAACGGGCATGTCCGTGCATACGTCCCAGGACTGGACTTCAAGCATTTCCAGTATGACAACTGTCTGGGTGGTGGCCGACGCCAGATTGGTTCGACCATGAAGCCGATACTCTATTCCCTCGCACTCATGAATGGTTTCACACCGTGCAGTATGGTACCGACATGGGCACAGCACTACGGAGACTGGAGCCCTAAGGGTGGACGTGGAAGTGGATACATCACTATGGAAAGTGCTCTCACTCATTCCAACAACCAGGCATCAGCATGGCTGATGAACCAGATGAACCCTCACAACCTCGTGTCGCTCCTTCGTGAAATGGGTGTCGGCACACTTCGCATCGACCCAGTGATGTCCCTCTGTCTCGGACCATGCGACATCAGTGTCGGAGAACTCTGCAGTGCCTATACAGCCTTCGCAAACAAGGGCGTGCGCCTGGCACCTATGCTCGTGACGAGAATAGAAGATGCTGACGGCAACATCGTAGGCACATTCATTCCTCGTCCAAACGAAGTGATGAACGAACAGCAGGCCTATCAGATGATAACCATGATGAGAAGTGTTGTAAGGAATGGTACGGGTAGGGGACTCTACAGCTATGGCATCAATGCCGACACGGGTGGAAAGACCGGAACGACCAACTCACATGCCGATGCATGGTTCATGGGAGTGACACCGAATCTCGTAGTAGGAACATGGGTAGGTGGCGACGACAGAGACATTCACTTCAACACAATGTCATTCGGACAAGGTGCACGTGCAGCACTTCCTATCTACGGACTGTTCATGAGTCAGGTCTACCGTTCGAGATACAACTTCGGCATATCCAAGGACGACAAGTTCGAGGAACCGGAGGGCTTCGAACTGTGTGCAGACGAGCTCAAGGGCCTGCACGATCCGACCCTTACTCCTACTCATGATCCCGACTCCGTTGAGGAAATCATCGTCGAGGAACCTACTGCAATTGACGAATCATTCAGATAATCCTGATTACCATATCTCAGTCATCAATAAAACTTACAGCTTATGAATTTTCTTGCAATCATACCGGCACGCTTTGCATCAACCCGATTTCCAGGAAAGCCTCTGGCCATACTTGGAGGCAAGACAGTGATTGAGCGTGTCTACACTCAGGTAAAAGGAACTTTCGAACGTGCCGTAGTCGCAACCGACGACGAGCGCATCGAGGAAGCCGTGAAGAACTTCGGAGGTGAGGTCGTAATGACTTCTCCCAATCACAAGAGCGGCACTGACCGCTGCTACGAAGCCCTTCGCAGGGTGGGAGAGGAAGACTACGACGTCGTAGTGAACATACAGGGCGACGAACCATTCATCCAGGCCAGTCAGCTCGAGACGGTCAAGGCATGCTTTGACGACCCTGTCACCGATATTGCCACACTCGTAAAGCCGTTCACGCCCGAGGATGGAATAGACGCAGTGAGGAATCCAAATTCTCCGAAGGTAGTGCTGAACCAGAATATGGAGGCCATGTACTTCAGCCGTTCTGTCATCCCTTACCTCAGGAACAAGGATCAGGAAAACTGGCTCAACTACCATACATTCTACAAACACATCGGACTCTATGCTTACAAGACGCGCGTCCTGAAGCAGATAACCAGTCTTCCTCAGTCTCCACTTGAACTGGCAGAATCACTCGAACAACTCCGCTGGCTCGAGAACGGATATACCATCAAGGTCGGACTTACCAACGTGGAGACCATCGGAATCGATACTCCTGCCGATCTGGAACGGGCCGAGAATTTCCTGAACAAGAATAATTAAATATAGAAATTATGAAATATACTACAATTGGAATTGCCAGCGACCACGCTGCATTCGGATTGAAACAATTTGTGAAGTCCTATCTTGAGGAAAAAGGAATTCCTTACAAGGACTACGGCACATACACGGAAGACTCCTGCAACTATGCAGAATTCGGTCATCGTCTGGCTGAAGGAATCGAGAAGGGAGAAGTCTATCCAGGCATCGCCATGTGCGGTTCCGGAGAAGGTATCAGCATGACACTCAACAAGCACCAGTCTATCCGTGCCGGACTCTGCTGGATTCCGGAGATAGCACATCTCATCCGTCAGCACAACGACGCGAACGTGCTCGTGATGCCAGGAAGATTTATCGACAACGACATGGCTCGCAAAATCCTCGACGAATATTTCGCTACAGAATTCGAGGGAGGACGCCATCAGCTACGCGTCGATTCCATTCCAGTAAATAAATTGATGTAATTTTTGTAAAAAATGTCAGGTATTTCATAAGATTTGCTAACTTTTTTATAACTTTGCACCGTCTAAATAGTAAAAAGATGAAAATAGGAACAACTCGAGAACTCAAAAATCATGAGTATCGCGTCGGACTTACCCCCGACAACGTGATGGGATTCGTGGCAAAAGGTCACACTGTATTGGTTGAGACAAAGGCTGGAGAAGGCGCCGGCTTTTCAGATGACGAATATAGGGCGGCCGGGGCGACCATCTGTGCAACTCCTGACGAGGTGTTTGCACAGTGCGACATGATTGTTAAGGTAAAGGAACCTGAGGAGTGCGAGTACAAGTTCCTCCGTAAGGACCAGATTCTCTTCACATATCTCCACCTCGCTCCTAATCCGGGCTTGGCAAAGGCACTTCTGGACAGTGGCTGCAAGGCAGTCGCATTCGAGACCATCAGGGACCCTCAGGGCAACCTTCCATGTCTGCGCCCAATGAGCCAGATTGCTGGTCGTCTGTCCATTCAGCAAGGTGCTAAATATGTAGAAATGAGCTATGGTGGCCGTGGAATCCTCCTTGGCGGCGTGCCGGGAGTAGAGAAGGGTAACATCGTGATCCTCGGTGGTGGTATCGCGGGAACCTATGCTGCAAAGGCCGCTATCGGTATCGGTGCACACGTTACCTTGCTCGATGTCAATCTCAACCGGCTCTCATATCTTGACGACGTGTTCGGAAACTCAGTCGAGACACTTTACAGTACAGAAGCCAACATACGCAAGGCACTCCAGACAGCCGACCTCGTAATCGGTACAGTCCTCATCCCAGGCGGAAGGACACCGAAGCTCGTCAGGAGAGAACACCTTCCAATCATGAAGAAGGGTGCTGTGATTGTTGACGTCGCTATCGAC
>CALELI010000005.1 GCA_937902455.1 uncultured Prevotellaceae bacterium | reverse complement strand
CAGATAATGGAGATGAATATGGCAATAGTCATTGCACTCTTAGCCCCGACGACTCCACCAATCACTTGCACACACGACATTGCGAATCCGCCTTCCCTGCCCCCTAATTGCAGAGGCATGAAGAACATAAGGTTGGCAAAGAGCGAGGTGAATGCCAGAATGAGCAACGAGTAAAGGAATAATTCGAGGAATGTTCCTTGTACTCCAACCAGCTGGAGCATGAAGAAAATCTCGAAAGAATGGCATAGACGCCCTACGTATTCCAGTCCGAAAGCCTTGTAGAAATTACTTTTCTTTTGCTTATGCAGACTTGCTATCTGGGAATCAATCTTCGTCAGTTCCTCGATATGATTCTCACGGAAACGAGTTCCCCATTTCTTCAGGCCGGGAATATGTGAGATAAGGGCGATGACCTTCACTACCAGACCATTCTTATATCCTCGGGTGAAAAGATAGATGCCACCCACACAGAACAACGCCATCAAGAGAAGGATGACATACATTCCGGCATCAAGTGGGACAAAGAAGAGATAGAGTATGACAGCTGTCGTCCAGTACCAGAAATGTGCGAAGATATGCATCATTGCGAAGAGCAGGACGGACGATGTGGCCCTTTCCACTCCGATGTAAGGCGACACCTCCATTATCTTGTATGGTTCGCCTCCCATCAGTCCGCAAGGGGTAGCATAGTTGAGGGCAAAGCCGGAAACGGTGACCTTAAAGAGCTTCAGGAAAGGAACATTGCATTCTCCACTACCCTTTATTATCGTCTGCCAGGTGAGGGCATTCATGAAATAAAGCAGGAACCACATACCCAGAATCGGTATGAGCCAGTACCCTGCCCTCTTCAAGTCTGCCCACATCTCGTCGAAACTCACGTCGAAGGTGAGAATCATGATGATGATGGCAACAAGCCCGAAAAGGAAGAATATGTTGTCTGCTTTCTTTCTCAATCTATCTGGTCGAGTTTAAGTTTATCGCTGTCGTCTCTCTTCTCGAAATACTGCTTCTCAAGAGGATGAGCACGATCCATGTCGTATCTCTTTCTGTTGCGGTAGATATCAATTGCAGCATATACAGCCCTACGGAAAGAAGTTTCGTCGGCCATGTTCTTGCCCGCAATGTCATAGCCAGTACCATGAGCAGGTGAAGTACGGATTATCGGAAGACCAGCCGTATAGTTCACACCCTCGCCGTTGGATATCGCCTTGAATGGCGCAAGTCCCTGATCGTGGTACATTGCGAGTACTGCATCGAACTTCTTGTAAGTCTCTGCACCGAAGAAGCCGTCGGCAGCATAAGGACCCACACATTTTATTCCCTGCTCAAAACATTCCTGGACGGCAGGTTTGATGACGGTCTGCTCCTCATCGCCAATCACGCCCTCGTCGCCACAATGAGGATTGAGCGAAAGGACGGCTATACGAGGAATGTCAATACCGAAGTCGCGTTTGAGTGTCTTGTCGAGTATTGTGAGCTTCTCCTTTATCAAGTCTTTCGTAATTGTGGTGCTCAACTTGGAAATAGGCACATGAGTAGTGACCAGAGCAACCCTCAGGGTATCGGTCATCAGGATCATCAAGGCTTTCTCGCCCTTGCCTGCCTTTGCCTCTATATACTCTGTATGTCCAGGGAACTTGAAGTTCGGACTTTGAATGGTGTGCTTGTCGATTGGTGCTGTCACCAACACATCATACAGACCATTTTCGTACTCGTACATCGCGCGTTCCAGAGCCACAAACGCAGCCTTTCCTGCTTCAGGAGTACGTTCGCCCATGTCTATCTTCAGCTCCAGGTCGCCAAAACAGTTCACAAGGTTGAGAACACCCTTCTCCGACTGTGAAGCAGACTCATGGACAACGAAGTTTGTCTGGTTGTCGATAGTCTTCTTATGATAAGTTGCAGCCCTTGGGGAACCATAGAGAACTGGTGTGCAAAGGTTGAGCATCTCCTCATTTTCAAAGGTCTTGAGAATTACTTCATATCCTACTCCATTAATATCACCTTGAGTGATTCCAACTTTAATCTTATTCATATCCTTTTTTTATTATTCATTCTTCATTGTTTCTTCACAAGTTCAGGCGAGCAAGCTCGGAGTCCTGTTAACTGATAACTGTTAACTAAATCTAACCTTTTCACTCTTCATTCCTTGCACCAGGCAGTTTCAGAGTAAACAAGGTGGCTTCGAGCCGTCGGATCATAGTGCGCTTCATCTTCTGAGGCGCATAGACGAATGCCTCTGCCACAACGATTCGGCCGTTCAACGTATCGACCAAGCTGTGCGACACGAACGGTCCACCCATAGCGGCATTACGCATAGTCCAGAGTCCGCGTGCCTCCTGGATATAGACTCCACGGCTATTGATGTCCTTCAGGCTGACAAATTCAGGATTTGTCTGCATCCACTCACCCTCATGCTCTCCCGGAATGTTCTCCTGCATGAACTTGTCGCGGATTCCGATGAACGAATGACGGCTGAACACCTTCTCGGACACATAAGGATAACTATAGATACAGATGCTCTGAACTGTCGAGATTCCATCATTGGATGCCCAGATGAAATCCTTGCCAACCTTCATCTTGTTGATGTCGGCAGGAATGCAGAACTCACAGCCGAACATCTCTTTGCACTTGTCATAGAACGCCTTGTTGTACTTGTCCTCAAGGTCTGTGGCGTATCTATTCACTTCCTCTGCATAGAAATACTGGATGATGATTCTCCTGCTCGAAGTAATATATTCTGCCAGTTCATCCAGGTTCGGTCCCTGAATGGTCATGATTGCCTGAGGTTCCGAGTAGACATTGTGCTCTATGGAAATCTTAGGTTTGGTGTAGTGGCTGTTCTGCTGAAGGATGATTATATTGCGGAACAGATTCGTAATTCTGTTATAGTGGGCAAAGTCCACCCTGCTCACATGGAAAGTCGGTTCCCGCTGAGGCAGCATAGGTATCGGGGTGTTGAGTACATCATCGAGTGCCCTTCCGGCCTTGCCAGCCCACACATTGTTGTCAGCGACGACCATCACCTCGTATGGTGTTCCACTTGATGACGGAGTCAGCAACGACCGTTTGTGATGCTTACCGCCAACACAGCCGACCGTCATGAATCCAGCAAGCAATACGAGCAGCAATGCCCCTAACCTCGAAACGTCTTTCCTTTTCATATACTCTAAACCCTAAACTCTAAACTCTAAACTATAAACTATAATCCTTTCCTCGCTCTCAGCAACCCACAGGCGGCTTCAATGTCCTGTCCCCTGGATGCCCTGATGGTGGTAAACACACCATGATGTGTGAGATAATCCCTGAATGCAACCATCTTTTCCATAGGACTCCCCTCCATGTCGAGTTCCGGAATCTTGTGGAAAGGAATGAGATTCACCCTGCAGTCAAGATTGCGGAGCAACTTCACGAGTTCCTTGGCGAACACGGTGGAGTCGTTCACCCCCTTGAACATGATATATTCGAATGACAGCCTTCTCTGATGCGAGAAGTCATACTGGCTCAGCAGGTCAATGAGTTGGTCAATGCTGTACTGCTTTTCTGCCGGCATGTACATCATTCTCTGTTCGTGGAGAGGGAAGTGCAGGCTGACAGCCAGATGACAACTCATTTCCTCGAGGAAATTCTTCAGGTTCTTCTTCAGGCCCACAGTAGAGACAGTGATTCGCTTCGGGCTCCACGCATAGCCGTAGTCTGCAGTAAGAATCTCGATGGCCTTCTTCACGTTGTCGTAGTTGTCCATCGGTTCTCCCTGCCCCATGAAGACGATGTTGGTCAGGTCACCACCATCATCGTGGAGGCTGTTCACCGTCACAATCTGATTTATGATGTCGGCAACACTTAGGTTACCGTCAAACCCCTGCTTGCCGGTAGCGCAGAACGCACAGTTCATCTTGCATCCCACCTGTGATGACACGCAGAGAGTGGCCCTTTCCTTTTCGGGAATATACACTGTCTCAATGAACTTTTCGTCAAGAGTCCTGAACAGATACTTCACGGTACCGTCCTTTGAGACGGCTGTCTCGACAGGGTCGGAGCAACCGAGGACGTAGTTCGTCCTCAGTTTCTCCCTGTTCTGTTTGGAAATATTCGTCATCTCCTCGATGTCGCGCACATGCTTCTGATACATCCACTGGGCAATCTGCCCGGCTGTGAACTTAGGCATATCCATCTCGGCAACGACGGACTTCAGTTCATCCAGTGTCTTCCCTAATAATGCTACCATGCGAACATTGGATATTCGTTCATAATCTCATTTACATGAGCACGAACCTTGCTGATTACATTTTCGTCTTCCGGTGCGTTCAGTACAGTCTCTATCATTTCGGCAATTTCCTCCATGAGGTCTTCCTTTGCACCACGAGTAGTGATGGCAGGAGTACCCAGACGGATTCCAGATGTCTTGAATGCGCTTCTTGAATCGAACGGCACCATATTCTTGTTTGCTGTGATGTCGGCAGCAACGAGTGCTGTCTCTGCCACCTTTCCTGTCAGTTCTGGATACTTAGGACGAAGGTCAACCAGCATGCTGTGGTTGTCCGTACCGCCTGAGCAGATATAGAAACCTCTGTCGATGAGGGCCTTTGCCAGTGCAGCTGCATTTGCCTTCACCTGCTTCTGGTAAGTCACGAACTCTGGTTTCAGAGCCTCGCCGAATGCAACAGCCTTTGCTGCAATGACATGTTCGAGCGGACCGCCCTGCTGGCCAGGGAACACAGCGCTGTTGATGAGCTGCGACATCATCTTCACCTCGCCCTTTGGAGTAGTCAGGCCCCAAGGGTTCACGAAGTCCTTGCCGAGGAGGATGATACCACCACGAGGACCTCTCAAAGTCTTGTGAGTAGTGGAAGTGACGATATGAGCATATTTCAGAGGGTTGTCGAGCAGACCGGCAGCAATAAGGCCGGCAGGGTGAGCCATGTCAATCATCATCAAGGCACCCACCTCGTCAGCAATCTTTCTCATGCGGGCATAGTCCCACTCACGGCTATATGCACTTGCACCACCAATGATAAGCTTTGGCTTATGTTCGAGTGCCAGTCTCTCCATTTCGTCATAGTCGACACGACAAGTATCTGGGTTGAGGTTATATCCGACTGCCTTATAGAGGATTCCACTTGAATTCACTGGGCTTCCGTGACTGAGATGGCCACCATGATCGAGGTTAAGTCCCATGAATGTGTCGCCTGGCTTGAGAATTGTACTCAGTACGGCTGCATTTGCCTGTGCACCAGAATGAGGCTGTACATTGGCATACTCGGCGCCAAACAACTTGCAGATTCTCTCAATGGCGAGGTTCTCAACCTCGTCCACTACCTGACAGCCACCATAGTATCTCTTACCAGGATAGCCCTCAGCATACTTGTTAGTCAGACAAGAACCCATAGCCTGCATCACTTCGTCACTTACGAAGTTCTCGCTGGCGATCAGTTCAATACCCTTTTTCTGGCGCTGATGTTCCTTTTCTATCAACGCAAACAACTTGTCGTCCCTTTCCATTTTTACCTTATATTATATTTGTTGATTTTAGCCGCAGGAAAGCATCCGTTGGCATGATAACTATTTCCCTTGCAAAGTTACTAATAATTTTTCGCATAGGCAAAATTTTTGTCAACTTCATGTTTCAACATCATTCGCAAGCAGCAGAAATGACCCGAAGAGCCCTCAACAATAAGTATGTATTTTCTACTCCAAAGACAATGTATCGTTCATGCAGATTTTTCGCCCCTATTCTGCGGTCAGCACATCAGCCTCGAACGCACTGTCATTCAATAAATAGCGGTCGCTGGCTCACACTCGAACGGACATTACGTCTGAAAGATAACTATCTTCACGCCGTAAGATAACTATCTTCATGCCGTAAGATAACTATCTTTCGCCTGTAAGATAACTATCTTTCAGATACAGCATCAGTACCAATCGGATTAAGTCTCCATAATAATGCGAGTAAACAACACTTCAAAGACGAGCAAATCACCCTTGTATTTATGGCATTTCTCATGAGGACGGAATAAAAAAAACTGCACGTCCATTCGGAACCGTGCAGTTTCTCAGCGATGACAACACATAATCTCAGCGATGACGTTTACCTGCCTCAACCTTTCCGCCATAGAGAAATGCAACCCTGACAACACTGTCAGAAACCTCTTCGGACGAATCTGCATGAGCAGCAGCCCTTCTGACTGCATCAATTACAGCATTTACACGCTGGTCATAAAAAGACTAACCTTAGTACTGGATTTTTTTTACATCTCAATAGCTGAGATACAAAAAAAATCCGCCTTGTATGAAGACGGATTAATAAGTTCTTAATGTAATCAGGAAATTACTTCTTTGCTTCAGCAACTGATACCTTACGGAATTCCTTGCCAACCTTTTCAAGTTCAAGAGTAGCCTTACGAGCGCGAGCTGCTGCTGCCTTGTTACCTTCTGCTGCCTTTGCAAGGTCTGCCTTAAGAGCATCGAGGATGCCGTCGATCTGAGCGATTAATTCTTTCATTGTCTTCTGTTTTTAAGTATTATAACTAAAAGTTTTAATAAACACTTTGCAAAGATAGCAAAAAAAGTATATAACAATAACTTATCTGCAACTTTTTTTTCATTTTTTTTGTTATTTTTTTCATTTTTGCACATTTATTGCCCTTTTTTGCACTAAAAAAAGTGTTTTACAGGCCCATGTCCGCCACCAATGCTATAATCCTTCCCGAGCTGTATTGCCTTGGTTATGTATGCCTTCGCCAACTTGATGGATTCATCAAGTCCTCGTCCCTGAGCAAGATATGACGCGATGGCCGAAGAAAGCGTGCATCCCGTGCCATGAGTGTTCACTGTGTCGACCCGGACAGATGGCAATTCGACATAGTGGTCATCCTCTGCGTTATAGAACACATCCGTAGAATCATCACCACCAAGATGTCCAGCCTTCATCAGCACAGACACACTTCCATTCAATGACAATTTCTTTGCAATTCTCCGCAAGTCCTCCATAGTCCTTATCTCATCTCCGGAAAGGACTTCTGCCTCAGGGATATTCGGAGTGATAACCCTTGCCAGCGGGATGAGCATTGTCTTCAGATTGCCCACAGCCGCATTCTCCATCAGCTTATGTCCCGAGGTGGAAACCATCACGGGGTCAAGCACGACATTCATGTTACGGTTCAGGGTACTACGGTACTTCTCCAGTTCTCTCGCAATGACTTCCACCAGTTCTGCAGAATGCATCATACCAATCTTTATGGCATCAGCACCGATGTCGGTTAGCACACAATCAATCTGTGCGGCCACGATATCGACAGGAACAGGATGAACCATCTGCACGCCCAAGGTATTCTGTACCGTCACAGCCGTTATGGCACTCGCAGCATAGCCCCCAGTGGCAGATATGGCCTTGATGTCAGCCTGTATCCCTGCCCCACCTCCACTGTCGCTGCCAGCAATAGTGAGAACTCTCGGATATGTTTTCATAATTCACAATTTTTATTTACCATTTACCATTTACAATTTACAATTTATTCTCCATTTCGCCATTTTTCCATTTCACCGTCCACAGGCCAAGGTTCTTGTTCCTCCCCTTTTGAGGGGAGGCTAGGTAGGGTCTTAAACTCTAAACTCTAATTCATTTTTCAACAGCCTGCTCGCCTCCCTCGGATTGTCAGAATCCATGATAGCCGAGACGACTGCAATTCCATTCGTACCGGTAGAGAGTACCGAACGGAAATTACTCTTGTTAATACCACCTATTGCCACCGATGGATGCAAGGAACGTCTTACTGCCTCACGCAGTCCGTCCAATCCGAACGGCATGGCCGTATCAGTCTTTGTAGGAGTGGCGAACACCGGCGAGACACCGATATAGTCAACATCCAGTCTGTTTGCCTCCTCAATCTCCGCAAAGTTCTCTACCGAAAGTCCGATAATCTTGTCACTTCCAAGCATTCGCCTGGCAATATCATACGGCATGTCACTCTGTCCTATATGGACACCATCAGCATCAACAGCAAGAGCCACATCAACCCTGTCATTAATAATAAAAGGTACGCGCATACGCATAAGGACTGATTTCAAGGCCTGGGCCAGTTCGATAAATTCGAGTGTAGAGATATCCTTTTCTCTCAGTTGAACCATCGTCACCCCACCTTCTACGGCCTGCATCACCACATCAGTAAGGTCACGGCCACGAAGCATGCCGCGTTCAGTCACAAGATAAAGCCTGAGTTGACTGTCTGTAAAGTTCATCTATAAATTCCGTTTTAAAACTACCTGTACCTCTGCACGTCTTCGCTGCATTCTCGCCAGCCTTTCCAACCAAGGTCATTGCCTGGAATGCAGCCTCAAGCGGGTTGTCCATTCTTGCCGCAAACGATGCACAGACAGCAGTTGCGACACATCCCATTGCTGTCACCTGAGTCATGATTTTGTCACCAAAATGGACAGCAAGGTCTTTCCTGCCATCTGTGAGGAAATCCACCTCACCACTTATCACTACGGCTCCACCAGTCTCACGAGCAAGTCTCCTGGCATTATTCTCATCGATAAGTTCCCGTCTGTTTCCCCTGATGATTACAGGAGGATTGACACTAATCAAATCCCTGCAAGTCTGAGTTCGCAGTTCCGTAAATCCGGCACCAACGGGATCCAGCACCCATGGCTTGCCATATTGTCTCGCAGCATCTACGGCTATATGCATGGCCTCTACCTGCTGACGGTCAAGACATCCTATGTTCACGAGCAAGGCATCACACTTACTCACAATCTCCTCCATCTCCTCCGGACAGAACGACATGAGGGGAGTTGCCCCTACTGCAAGAAGAGCATTGGCGGTGAAATTCATCGCCACATAATTAGTAATACAATGTATTAATGGTTTACTTTCCATATTCTTTCCTACGCCAGCATTACCTGGATCAGGTTTGTGGGTTTGTTCTCAGCCAATGTTGGGCACCCCTTGAGTATTTTAGTTCATGTTGCGAATCATATAATCCGAAACGCCTTGCAAATGTAGTAAAAAAAAACAATTTAGCATTCATTATTTATTTTTTTTTACTACATTTGCAGAAAGATTCTATCATTATGGCAAAGAACAACTATACAGACGACAAAAGCCTCAACAGAGGCATAGCCATCACATCCATACTCCTCCTGATTGTAGTCGGGAGTGTCATCGCATTCATCATCTATATCAGAGGCATCCACTCAGCACGTCAGGACCATATCCGCGAGACAGCCAAGGAAATTGCAGTCGAAGACTCCCTCAACCGTATCGAGGCCGCCAAGATCACCCGTGAGAGTGAGATTGAAGCTGAGCAGCTCAAGGCCCGTCAGGCAGAAACCAAGGAGATGGATGCCTACATCGACAACATGGTCGAAAAGGAACTCAAGGCCCTCGAAGAACAGGAGAACTCAGCCGACGGAACTGCCGGCATGGAAGAAGTGGAAGAAGAAGACTGGGGAGAAGACGAAGAAGACGTTCCTGCCACCGAACCTACTCAAGCCGAACCAGAGGCTGTCCAGCAGACAGAGTAAAAGAAAAACACACCATAACGGTGTGTAGGTCATAATAAAACAAAAAAGACTTCCTTGCGGGAAGTCATTTTTGTTTTTAAGCTTCAGCTGTCACTGGAGTGACAGAAACTGTTGAGCGGTTCTTTCTACCCTTGTGGAAACAAACGAATCCATCAATGAGAGCATAGAGTGTGTCATCCTTACCGATACCAACATTCTTGCCTGGGTTGTGAACTGTGCCACGCTGACGAACGAGGATGTTACCAGCTTTAGCAAACTGACCACCAAACAATTTAACACCGAGTCTCTTGCTGTGTGACTCGCGGCCGTTCTTTGAACTACCTACACCTTTTTTATGTGCCATGTTTCAATTTAGTTTTTTAATGGTTAAACTTAAGCGACAACACTCTTGATTGTCAATTCTGTGAACTGCTGACGATGACCGCGCAACTTCTTGTAACCCTTGCGACGACGCTTGTGGAACACGAGGACCTTGTCACCCTTTACGAGTGGACAGAGAACTTCGCATACAATCTTAGCGCCCTCAACTGTAGGAGTACCTACTGTTACAGCACCTTCATTGTCAACTAATAAAACTTTCTCGAACTCAACTGTCTGCTGAGCTTCAGCGTTCTGGATGTGGTGAACGAAAAGGCGCTTGCCTTCCTCTGCCTTGAACTGCTGACCGTTAATTTCTACGATTGCGTACATTTTATTGTTATTAAACGGTTTTGGACCGCGAGGCGAGACCCCTTTGAATCTGCTTTTCGAGCCTCCACGGCATAAATCGGGTGCAAAGTTAGTGAAAGTTGAGAGAAATACAAAATAAAAGTTATAAAATTTTAATTTTTATTTCCGAGACGCATCCTAACTTGCGCGAATAACATGAGCGATAGTTAGTGAAAGTTGAGAGAAATACAAAATAAAAGTTGAAAAAATTCATTTTTATCTCCAAAACGTCTCTACAATTTATGTTTTTTTCTATCTTTGCAAACATTTCTAATATTTTCGCAGTGATGAGACGACTTATTACATTTATATATACGATGTTCGTGACGCTGGTAATGGCGGCACAGGTGGAGGAAGTAAAATCGCATGTGACTGATGCTGAGACAGGAGAGGCATTACCTTTTGTGCATGTTATTGCCAGCAACAACAATCATACGATGACTAACGCAAATGGAGATTTCACCATTAAGGTTGACAAAGGGACGATACTGAAACTGAGCTATGTAGGATTCGAGACCCTGGAAATCTCTTCCGACAAGGTTGGCAGAAACACAAAGATGAAACCGATGGCTATTGCCATCAAGGAAGTGAAGGTGAGGGCATGGAACAGGATACTGGCCGATGCATCCAGCAAGCTGAACAAGGAATATGCAAAAAAGAAGAAACTCACGAGTCAGTACTTCTTTCGCATGACCACTTCCTACAAGAAGAAGGAACTGGTGGAGGCATTCGTCTCTGCCAAATCGGAAGGTAGCCTCAGAGACATTGAGTTCATCAAGGGCAAGAGGGAGCAGCTGTCAACCGACGGCATCACCCACCCTCTCATATCAAGCATGAACTTCCACCACCCGCTGGAGATTGGTCCGCTCATCCGTGACTCGAAGTTCTGGAAGAATGTCGTCACGCCAATGACCTACAACTCGCAGCTGAATGACCTTATGAAAGTTTACGTAGGATATGCACACACCTATTATGACATTTCCGGAGATGAGCTGACAGGAAACGACGGCAAGCACGTGTACCGTATTTCGATTAGGAAGAAGGACGACAACACGGAAAGAAGCATCATCACTGGCCAGCTGTATCTGGATGCAGAATCGCTCCTGCCTCTGCGCTTCGACGGCAAGGTCGAGAACATGTATCTCGACATCACGAGGGACTTCTACGTGGAAACCTCGCCGATTGAGATGGAGTTCAAGATCAGCTACACCCACGAGAACGGATATTCTGAGATTTCCTCAATGTCGAGTACGGTGAAGAACGGCAAGATGTCAAGCAGTTCCATCCTCTTCAACGTAGACGACATAGACCTGGAGACGGGCTACTCATCAGATAAAGACGGGTCAAAGGCCTCATCGAAGAAGAAAAAGAAAAGCACGGTAAAGGGCACTAAGGCAATGGAGAACATGCTGGCATCCATCGACGATGCAGGATTCGACGAGATGCTATGGACTCACAGCAACATCGTACAGCGTACGGACGAAGAGGAAAGGCTGGTCTCAGGCGACTCTATCGTAAACGAGACTGACAGTAATGATGTCGACAACAGGAGTCCACTGCTCAGGAAGGTACCTCAGAAATTCTATGACCTTGTGGATCATATCGAACGGTTTGGAAGGTCACTGCCTCAGGAGAAGGTGTATATCCACATGGACAACACCTGCTACTATGCCGGCGACACCATCTGGTTCTCCGCCTATTCCCGCCAGACATGCAACGGCAAACCTTCGCAGATAAGCGGAGTGCTCTACGTGGAGCTCCTTAATCACGAAGGCTATCTGGTTGAACGCAAGCTGGTAGAGATGTTCAGCGGAAGAGGCTGTGGTAATTTCGTGCTCGACAAGGAGTCCTATGGCGGCTATTACGAACTGAGGGCATATACCCGCTGGCAGCTCAACTGGGGACTCCATGAGCACAAGCGTGCCACCATCAGCGACGAATGGTTCATGACGAAGGAACAGCAATGGAATTTCTACCGCGACTACGACAAACTCTACAGCAGGGTGTTCCCTGTGTACGATGCGCCATCACACAAAGGCGAATACGGCGACAACATGACCTACAGGACTATGCGCCGCAAATATAAGCACGACCCTCACGACAGCAAGATAATCGTCTCGCTGTTCCCGGAAGGCGGTAACCTCGTTGAAGGTCTGCCATGTCGGGTGGCCTTTGAGGCAGCATGGGATGACGGAAAGGAAGTAGAGGGCACCTTGTCGGTGAAGGGCGGAAAGACCGTCAACCCACAAGACAAGATATTGGCACGGACAGAGAGAAGAGGCCGAGGCTCATTCGTGCTGGTTCCGGGTAAGGACAATGCAAGAAAACTTGTCTTCACCACCAAGGATGGGCAGGAAGTTGACGTGACGATGCCCGACATCCAGAAGGAAGGGGTGGCAATGAGCGTAGACATAAAAGGAGACAGCGTATACCTGAACATTAACACCTCTGCCGGACTTGACACAGCCAACCTGGCACTGACCATCATGCACGAAGGTGTGCTGAAAGCCTTCCACGAGATAACCCAGCACCGTCAGGGCCTCGCAACATCCCTCACAGACCTTCAGGCAGGAGTGAACCAGGTGACTGTGTTCGACACTGACGGACGTGTCTATGCCGACCGACTGTTCTTCGTCAGAGCGAACGAAATGGCTCTGCACGACATCTCCATCAGCGGACAGAAAGACGAATATGTGCCTTACGAAAAAGTAACTCTCGACATACAGGCACCTGACTCCAGCGGGACATTATCGGTTGCAGTGAGAGATGTCAACCACATGAACGACCTCTACGACAATGCCTCAATCATGACAGAGATGCTGCTCACATCGGAAATCAAGGGTTTCGTGGAAAATCCAGAATGGTACTTCACGAAAGACGACGCCGAACACAACCGTGCCCTCGACCTGCTCATGATGACCCAGGGATGGCGCCGCTTCAACTGGCAGGAGATGGCAATCAAGAACGCATGGCAACTCACACAACCTGCCGAGCGGACACCAATCATCACGGGAAAGGTGTACGACATCATGGAAGGCTATTTCACCGAAGAGACAAGGCAGGCACTGGAAATGGCGGAAGCCGACAATCTGCTCGCTGCCATAGACGAGAACGGCACAGAAGATTCACCCCCAGCTGCCAACAACCCATATCTGTCAAGATTCTCAAGGAACTGGGACAAATACACCGAGAAACACTGGAGCAACAACCTGATAGGACTTCTTACCAATTCGGTTGCCTCTCCGCGCGACCTTGCCGAGGTCGAGTACTTCCCCGGCGACAAGAACGTGTTCAAGAACAAGCATGTGAGAGTCCATGCAGAACTGGTGAACGGCTCCGGCACGACATTCGGAGTGATGGATCTGGACACGAAGGACGGTTCGTTCAAGTTCCAGCTGCCACGCTACTACGGCGACTGGATATTCTTCCTCAGCGCAGCCGACACCACCAAATGGAAAGGAAGGAAATACACATGGATACAGACTGTATCGGACGACGAATCACTCTTGCCTGACGGCCACAAGCGCAGGTTCAGGGTTCTGCCTGCCGACTTCTCCGTGAGAGTGAACTTCCCGTATCCACGGTTCGTCAAGCCATATAGTTTCTATCAGGAACACACCGACTATTCCCGCAAATCTGAATATGCATCGACACTGAATCCCGATGGTTCCATTCAGATTGACGAGGTGGACATCTGGGCAAAGCACAGTACGCTCAGTAAACTACAGGACACCATCCCTACCCTCACCGTCGATGCCTACCAGGCCTACAACGAAGCACTCGATGCCGGATTCCTCGAAGGCAACTGGTGGTACATGGCACGCAACTATGTGGCTGACTACGGCATGGACAAGCCTTACGTAACCGACCCATACGGGGAAATAGACTACAAGTTCAAGATGCGATACGGCTATGACCAGCTCTCGCGTGCATTAGGCGACATCACCAGTGACAGGGATTCTGCATACATGCGCAGCAACCTCAGGTCGTTCACCACTCTCCACAGCAACTACACCGACAAGTGGACGCTCCATTCGTATATTGACAAATACGTGCTCTACACTGACTACCAGCCTCGCCTGGAAGGCAACGAGCGATACCTCGGCAGCAATCTGCCAAATACGGAAGTGGCAGTCTATCCGTTCCCTGATGACTCGCGCCGACATTTCTATCGTGACCGCAGATACATCCTTTCGGGATTCGCCTACATGGACAGCTACTATAGTCCAGACTATTCCAAAAGAAAGCTCGGCGACGCCCCTGAGGACTATCGCCGAACCCTATACTGGAATCCTTATCTCACTCTCGACAAGAATGGAAAGGCCTCAGTCACTTTCTACAACAATGGTTCCCGCCACGCCATCTCCGTTGATGCACAAGGCATGAGCAACTCTGGCGACAGCTGGAAGAACAGATAAAGACTACTTCACCAGTCGCTTCTGACCGTTGACGATATATATACCTTTGCGGAAATGGTCGAAGGACGGACGCTGACTGGTGTCTGCAATCAGCTTTCCATTCAGGTCATAGACAAGATAGCGGTCAGCTGTGGGGATGATGCTGACGGCATTGATGTCGAGAGCCTCGTCAGACACGGCCCTTATTCCGAGTTCTGCTGCCGAAGCCCATATATTGTTGTTGACCTCAGAGAGCGCCACAAGCTTAAAGTAGCGTGCCTTGACCATCTTTGTCAGTTTTACAGCCTGCTCAGCACCAGTATTGGAGAATGTACCCTTGGCATCTGGAACGGTTGACCACGATGTAGGCGAGTCGCTGAAATAAACCTCGTACTTTGCTATGCGTCCGTTCTGGTTGCCGTCGTTACGTCCCTGATAGAGGAAGTGAGTGACGTTGTACTGCTTGCGCATGTCGATGATGATGGTGTGAGGATGAGATGGCGCATTTCCGTTGTAACTGGTATGCCAGAAAGTGGCAGAATTGCCATCAATGGCGTTCTTGGCAGCCTCTCCTCCACCCTGCTCACTACTTACACTATAAACCTGCCATGTGGTCTTGTTAATGTACATATCGTATGTATATACAGACAGCTGGCTCTTTGCAAGACCATCCTTCTCGCAATATGTATGTATGGTTCCACCTGAGGTTAAGAGGAAGCTGGTCGTGTACTTGTCATATGTCACCCCACCGTCAGTGCTGTAATAGATGGCAGCGCCCTTGGTAGATGTCGTGAGCGTGATGCGTCCCTTATTGTATGCCGCATTGACAGGCTGGCACTGAGGATTTGCCACACGGCCTTTCTCCACGAGCTGCCTGTCTGTGAGTTGTTCGCCAAGCGGGATGATAACGAAGCCAAACGACTTACGGGCTGCCTTGAGTTCATACTGAGAGAGGACGTCAGGGCCGCAACTGTTGTTGCCAAGTCCTCGGGTAGCTGCATCAAGGCATACGACGTTGTTCTTTATGAATGTGACCTCGTAAGGATGACGCTTCCTGTTGTCACGATTGGTATAGATATCCTTTGGACGCCAGTGGCCTACTGTCGATGACATCAGTTCCGGTGCCACGACCATCAGTCCCTGTCCGTTGTCGTTTGTGAGTGAGATGAAACGGACTTCCTCGTGATTGCCGTTCTCCTGCGGAAGGACATAGCCTGTCCACTGGTCGGTCACAGTAGAATGATAGAGCCCTACATGGCAGGATTCCTTCCTGTCGCGATAATTTTCCCAAGGTCCTCGTCCGTAGAATGTGAACTGCTCGAATCCCTCAGGCATCTCGAACATGTAGCCCATCTTAGGAAGGACTGTTTCCTTCTGTTCTGGATCGATGATGCTGTTGACCACGATGGCTCCATCAGGGAGGACACGGTATGAGAGTTCAGTAGTGAACTTAGTTCCGTTGGTACCCGTATAAGTGCCTGTGACAGCAAGGGCAACGGCATTCTCTTCCTTCTCCACCTGCCAGCCGGTAGCCTTGGCAGTGAGGTTGCGGAGGCCCATGTTGTCCCATTCGCCCTTGTGGCTTCCGTCATTGTCTGTCGGCACACGGAAGGCATTGAACTTCAGACCGCTGTTTATCATCTTCACACCATCATAGGTATAGGATGTCAGCTGGCCGTTACTCTTTGTGAACACAGCCTCGAAGCGTTCTCCCTTCACGGTGTAGTAGATGGTGGACTCTTCAAGGGTGAGTTCTCCCGGAGCAGATGTGTAGACAGGCTTCTCGAGTGCCCGTCTCAGACATACCTGTTCGGAAGCGACTTCATATCCAGCCTCGGCCCATTCAGTTGCCTCACGCTGGCGCACACTGAAACGAACGAAATACTCGGCAGCATCGTTTGTCTGCTCAGGAAGCAGGTTGCCAAGTGTCACCTTCATGCTGTCGCCTCCTGCCACATTCACGTCAAGAGTACCCTCGCCGACCTTGATACCATCTTCGAGGATTTCGTAGGAGAAGTCATAACGGCTGAGGTTGGCAAACGCCATCTTGTTCTTTATGGTGTAGATGCCACGAAGACTGTCTCTGCGGAAAATGTCAGCCGGCTGATAGATTTTCTTCACATTCAGAGCCTTGGCAGAATAGGTATAGTCAGCAAATATCACACCGTTTGTACAGAAGTTGCCATCGTTTGGGTTATCACCGAAATCGCCTCCATAGGCCCAGTAAGTCTGATTTGGTTTTCCTGGGACAGGCATCTGAAGTCCCTGGTCCTTCCAGTCCCAGATAAATTCTCCGGCAAGTGCAGGATATTTCTCGTAGAGATTATAGAACTCACGCTGATTGCCCATAGAATTCCCCATGGCATGGGTGTTTTCGCACTGGACATGCGGACGAGGCTTCTTTCCGCTGTTTGCCTCGTTCTGGCGGTCACGGCCGATACTTTCAATCGACCCCACACCGGCATACATCGTACTCGTCACGTCACTCCACGTGCTATTGCCTTCATAGTGAGTGAGGCGTGTAGTATCAAGTGCCTTGATAGCCTTTGAGACAGCCTCGAAGTTATTGCCGCCACCCGACTCGTTACCGAACGACCAGAGACAGATGCAGCTGTGGTTCCTCATCCAGAGCACATGACGTTCGTTGCGCTCCACCATTGCCGGCTTGAACTTGGCTACATTCGAAAGGCCTGTGTTTCCATGACACTCCACATTGGCCTCTGCAAGGACATAAATACCCAGTTTGTCGCAGAGATCATAGAAATAAGGATTATCAGGATAATGACTCGTACGGACCGCATTGATGTTAAGGCGCTTCATGAGAAGGAGGTCTTTTTCTGTCTCTTCGTAGGAGACGGTGCGTCCGTTGATATTGCTGAAATCATGACGGTCGACTCCGTGGAACTTAATCGGTTTACCGTTTATGGCAAGTGCACCGTTCGAAAGCACACTGACCTGTCGCACACCAAGTTTGTTACCCCGGATATCAACCACTCTGTTGCCATCCTTGAGGGTAAGTACCAGGTCATAGAGGTTCGGTTCCTCGGCACTCCACAGACGAGGATTGTCCATTATGAGCGAGAGAGTCTTGTTTCCTGTCGAGGAGACATCAAGCGATTTCTCGGCCACTACATTCTGACCGTCCATGACCTTCATGGTGAGTGTACCATTCTGCAGAGTCTCGCCCTGAATATCGGCAGAGAGCTTCACCGTAGCCTTTGTATTGGATGTAGAGAGTGTGGTCGTTGCAAAATAATCGCGAATCTGAGTCTTTGGTGCTGACCAGAGGAACACATCACGCATGATTCCCGTCAGGCGCCAGTAGTCCTGGTCCTCGAGGAATGACCCACTCGTGAAGCGATACACCTGAACGGCAATGACATTGTCGCCCTTCACGAGTTTGTCCGTTATCTTCCACTCAGAAGGCAGGTATGAATCCTCGGCATAGCCCACATATTCTCCGTTCACCCACACATAATATCCATGGCCCGCACCGTTGAAACGGACATACACATCTCTTCCCTCCCATGAAGCAGGAACGGTGAAAGTACGGCGGTAGCTTCCCACCGGGTTCTTCATGTTACTGTTATATGTAAACCAACCTGGACGGTCAGCCATCACGCTGTAAGAATTACCGTCATAGCTGAATGGATAGTTCACGTTCGTATAGAGCGGCTTGTCCCAGCTCTTGTTGTGACGGACGCCATAGACCTGCCAGGTGGCTGGCACGTCGATATTGTCCCATGCCGCATCGTTGAAGCCGACAGCCTCGAAACCCTTGGGACGAAGATTCGGTTCCTTCACCCAGCGGAACTTCCACACCCCATTGAGCGACTGATAATATGGAGACTGCTCCATCTTGTTCTCACCGACAGCACCTTCGTTTGCAAACGGAATCGAGAGAGTGTGAGCCTTCTCACGATTGACGCTGTTGATACCTACATCGTCCCATTCCTTCATGGTCTGGGCGTTCACTGTGCCTGCACAGAGCACCAATGCTCCAAGAAAAAGTAAGTGTTTCATATAGTTTGTCTTTGATTTTTTTGCAAAGGTAGCAAATAAAAATGAATAATGAAGAATTTGACTTTAGCTTTTATTTTAAAACACTTAACTTTCGGAAGTTTGCATGTATTTGATTTTAACATTAATCAAACATTAAT
>CALELI010000004.1 GCA_937902455.1 uncultured Prevotellaceae bacterium | reverse complement strand
TTCCCTTATGGGTTATCGATATCTCGACATTTTCGATATTGTCGGGTGAGGATATATTATCGGAATATTTTATCGGAAGCCGTACAATGGGCGGTGTTGTTCTTGCAATCAAGAATGACCTTAAGGTTCCCGTTAAATTCGTCGGCGTAGGCGAACAGATTGACGACCTTCAGCCGTTCAGTAGCTATTACGAGACAGGCTCTATGGACTTCGGCGCACCGTCAAGACGTAAGTACAGCTCTATGCTGTGGCTTGGCATTAAGCCTGAAAGCCGAGGCTACGTCAACGTAACAGTTCAGACGAACCGTAAGAGCGACTATGCCGAGAAGGAAGTCGAAAGCTTCTTGCTTGACTTCAGCGATATTGACTTCAATAACTTCACGTTCGATACGAATCGAAGCCCTCAGATTAAGAGGCTGAAGATAAAGGCTAAGAAGTTCGTTTACTGGAAGATGATTCTGAAATCAGACGACATCGCATCCAGTGCCACAGTTCTTGACGCAGAAATAAAAGTACGCTTCTCTGGCGAAGCTAAATAAGGAGAAAGATATGGCTTTTACTAAATTTACTAAAATACTTAACACTATAACTTCTCTGACTGACAGACCTAACAAACAGAGCGGTGTCTCGCCAGACCAGATGAAGCAGCTTTTCGAAGATGACCCGCAGGCCATTCAGGCTTTCATCAACAGTCACATTGAAGAGCTTGAGTCCACTGGTACTGCCGAGCAGAATGCGGGAGCAAAGAACATCGGAGTTTCTCAGGATGCCGACTTCCACTCTCCTGATTCATCCTCTGACTTCTTCGTAACTACGAATATCGAAGATGTTCTGCACTATTTCCGAGAGCTTATTCGAAGCGCAGTTGCCGGCCAGATTGGCGACAACGACATCAAGACTAATATGCTCTCCCATACACTCAACAGCGAGGCGGTAGATACTGGTTCTATTCGTAAGTCCGCAGTGACAAACGAAAAACTTGCTGGTGGTATTACCAAAGATAAGATAGCCAGCGTTAAAGCTGCTGTTATAGACGGTGTTTTGGCTCTGGCCAATCTTCCGACAATCCCTGCGAATAAGATAGGCACTGGCATTACTGCCAACCAGCTTGAAGGCAATATTCCAAGCGAAAAGCTCACTTCTGTTTCTACTACTAAGCTTAGTGGCCAGACTGCTTTACTTAACGGTGGCACTGGCGCAGATAATGCACCAGATGCACGAGCGAATCTCGATACTCAGCAGCAGCATACTGAACAGACTGTAACGGTAGCTGTTGAAGATTGGGCCGCAGGAACTACTTGCACTATAGATGTTCAAGGCGTAACGGCTTCCAATCTCGTTATTATGAGTGCGGATAGTGACTCCGCTGAGGAGGCTGGTAAACGTGTTGTTAGAATGTCTGCTCAAGCAGAGAACAGTATAACGCTTTCTGCCAAGGCGACACCTACTACAGCACTTACGTTCAACTTTGCTATTTTTAGCTGAGGTAACAAAATGCTTATCACATTAGGCAACCACGTAAACGAGCGCACGGTCAACCTGAACAATTGTGGGCCAAATCAAGAAGTGACGTTTGAATTAGACGGTCAGATTTATACCTCTGTTACGTCTGACGAGTCCGGCCTTGCTATAGCTAAATTGTATGACGATGGAATATATACCGTAAGAACGGAATTTAAAACTCAAAGTAAAACACTTATCGTTGATGACGACACAGAAAACTACGACTTCTATTTCCGTTATTATCTTCTGGACTATGGCAACCGCTATATTAATTTCGGTTTCGATGGCGGCCCTCCCGGAGGAACTTATAGCGTTGGTTATGTGTCGAATGGCGTAATGGCAGCCGCATATACTTGGACTGCTTATGCAAGCTTTTCGTGTGGGTCAGTTGATATAACTCCATATAAAACAGTTGTTCTCGGTGTTGGTGCTCAAAGAGACCAATATTGGGAACCAATACCAACCATTTCTTGCGCAGGTCATAGCGCAGGCATAACAGCAAGCTCACAAGAAATAAGATGGGACGTTACAAATGTAACAAGCGCAAGTTGTTTGGGTAGTGTACGTGTAAATTCACGAGACGAAGTACCCGGAGCTGGCATAACTCTTTACTATCTATATTTTGAAACATAAGGAGAACACTATGGCAGATGAACTAAAAAAAATAGAAGAAGCAACTCAGCAGGCGGCTGGTGCTACCAATCCTGCTACTCCTGCTACAGCTTCTCCTACCAATACTGGCACTATCACTGATACGCCAGTTAACAACAATCCTTCGTATGTAACTGACACTCAGACTATCGATAAGATAGGCCAGATGTATCAGGCTAATCTGAATAATACCAAGACGAATCTTGAGGCGGCTTACCAGAAGAATCTCTCTGGACTTAAAGCCGACCAAGCTAAGATAGCCGATACGTACAATACTCAGCGTGACGCACTGAAGTCAGCATACGAAACCAACAGACGCAACAACAACATTCAGGCGGCTGTTAACGGCCTTAACACTGGCACCGCTTCGCAGATGCAGCTTGCTCAGAACAATGCGTATCTCGGCAATCTTGGTGAAGTCAACAAGTCTCAGGCTGAAGCAGAGACAGCGGCACAGAACAAGATAACCGACCTCACTACCCAGTATCAGCTCGATATTAACGGAGCAATAGCTGAGAACGACTATCAGAAAGCGGCGGCTATTCTTGACGAGTATGCCAATCAGCGTAATGTCTATCAGCAGCAGGCTCAGCAGCTTGCTAACTACGGCGACTTCTCAGGCTACGCTATGCTATTCGGTCAGGCTACAGCAGACACTATGGCCCGTACTTGGGCTATGCAGAATCCACTGCTGGCCTATAACCTTGGCAGACTCTCAGCGGCTGAATACTTTAACCTTACTGGTTCGTATCCTCCGGGCTACTCTGTACCTTCCAGTGGCGGTGGCTATGGCGGAGGCTGGGGCGGCTATAGCGGCGGTACTGGTGGCACTGACATTAATGGCGACGGCAAGTATAACGATTACGACCATACCAATGGCGTCGTTAACGACCCCGTTCATAAGGCTTATAACGTACAGACTTATAAGAACACATCTACTCCGGGAACAACTGGTAATGGTGGCGGCGAAAGATTCCAGACGCTACCGAATCCTGATAACAAAGTCGGAATCAAGGTAAACAACTTCTTTACCAAGATAGCAAACGCTTTAGCATCATAAGGAGGCTTTTATGGCTAATAAATCATCTGGAAGCAATTTTGCGAATTTCGTTACGAATGCGAAAACCGTACTTGGCCTTCCGTCAAACAATCAGCCGAAAGCACAACCGACAAACGTAAATACTTCTCCCGTCAAAAGCACTCAACAGCCTACTCCGACCTCTACTAAAACGAATGCTTTTGCGAACATCGTATCAGGCAATAAGAATAGCAGGGCTACTACTGGCCCTGCTACGTCTGCGTCTCAGCCTCAGAACGGTATCCAGAAGACTGGTATCGAGAAAGCATTTCCCGTTATTTCTTCTGGCGTAAAGCAGGTCGTTTCGTCATATAAGAATGCTGCTGGACTTGCTCTTAAGAGAACTGGTAATAGACAGCAGACATTATATGATAAGCTGACTGGCGATTATACTGGTAATGGCGAAGAGCTTAGAATGCCCGGTGCATATAATAAAAATCTTGCTTATCGGAATCTTGATTTCATAACTTCAAACGTTGGCTATATGCCTACTGGCAAAGCTGAAAAGCAGTCGATGAAGAACTTCACTTCTTCTTTAGAGAAGAGTGGTGTTAAGAAGCTTGAAAAAGCTGAAGCTATTGATAATAGAACTTCTCAGATTCTTGCTGATTACAAGGCAGAGCATGGATGGCTCGGAGACCTGTATGCAGACCTTATGCCGTCTGCTATTGGCATGGCTGCCGACCTTGGCGCGGCTGCCGCACTTACTGCTGTTACTCAAGGAGCTGCTGCTCCCGAAGCTATCTCTCTTGCGGCTATGGGAGTTCGTTCGTTTGGTGGCGGTTCTGCCGAAGCAAGATATGATGGTGCGGATGAGAACGCACAGTTTGTATATGGTATTCGTTCGGCCCTTACCGAAGTGCTTACCGAAAAAATCTCTGGTGGACTATCCCTTATTTATGGTGGTGGTGCTGGAGATGAAATAACTGAGTTGGCGGCTAAGAAACTTATAGAAAAACTTGGTGCGAGCGAAGCTGGTGCCACTGCAATCAACGTTATGTTTGATATGCTTGGTGAAGGTGGAGAAGAAGTTCTGTCTGACCTTCTTAATCCGTTTGCTCGTCAGGTTTATGATGCAAGTGCAGTACGCAGTACTTATATGACGCCAGAAGGAAGAGCCGACCTTCTTGCGAATGCTATGCATGATGGTCTTGTTGGTGCTATTCTTGGCGGCATAGGCTCAGGAGCTAAGGTTCTTAAATCCAGAACTTCTGAATCTTTTAACAAAGCTGTCCAGCACGAAACCGAACGTGTTGCTGGTATAGGTAATGCTGAGACCGAAGACGCTTTTGCTGACGCTATACAAGACCTTTACGAGACTGATATTCCTACTCAGCAGAGATGGATGTCTCAGTATGCGCAGTTTGCGCCTCAACTTACTCAGGTTAAAGCTGGCGATAAGCTTGTTAATGCTAATGGCGATGTTGTCGGTACGGTTAAAGTAGCTGATGAGAGAGGAATCATTCTCGAAGGTAACGACGGGCAATACGTGTTCACTCCCGGCACGCTTGGAGACGAAGCCTACCAGATTCTCAAAAACGGTGGTCATTTCGAGTCTAACGCAACCGCCCAACAGCAGGTCGCACAAGCTCCTGAGCAGGCTACCCAGCAAACTACACCACCCGAAGCCGAAACGCCCGTACAGGAGGTTAAACCGACCGAAAATGAGACGTTAGGCATAGAAGATGCCACAAGCCAGTTCATGAGCCGTCAGCAGAACGTGATGAAGGCCCTCGAAGACTCTGGAGTCGACACCAGAGGCGTCTCTGTTAACGATGATGGCACTGTCAACTGGAGCAGGTTTAATCCCGAGACTCAGATGGCTGATAACGTCACGACTACTCTTCAGGAGTATATTGACTATCAGACTAATAGACAGCAACAGCCTGTAAATGGTACAATAAACGATACACCAAACAATGGAGGTATTAATAATGGCAGAGAACAAGCTGTACAAAGCGAGCCAACAGCAGAATCAGCAGTCTTGGGACAAGATTCTGGAGAAGGCGGAAAGCAATCAGACTCTCAAAGACCCGAAGGTTCTTCAGGAAATGATGATGTACAAGCAGTTTCCGCAGAACAAGGCGAAAGAAGATTAAGCGATTCTACAACCATTGAACGTTATTCGGAGGTTGATGGCAAACCTATAAATCGTATTGTGTTTGCGCCTCAAGCCGAAGACGGCTCCGTTGGTGAATTCCGGGAGCTTTACGTTCAAGGTGATGTCCTTACAGATGAGGAAATTAGTAGTAATCCAAGATATGCAAAAGCGCGAGATGTCCTTAAAGACCTTGGCGTAGATGAATTCTACATATTGCCCGAGACTGGCAATATTTTATCTATGGATGGGAACGGAGGCTCTGCTGACGGAGTCTTTGGTAGAGTTGGCGGTAAGACTATAATCGTTGTTACGAATCCTTCGTCTATCAGACACGAACTCGTTCATCATCTTCAGCTTCAAATGATTGAGAAGAAAGGCATTCGCAATTATTTGAACGATGTTATGCATCCACTTTTATCGTCGCTCGGTCAAAATGAATCGCAACATATCATGCTGTCTTTAGCGCAGGAATATCTTGGCGACGACGTTGTTGAACAGAAATTTGTTGTCGATGGTAAATACT
>CALELI010000003.1 GCA_937902455.1 uncultured Prevotellaceae bacterium | reverse complement strand
GTCGAAGCACCGGAAGAATTGTTCTTAACAGATTCAAAACATAACTTACCACTTTACCCCCAGAAAGTGGTAACTTCACAGACACTATGGTGGAACAAGTGTGCCTGAGCATTATTTTTCGTCCATGAGACTGCAACAGGAAGAAGACAACAGCGACTGCCGGACTTCGATATGAAGTGACAGTCGCTGTGAGTTGTAGCACGCTTCGCGCTGTAGGTTATAGGACTTTAACCTTTAACCTATCTACTTTCACCTATCCACATATACTTTCTTGCCGCCGATGATGTTGATGGCGCCCTTCTGAGGTGCTGCGAGGAGCTGGCCCTGGAGGTTGTAGACGCGAGAGTCTGCTGTCTGGGCTGAACGGACGTCGCTGATGGAGACTGGAGTCACACCGTCGAGGCTGTAGTCAGTAACGTTCTTGACTCCTGCTACGCTGAAGTACTTCATGATGTCGCCATAGATCCATACTTCCTTGCCGAGGTTGTCTGGGTTGTCCTTGAGGTTGAGGGCTGCACGTACGGCCTTGCTTTCTGCAGGTGATGTGGCAAGTGCTACCGGGATGCACTCGTTTACGTCGGTCGTGTTCTTGTTGGCAGAAAGGAGGATGTTGGATGGAACTACCTTGTCGCCTGCCTCTGTGTTGAATGCAGCCTTAGTGAGTGCACCGTCGGCATAGCCTACGATATATCCGTGAATCCACTGAGGAACATCGAAGATAGGTTCTCCGGTCTTGTCGCCTTCGCCAAACACATAGATAGGATTTACATCGTTGGCTTCCCATGGGTCAGCAATCTCTCTACCTGTAGAGATGTACACTTCCTCGTCTTCGCCGGCAAGGTTTACATGAGAAACGACTGAGACAGCAGTGGTTGACTTGCCTTCGCTATATTTTGCTGTGGAAGCAGTGGTGAGTGTGATGATGGCTACGCCAACGCTCTTCAGTGTGACATTGCCTTCATTGTCGACGGTTGCAACGTCCTCGTTGGATGAAGTGAATGTCTTTGCACCGTCGGACAGAGTCTCATAATGGTCTGCCGGAATCTTGAAGCTACCGTCGGCAAGTACCTGCAGGTAAGCGATATTGATGAAACGTGTCTCAGGGTCCTGCTTGTCGGAAATGACTTCGAGGTCTTCGGTTGCAACTGCATAGTACTGGATGTTTTCCTTGTAAGGGATTACGAATACATTGAGGTTGTACTTCTCCTCAGTATTGAAGGCTATATTCATGAGAACATCGAACTGGTCGAAGAGAGTGACATCCGTTCCGTTCTGGCTGAAGAGATAGCTCACGTGCTTGCCGCCTGTAGAGGCAGATACAAAGTTCACGCCCTCAAGGCGTACGAACTGACTTGCATTTGCAGCAGTAATGTCGGCAGCGTTCTTCACTGTCGGAGCAACGACAGGACCTGAAGTGGCAGTCACGCCCGACCAGTCAGTGACTGAGAGTTCAGGAAGGCCATTATAGGAATAGAGAGAACCTGTCAGCGTTCCGCTCAGGACATCGCCACGGCTGAATGTAGCACCCTTGCCATAGAGAAGGAATGAACCGGTTGCATCCTGGATGAAGACATTCGATCCATTGATACCTGTCACGATGACATCCTCGAATGCGAATGTAACCGTAGGGGCTGTCTTGGAATCAGTTGCCGTACAGTTTGCGACGAGTTCGGCACAAGTCTTGTATGGAGCAGCGGCAGGGATGCAAGTCTCGGTTGTGATGGCACTCTTCTGGTCGTCGTCGTTGTAGCAGACGGCTCTTACCTGAACGGCTGTCTCGATAACGAACGGACCTTCATAGAGGATGGATGCATCGTCTGGGTCGGCACCGTTGAGAGTGTAATAGATTGTGTTGTTCTCGCCAGAAGGGTCAGTGATAGTGACTGTAGCAGTAGCCTCATCGAAAGAGATGACTGGAGCCTGAACGCCTGAAGGTTCGGCATCTGAAGACACGTAATAGGCATTGACCACCTCTATCTTACCTCCATATTCACCACGCTGGCCAATCAAAGTCAATGTAGATCCATCACATAAGCCCGTCTTCGCGATGAGATTCTGGAAATCCTTTGCGGGCCCGCCATTGTAAGAAAGAAGACCGTAGACATAGACTGACTCTGACCCGTCAGAAAGGTCAAAGTTGCCATACACGTCAGTGCTCTTGATTCCACTGACCTTGCCAGTCAGCTTATACCAGTTCTTCGTACTTACCTCTGCGGTCTTGAAATCCTTGATAGACACTTCCACCGTATCTGCTGCAACAGGAGCATCTCCACCGAAATAGACAGTCATGCTGTTAATCTGAGTGTTTTTTGCTACGGAAAAGACGATCTTGCTTGCACTGCCTGTCCAGACCTTGCCATCCAGTTTTCCGGCATCCGGAGTGAGATTGAAGTTTGTGTTATGACCTGCAAATTCAATCGCAGTAATCGGAGATGCAGCCTCGACGGTGAATGTACCACTATACATCCTGAGTCTTGGAGCAGAGTTCCAGATTCTGTTTTCATTACTGCCACTGGCTTTCTTCGAGACAGTAACAGTCACACCATCAAGAGAAGCGGAGGTATCCTCCGTGAAGTCTCCATCATGAGAGTCGTTTGCAGAAGTACCTGCAAGTGACGGGAACAATGTTGCATAATCATTGTCGAAATCGAATGTCACGTCGTCTGCAAATGCAAATGTACACATGCAGAGAGCAACGATTGAAAGTAAAAGTTTTTTCATAAATTGTTTTGTTTAAAATGATAAATATTGAGTTTTCTGTATAGCACGCTACGCTGTAGGGTTTAGGTCTTTAACCTTTCATTGTTAACTGTTAACTGTTAACTAATTCATAGTTTCCATTCGGTCAAGGAGAAGCTCTTCTCGACCTTCGACTCGATATTGTCGGGGAGATTGTGGAAGAAGTCAATTCCTGTCTGGCTCTCAAGGTAGTCGATCGATACGGCTGCGTTTCTGAGGTCGTTGCTTGTAGCACTACGTCCATAGTCCTTATGCTCCACCCAGAATCCCATTGCGCTGTACTGTCCAGTCTTCAGCCGGAGCATGGCCATGAAGTAGAATTTCGGAATCGGCAAAGCCTTGCCGTTGCTACTATAAGCATAGCCTCTTGTCTGGCCATCATAAATCGTACCTCCCTTTACTATATATAAGGTGTCAGCAAAGGAGGTGCTTCTGCCTATTCCCGAACTGACATCATTGACATAGAGTTCGAACTTCGACCAGTATTCGCCATTGAAGTCATAATTCATCGGAGTCATGTTCGTCATGTAGAATGTCTGGTTGTTGGCTTCCTGAGTATATCTGCGGTCATGAGATGCACAGATATGTCCTCTGACTCCGCCCTGGAAACCGCCAGCACCAATCCAGTACTGCTGCGCAAGACCCGGGTCATCGCCCCATGTGTCACCACGGGTACTGTCGACCTTGCGGGTCAGTCCGTCGAAGCGGAATGCCACCCAGCGGGAATGGTACTTCGCCAGGTCGTATTCCAGACAGTAGGTCATGACAGAGTCACGTCCTATTACCGTACTGTGCTGAATGAACTGAGTGCCGGAAGACAGCATGGCCGGTACTTCCAGCCTGGACAGATACTTCGTATTAGGAGTATGCTTTCTGATGTCCACACCGTTACCCTCATCCTTACTGCACGAAGCAGCAAGGACAAGGAACGATGACAAAATTAATAATAAGGTATATTTCACTATTGCTTAGTTATTGTATAGTCGTCAATGAGAACTGTTGCACCAGGATTCTTTGAATTCATGATGACAAGGTTTACTGTTGTGGCTGCAGTCAATGTGAACGTGCCGGAAACCTTTGTCCATTCAGCAGGTGTGACATCTGTGTACACAACCTTAGTTCCATCCTTGGCATATTCATAGTTGCCAACGCCACTGCTTGTTACAGGAACATATCCAGAAGCCACAGCAGCGGCTGCGCCGTCACCCTTTGCATAGAAGGAATAGGTGTAAGAACCTGCCTCGAGAGCGAGTTCAGTAGATGCGAGTCGCTTGTTGCCGCTTGTTGCACCCTGAACCTGTACTGCATAGCTGCCAGAATGAGCATCAGTAGACTTTGCCAAAGTGGCAGAGGAAGCTGATGTACTGGATTTCCAGAGTTCCGGAGTCTTATCGTCAACCCAAGTCTCGAAGCCACCGTTTTTGAATTCAGAGAGTTTCTTGCCCTCTACTGGGTCAGGAGGAGTCGGAGGAGTTGGAGTGCCACCACCTTCGCAACTTACGAAGTAAGCATCTGTAACCTCAATATTTCCATTGTATTCACCGCGCTTTCCTACGAGAGTAAGAGTACACCCTTCTACGATGCCCTTGGCTGCTGCAAGTTCCTGGAACTGCTTCTTTGCGCCACCTGCTTCAGAAAGAAGACCATAGACATATACTGTGGCTGTCGAATCAGTGAGATTGAAGTTTCCGTATAGGTCACCGCTCTTCAATCCAGAAACGGTACCAGTCAGCTGATAGTACTGATCACCTACTGATGCAGCATTGAATTCAGCGATAGTGACGGTCTTCACATCCGATGGACCTGGTTTTGGATCTGGGCCTGGGTTATCAGCAAGACCGCCATCTGCAGTGAACAATTCAAAGTCATCGATAAGGACTGCAGTACCTGGCTGCTTAGGGTTCATGACAAGCAGGTTGACTGTGGTCGTTTCGGTGAGAGTGAATGAGTGAGTTGCCTCAGTCCATTCTGTGTTTGTGATGCCATTCACATAGTCACCATATTTATATGAACTGCTGACAGCAGCACCGTTCTCTACCGGGACGTATCCAGGACGGGCACTTGCACCATCTGCAGTGACAGCCTTAGCATAGAAGCGGATATAGTATGTACCTGGAAGCAGGGTGACTTCTGTGTAAGCAAGACGCTTGTTTGCAGACGAACTACCTTCAACCTGCACAGAGTAACTGCCGGAATGTGCATCTGTTGACTGAGCGAGGGCTGCAGAAGAAGCCGTAGTGCTTGACACCCAGTTCACAGGGTTGTTTCCGTTCCAGTCTTCGAAGCTGCTGTTGGTAAGCAGGTTCTCGCCTACAGGGCCAGGAGTAGGACCAGGACCAGGAGCTGCCTCACCCTTCAAGACTATGAAGTTCTTTACTTCCCATGTGGAACCGTTCTCCGGACAGTTGTAGAAGAAGGCGAAAACTACCTTCTTGCCCATGAACTGCTCTGGAACGTTTACGTCGATAGTAGCGAAGTTCTTGTAGTCTGCAGTCTCTGGATGTGCATCGTTGAGGACAGTCCACTTGACTGCATTCGGGTCAGCTGATGATGCATAAGTGTCAGCATCGATAATCAATACCTGCTGATTCACGTCTGCCTTGCTGTAACGTAGCACGTATTCATAAGTTACGTGAGCGGTATCGACATCTTCAAGGGAAACGACTGGTGACACCAGATAGGCTGTCACTGGAGTAGTAACCTTTGTAGTGTTGTCGTAACCTGTAGCACAGGCTGTACTATAGTCGTTCTTCCAGCCACCTTTGCCTGAAACGACTATGTTCTTCCACTTTCCGAGGGAACTGGCAAAAGTCTCACGGTAGATGACATCGGATTTCTTGCCATTGTTGTTAATCTCGTATGGTGCCGGCACATCTTCGCATGAATAGAACACGACTGCCAGCAGAGCCATAGTTAAAAATGATAAATACTTTTTCATTGTTATGTTGTTTTTTAATTATTCATTTTTCATTCTTCATTTTTCCACCACTTTCTCAAAGCAGTCCTTGTCGCACAGCTGAATCTGCCATCCGTCATAGTAAGTCATGATGCCAGTCAGGCGGACTTTCTCGTTCTTGCGCGGTACGCTGATGTAAGCAACTTCGTTCTGAGTGCTTGTGCGGACAGTAATGACAGACGACATACCATCTACCTTGAAATCACGATTCACGCCGTAACCATCGTCGTGTTCGTCGTAGTCGGCAAGATGCTTGGTAGTGTCGTTGAGCTGGAAATAACCTTCCACAGTCACGAGCATAGGACAATGAACATAGTCCTGCTTGAACTGGCTGAGAGTCTTTCCATCAAGGAAGAGAGGATGCACCTTGTCGGCGTAGCGTGATGGGCTACCGTCGAGGTACACGTTCGTCCTACTCATCTGAAGCAGTGCAGCACCGAGTCGGAGGTTACCCTTGCTTGTGTAGTAAGGCTGACCGAGCTTCGGAACATAACTATAGCAACCTGTGTAGAAGCCCTTGATATCCACTTTCACCTTCTGTCCGATCTGGAAGAACGGATGCAGGCAGGTGTTCTTCAGAGCCAGTTCCAGACACTGTGTCGGGTCTGGAGTGTCTGTTGCCTCGTCGATGTTTGCCAGTACGATTGTCTGGTAGAGATTGCCACCCTCATCGTTGGCTATCACCACACCCTCGACTACAGTATCGTTTTCCATCAGCAGGAAGGAGTTGCTTTGCTTGAACAGGCTGCTGAACGCATCCTTGAACTCGCTGACTGACATGACTTCCATGCCAATAAAGTCAGTCGGACGGGTCATGTTCTCCTCCACGAAGTTTTCAGTATTCGCATTATCCCATTCGTCACGGCATGATGAGATTGTCATCATCACGATTCCGAGACCTATTGCTAAAATATATTTCTTCATAACCTATCAGAATCTGTAGTTAACATTCAGGAAAGCATTGAACGGATTAGCGTAGTAGTACTTAGGGTTAGCCGAGAACTTGTAGGTCTTGGCATTACCTCTTTCCTCGCCGTCAGCATAGAAGTCACTTCTGTTCTGCTCGAAGCCACCTGTCTGGAGGTTCTTGTTGTTGCAGATATTCTGAAGTGAGAGGTTGATAGAGATGGCACGTCCCTTCTTCAGGCGGATGAACTTACCGATGCTGGCATCGAGCATGAAGCCGCCGTTGAGTTTCTCCTGCTTAGGACTATATACCTTTGCCACGTCTCCGTTTGTATAGTAGAGCACACCACCCTCTTCATTGAAAGAGGCCTGCTCGTCGTCTGTCATCTCGAAATACTCACCGCCTGTGGCAGGGTCGACAGAGGCAGTCTTGTGGTTTGTCTGATGAAGCACATATCCCATTCTTCTGTATGAGGAGAATCCAAGATAACTTCTGTCATAGTAGTTGAGGTCGAGTTCCAGATACCAGTTGTTGATATTGTAGTTTGCTCCCAGTCCGAGGGCAGTCAGCGGAGTTCCGCTTACTCTCATTCCGTCAGCGAAGATTCTGTCCTGCATGGTTTCTGTAGTGACAGGGTTGATCCACTGCTTATATTCCGACGAGTTGTTCTCGGAGAACATCTGAGCCTCCGGGTTGTTGACATACTTAGCCTCGCCTACTGATGCAAGGAGGTTGAAGGAGAGTTCGCTGTTCACCTGGTAAGTCACTGCACCGTCGAATCCGTAGTGCACCTTGTCGAGGCCCGACATGGTCACATAATAGAATCGTGAGTCGAGGTCGTTATAGAAGCCCGTCTGTTCCACCTGATCCATGAAACGGGTGTAGTATCCGCTCAGCTTACCTGTGAGGTTGCCGAAACGGAACGACCAGCTCAGGTTGGCAGAAGCAATCTTCTCGAGTGTGAGATTGTTCACGAAGTTGTTCTGTACACGTGGAGCTACGAAGGCATTTCTTGCCAGAGGAGCCTGAGCGTCAATGCTGCCACCGAGGTCGATGCGCTGGTTGGCAAACGGACGGAATGTCAGCTGAGCCTTGCCTCCATATCCCATGAACTTGGCAGCACCGCTCTTGCCGTAGGAATAGTCCTTTGCACGGCCGTTCTGCATCTTGCCTTCACGCTCGATGGTGGTTCCTTCGCCGTAAGCACCGAGATAGAGGACAGAAGTGCCGAATGTGTACTGTGCCTGGCCCCATGCCTTTGCCTTGTTCACGAAGATGTTGTAGTCATAGCCGAAACGGTCACCTTCCTTGATCTTGCGGTCAGGGTTTCTGAGGTCGTTCTGCACTTCCATGCTTCCCTTGCCGTAGTCTCGCTCGGCATAGGTGTCGATGTCGATATAGTTTTCAGCACCGAGGAGGTCCTGCATGGTCTTGTAGTGCATACCCTTCGTGTGGTTGAGTACCAGTCCTGCAGTGTACTTCCACTGGCTGTTCATATTGTGGCTCCATGTTGGAGAGAGGGCAAACACCATCTGGTCGTTGTGCCTGCGCTCCTGATAGTAGGAAGCAGTACCGCCGTTCCTGTTCTGGATGCTGTTCACATAGTACAGTCTGTCCCAGTCAATCTGACGGTTTGCCTTTGTTCCCCAGTATTCCTTCAGGGTGTTGAACTGGTCCATATAATATGGATGGTCACTCAGGTAGTCAGGGTTGTTGATGGTATTGTCATACACATTGAACACAGAACTCGGGAAGTTCTTGTAATAGTCCGGAGCTGGATTGTAGGCATTGTTTGCATAGCTCAGCGCTGAATTGCTGTACATGCTGTACTTGAATCCCGCGGCAGTAGTGAGTTTCTTGTCCTCGTCCACCTTCCAGTCCCATGTGAGGATGGCAGTAGGCTCGAAGTCGCGGACAACCCTTGAGTTTCTCTTCTTTCCGTTCTGGTAGCCCCAGTAAGGATTGTAGTAATGACTGTTTGCCAGCCAGTAGGCCTCTTCCGTCGAAGCACCCTGCTGAGCCCTCTCCGTAGGACTGCCGAATGTGACGAGCGCCAGACTGTGCTGGTCATTGAATTTCTTCTCTGCACTGAGCAGGTAACTGAGCGAGTTGTAGAAAGTACCTTCTATCACTCCCTCCTTCGACCACCTGTAGCCCACTGTTCCAGCAAACGACCAGCCGTTCTTCAGCCAGCCAGTTGCATGAGTGAACATACCTCTGAGCACATAGTTCCTGTTCGTACCCGACATAGTGACCTTACTTCCCTGAGCAAAGGCACTGGCACGAGTGTTGATGTGAGTAGCACCACCCACCCCACTGAAGGTAAAGTTGTTGTAGTCGAACTGACTTGCACCTTCCTGGTTACGGGTTGCATCGTTCATACCTCCAATCATGCTGTAGTTAAACCTCCCCTGTTCGAGGTCGTTCAGCATCAAGCCATTCATGAAGTTCTGCTCGTACATGTTGTCGTAGCCTCTCACCTTGAATCGCATAGGACTGAATCGGTAGCCCACTTCCGAGAGGAAAGGGTCGTTGCTGGACGACATGATTGACGATACCGTCTGGGCAGCATCGTTGTCGTCATCCAACTGACTCTCCGTGAAAGTGAAGTCCGAACTGTCGTCCTGAGCCTTCATGACTGAATCAGCACTGTTCACTTGCGCCCGCGCACATACGGAAACAAGCGACAGGCCGATAGCCATCAGTTTCACCGTTTTGTTCATAAATTGATTTTATTTAGTTTAAGTTTTAATATTAATTCCTTCTGGGTTTGGATTTGCAAAGTTAGTAAAAATTTTTCATAATCCATACTTCATTATTCATTATTCATTATTCATTATTCATTTTTATTTGCTACCTTTGCAGCGGAAACATAAACAATAACATAATGAAAAAGTACAGCATCCTTATCCTCGTTTTTGCAGCATTGCTGTCAATGCCAGCCAAAGCACAGAAATTCAAAATCTTCAGTACTGGGTTCTACAACCTCGAGAACCTCTTCGACACTATTCACGACGAAGGGAAGAACGACTACGAATACTTGCCTGACGGCACCAACAACTGGGGCACGCTCAAGTACACCAACAAGCTCAAGAACATGGCTCAGGTTCTCAGCCGTCTCGGTACGGAGATGAAAGGCACCAACGGCAAGTTCGTACAGGTCTGCAAGAGCCCTGCCATCCTCGGAGTCAGCGAGGTGGAGAACCGTCGCGTACTCGAAGACCTCCTCAAGGAACCCGTACTCAGGGACAAGGGCTGGCAGATTCTCCACATCGAAGGTCCCGACAAGCGAGGAGTGGATTGTGCGTTCTTCTATGACCCTACACAGTTCCACCTCACCAACTGTCATCTCACAAAATACATCTACGAGAACGGCGACACCACCCGTGCCACCCGTGGATTCCTCCTTGCCAGCGGAACAATCGAAGGCGAGAGTTTCCATTTCATCGTGAACCACTGGCCTTCACGCGCAGCAACCAGCATGTTCCGCGAGATGGGTGGCCGTCAGGTGAAGATCATGGTTGACTCCATCCGCAATGTCGACCCGAAGGGCAAGATAGTCATCATGGGCGACCTCAACGACGACCCTAAGGACAAGAGCGTCACCGAAGCACTCGGAGCAAAGCACGCCATCAAGGACTGCGGACCGGTCGACCTCTACAACCCCTGGTGGGACACGCTCTACAAGGTCGGACAGGGAACACTCCTCTACGACGGCAAATGGAACCTCTTCGACCAGATTATCTTCTCGTCCAACCTTCTCAACCTCGACGAGAACAACAAGCAGTACAAGGAACTGAAATACTACCGCAACGAGATTTACCTCCGCGACTTCCTCATGCAGAACGAAGGCAAGGGAAAAGGTGCACCAAAGCGCACCCATGCCAGTGGAGTATGGCAGAACGGCTATTCCGACCACCTGCCAACCCAGGTATTCTTCAGGAAAGACCTGTAATCAGGGAAAATGGAATGGTTCTCCTGTCCGCTTCCTGCACATGAACTCGACAAGTTCCAACCAACGGGATCACACGGACAGGCTGCATGGTCTATCTTTAAGTGGGTCGCGAAACCTGTCCCTGTGCCACAATTGTTATTTCTTTCTATATTCAATCATCAGTTCATCAGCGAGATAGTAGTCGCTTAGGCAATGCATGTCTGAAATGCCTTGACTGATGAGTTCGTAGGTCTTGGATTCGTAGAAGAACGTGAGGGCTTCTTCCAGCGGCATGTTGGCAAGTTCTGCGAACCGCTCTACTATGCGACCGTATTTCATGCGGAGAAGGGTTGGATTAGCTTGCATTGTTCTTCAGTTCTATGGATTCAACAAAATGCAGGTGTTCGTCAATCAGTTGTTGATTGCACAAGCAAATCTGCCAATTGGGTTGCCTTTTGCGGAGTCGCTTGATGGCTTCCTCACGAGGAATGAGGTCTGCCATGTAAAGGTCGAGGGTGTTGAAGACATCATCATCGGCAATGCCTCCCTCAATGATATCGAACGCATCGTGAGGCAACTCCTTGCGACATGCTACTACGTAATCGAGCCAGTCACCGTCATACTCCTCAAACTTGTGTTGAGTGTAGCCCTCGCAGGTGTCATCCAACTCAAACGTATTGAGAAATGCAGGCCGCTCTTCCTTGAAGAAACGCTTGGCATATTTCTCTGCCTGACCTCGGTTAGGAGTAGTATAGAAACCTCTGCCGAAATCAAGATAGGCACGTGAGAAACTGATGTCGGGATGTTCAATGCGCCTGTCGGATGTGTGATAAAGTGTCATGCAGCCAATAGCCCTTTCTTCTTCATTAACTGAGTGAGGTCGTCAACAATGTATTCGCGAGAGAAAGAATGCAACACGTCGAAGCATGGTACGATGTACCCCATGATGATGTCGCCCTGCTGCATGAGCCGGTAAACATCACGCGCATCACGACCGAGGCTTTCAGCCACAATGCCCACGCAATAGATGATGAAATTGAGGTCTTCTTTCTTCATGTCACAATTCGTATGCAAAGGTAATAAAAATTTATAATTCTTTACATACAATTTATGATTTTTTGCTGTTCTCGCTTATTTTTTCAACCAACGACATTATCGTTCTTCAAGACGAACGCTTAACTCGTAAAACCATTTCCCAAATGTTTGCGCCACCTAAGCGTTCGCCCCGCCCACTCCATCCGCACAATCGCATGGATAACTACTTCTCCACTCCGAATATCGGGCCGAAGGAGCTCATGTCGTCAGTATAGAACTGTATGGCACTGTCGTTCAGTCGCGGATGGGAAGTCGCAAGCAGACGTATTACCTCGGCACCGGCAAATATGACCGGTCCGTAACCATGAGCGGCATAAGGACTTACAGGCCTGTAGTAATAGAATGCAGGGTCGAAGCCCATTCCCGTACCGACACAGGTGTCGAGCACCTGTCCCTGAGCATTTATCTTCGAGCAGACGGCGTTCCATCCGAGTATCACTGCCGGACCGTAAGCCAGAGGACTGAGCCAGCCTTCGTTGATTCCGTGAGCCATACAATACACATATATGGCAGTGGCGGAAGTCTCGAGATAAGAGTCATTCCTGTCGAGCAACTGATGCCAGAAGCCCTCGCTACCCTGGAGCGCAGCCAGTCCCTTTGCATGCCTCCTGTAGAGGTCCATTATCTCCCCACGTCCTGGATGATCCTTTGGCAGTGCGTCAAGTACCTCGGTCATGGTGAGCAATGCCCATCCGTTAGCCCTTCCCCAGAAGAATGCCGGATGCTCGTCCATTGCCTCCACCCAGCCATGGCGGAAGAGGTTCTTCTCCTCTACCCACATTCTCTTCTTGAAGAGCATAATCTGTCTTACTGCCTCGTCATAATATCTGGACTCATTCTTCAGTTTGCCGTACCACGCAATCGGAGGAATACCCATGAACATATCGTCGAGCCATACAGAGTTGTACTGAGGACGCTTTCTTGCGAAGATGCCATCCGCGAGCCTGTATTCCTTGTTGAGGATGAAATTCATGTAGTTCTCAATCAGAGGTGTCAGTTTCTGGTTCTTGTCCTTCAGTTGCATCTTTATCATCGAGGCACACACAGCACCTGCATCATCCAGGGCATGAGGATCAAGCACCTGACGCATCTGTCCGTCCCTCAGCCGTCCGGCATTCAGCAGTTCCCTGAAATGAGGAGCCTGTCCTGCAAGGAACGAGTGACGGTTGGATACATACTCGCCGTACTTCCTGTCGCCGGTAGTCTCTGCTGCCTTGAGCATGGCGGAATAAGTCACGCCCCATTCGTAGGACGTAAGGCGGAAAGTGCCCGCCTGTATTGAGTTCTGGTCTTTCAGGGCGTATGGAGTACCTTTGTCCACATAGTTGAACACCCTGTCGAGTGCACCCTTCACATCGTTAGCCGTAGGAACCTGATAAGGTATCTTGTAATCAGGTTTCAGTAAATGAAGCGGAGTATTTGCATCCGTCTGCTGAGCAACACCATTCACTCCGCAACCCCACGCGAGCATTATTGCCCACATACATGTCATTCTGTAATTCATAAAGTAATTTACCATTTACAATTTACCATTTACAATTTATTCTCCATTTAGTAATTTTTCCATTTCACCGTCCACAGACCAAGGTTCTTGTTCCTCCCCTTTTGAGGGGAGGCTAGGTAGGGTCTTTTACGATTTACAATTTACCATTTACCATTTATTCTCCATTTTGCCATTTGCATTTCCTGTAAGCTTTAAGTATGTCCAAATTACCAAATCGCCAAATAAATTGTAAATGGTAAATTTGTAAATGGTAAATTTTCCTAATTCCTAATTTCCCTCAGGTCTACCATGATGAGGTTAAGTCTCTTGCCGTTGGAGAAACGTCCCGTCTGGAAACACAGCTTTGTGCCGTCAGGACTGAAGAACGGCTGGGCATGGTCGGGTTTCATCCTGCAGCCAGTGGCGATGAGATGCTTCTCTCCTGTGGTATTGTTTATCACCCACACGTTCCCTGCGAAAGTATCACCCGCAGCCCATTTGTTGTCACGAGTGGCATTGCTGTGCCAGAATCCCATTCCGCCCAGCATATTCTTGCCTGCATTCTCCTCCATGCCAGTCTCCACCTGTCCGAGTACATCCACGTCATCGTTTCTCAGGTTTATCCTGAATATCCCGTGAGCCTGCTTGCGCAGACGAGGCTGATAGCCGAGCACATTGAAATACACGTAGTTCTCTGATGCAAAAGTCTCGTGAGTAACCCAGTCGAGAGGAGTTTCCTTGTAGAGAGGCTTGAAGTCAGAGCCATCGCTCTTCACGTACCACATCCTCTGGAAGGCATCACCGCCAGTCTCGTTGCAGAACACGATTTCCTCCGGACGGAAACGGCTTGCCTGGATATGTCCCACCTTGAATTCCACGTCCACCACCTTCTCCACCTTGCCGGTCTCCAGATTCATCTTGCGGATTCCGCTCAGTACGGGCTTTATCTTCACCGGTTGGTTGGTTTCCGGAAGGAACGCATTCTCGTTCATACGGTCTATCTCCTCCTGAGTACCTTCCCTCTCCACCGTGATGTAGGCCCACTTGTCGTCACTGCTTATGCAATAGCCTCCCGGACGTCCCATCTCTGCAGGGAAAGTACCGATGAACTTCTCGTAGTCCTCGTGCTTCTTCACCTTGCCCTTGTGGACATCAGCAAAGAACTCATTGAGGTCAATCACATAGAGATTCCATTTTCCGTCCACACGCCGGTTAAGGAACATCTTGTTCGATTTGTTTCCGAGGAACCCGCTTCCCGTGTTGTTGCCGTCAGTAGCCTGGATAATCCTGCCCGTCTCCACCTCCACGAAGAACAGCTGGAAGGATTTAGCCCTGCTCGACGAACGAAAAAGCAAGTATTTTCCGTCGGGAGTCCACATGGGGTCAGTCTGATAGAGGAAACGGTCGTTCTTAGCAGTGTCGGTGAGGATGGTCATCTTTCTCTGACTTCCCTCATCGAAAAAAGGTTGGGATTCCGACTTGCCATACACACCGAATCCCTGTGCATTACCAACAGCCTCATTGCCAATCATACAGACAAAGGCTGCAACAGTTAGAAAATAATTAGAAGTCTTTTTCATTTCTTCAGTAGTTATTAATTATTGATTGTTCATTATTGATTGTTCATTATTCATTTTTCATTATTCATTTTTCATTCTTCATCTTTTCAATTGCAAATTTACTATTTTTTTCAGTCTTATCTTGTACAATGCAAGAAAAAAGTTGGTATTTTCCTACGTTTCACATCTATTTTGTATATATGTCAACAAAGTTACACATCAATTGATATAAATTTGCTCATTGATTTTTATTAACAACCAAAAAACTATGCTTATGAAAAGAAGATTTCTCTTTTTGCTTATGGCATCATTGATTTCCACTGCCAGTTTTGCGCAGGGCTGGACGAAACCGGAAATCAACGAATCAATGTTTGCCTCAGAATTCATTCCGTCACAGGACGGAGACTCTACCATCTATTATTTGTATAATGTGGAGTCAAAAGCGTTCTTCACTCAGGGCAATGCTCCCGGTCACAGCAAATGGGCGACCAATGCTGTCCTCAGCGATGCAGGAAACCCCGTAATGGTTTACAAGTACCTTACCGCAGATGAAGAAGGCAACATGGTGTGGGACAACAAGTCCTATGTGATCAAGAACTACTATGCAACCAAGACAAAGTGGTTCGACATCTTCATTGATGGCATCCTTAATGTGATGATCGACCGAAACGCCCAGGCAAACTACATGTGGGAGTTTGAGCCACAGGGCAACGGAGTCTACTACATCAAGAGTGCAGATGTCAACCCTGACTACAATGTAGCCAAGCTGTCCGTAGAACTTGGAGAAGAATACACTCAGCTCTATCTCGGTTTTGACGAAATCGATGACGACTACCTCAATTCAGGCATCATGCCACTGTCTCCTGGAGTTCCTGTAGACGAGGCAGCACTCGCCTATCATGTCCCTCACGTAAAATGGGCGTTCATCCCTGCAGAGACATATCAGGACTATAAGGTTCAGCTTGAATTCTACCAGTTGGCAGAATCCCTTGGCGACCTTATCACGCAGACAATCGAAGAATACCCCGAAATTGATACAACACCTTATTTAGCAGTCTACAACAACACAGCATCTTCTGCAGAGGAATTACAGGCAGCAATCGACAAGCTCAAAGTCGAGCGTCGCGAACGCGAAGTCTACCACGCTCTCGACGGTGCATCTGAAGACAATCCAAAAGACGCGACCATCCTTCTCGTGAATCCGTCATTCGAGAACATCAATGCCGACGGCACTTACAAGGAGAAGGAGCCGAACGTGCCAGGATGGATACACGAGGTTGAGAAATACACCAACAACCGTACAAGTACAGCCGGTCACCGTTATCCATACAGAGGTCAGGATCTTCCTGCCGACTACGACGGCCCGATCATGTCGCACTTCCTTGAAATCTGGAGAAAGGCAGCCGATGTGAACAAGGATGCAAACGAATATCCACTGGGAGAAAGCGGCGGCACAATCCACCAGGTCATCAAGGATCTCCCTGCCGGCAAATACTCATTCACCTGCAACGCCATGGCTTGCTGCCAGATCTACGGTCTGGAAGACGGTGGATTCTACAAGAACCCTGTCGACAATGTCTTCCTCTATGCCAAGGGCGGAACTGTCGAGACAAAGCAGAAGATCGCCACTGAAGAGAACTTCCCAGAGCACTTCAACATCACATTCGTTCACTCAGGCGGTGACATCGAGCTCGGTGTGCGTTTCGACCACACATGTGCAACATGGGTATGTCTCGATGAATTCACACTCACATATTACGGTGAGATAACAGGAGACCCTGAGAAGATTGCTCTCTGGGCCGCCATCAACGATGCCGAGAGCACATATCCTGACATGGAAGAAGTGTATGCAAATACAGAGGTCAAGGAACAGTTCCAGACAGCACTCGATGAGGCTAAAGAGGCAAGCGACAACTTCCAGCAGTATCGCGAGGCACTCGCCACTGCCCGTACAGCCCTCCAGAAGTCCGTCAACGACTACAAGGCATTCAAGTCGTACATCCAAGAATGTGAAAAAGTAATGAACGAATACGGTGACAACCCGGAATACGAGCCTCTTACCGGCGAACTGGGCGACATGCTCATGGAATGGGAAGAAGCATACAATGACGGAACTGCCACGTCAGAGGAAATCGCAGGATACAAGGGAGTCGTACAAAAGAAGCTACTCGACTTCAAGATTACCCTCGTAAAGGTTGGCGACATCACAGACCTCCTCGTCTTCAACCCTAACTTCGACTACAGCAAAGGCATTTCAGGATGGACAGTCAACAATGTGGTTGACGGTGACCTCAATAACGGAACTGGTCAGGGACGTAACCTTCTCCATCTCGACGACCTTGGAGAACTTGGCGAGAACGGCACACTCTACAGCAATGTACTCAAGGAAATGAACAAGACATTCGAGCTCTCGCAGACACTCGAGAACATGCCTGCAGGATGCTACACATTCACCCTCAACGCGTTTGAGCGCAATGGCGACATCGACAACGCCCTCAACCTCTTCCTCGAGGCTGGAGGAAAGGGAGCAGGCGACACGGCCGGTTCACTGGCATACATATTTGCAAACGACGAGCAGACGCTCTTCAACAACCTCTGGGCAGGTGCCCAGGACGAAGTAGTCTGGGCTACCGACAAGGGGACCGACGACGGAGTGACCATCACTACACAAGATGTCACAAGAGATGCATATCCAGGCAAGTATATTCCTGACACGACCACATCTGCCAATTTCTTCTTCAACCTCTGGAACGCATACTTCACATCCGTGAGTGTATATCTCCCAGAACAGGGAACACTCAAGTTCGGCATCAAGAAGGACAAGGCCGGCGACAGCTTCATGGTAATGGACAACATGCGCCTCTACTACAACGGCAACGAAGTAAGTTCATTTGAAGGAGCCATCAACGACATGATTGCCCGTCTCAGCAACGTTCTCCCTACAGACGGAACAGCATTCGGAAACGACGCATCCGAAAAGGTTGCCGCATCCATCGCAGAACTCCAGGCTGCAAAGGGCGGCGACGAGGTAACGGCTTGCGCCACGGCACTTGCCAATGCAAAGGAAGTCCTCGCTTACGCACAAGGTTCAGTGAAGGCCTACAAGGCAATTCAGGACAACAGCCAGGTCCTCTACGACAACATGGAACAGTACGTAGAGACAGCAACTCCGTCAGTCTACGAGCAGGCCACAGCCCTTGTTGACATAGCATTGGATGCATTGTCATCAAAGAATCTCAACAACGAAGAAGCAGAGGTACTCGCAGCTAAGATTGCAGGTGTTGCAGCACTCCTCAAGGTCGAGAACTTCGACGGCGCATCTTCAGAGACACCAGCCGACATGAGCGCAATGATCGTGAACGCTACATTCGACACAGTCGGCGACTTCACAGGCTGGCAGGGTACGGCATTCGGTGCAGGTGGCGACACATCCACATGTGCTGAAATGTACAACAAGACCTACGACACCTATCAGGACATCCTCGGTCTGCCGGCAGGATTCTACACACTCAAGGTACAGGGATTCTACCGCAGAGGAGAAATCAATATTGAGAACGAGATCGAGGCAGTCAATCCGGATTCAGCCCTCAATGCAATACTCTACGCCTATACCCCTAACGACACCGTTCAGACAAACATGCAGAGCATCAGCACCGGTGCCGTGGCACAGGCAATCGGCGGAGGTACAACCGTACAGGCAAATGCAGGACTTGTTCCGAACTCAATGGTTTCAGCCGTCGACTGGATGGACGCAGGATACTATACAGGCAACGAGGTAGCAATCGAGCTCAAGGAAGGCGATGCACTCCGTATCGGTGTGAAGAAGACAGTTGCAATCACAAACGACTGGTCAATCTTCGACAACTTCCAGCTCATCTACACAGGTACCGACAAACCGGTAGTAGGCATAGAGGAAATCGTCACATCCGACAAGCTCGCCGGAACCGGAGTCTACGACCTCACGGGACGCATGATAGCCGACAGCCTTGACAGTCTTGACAACTATAAGGGCATAGTCATCTCCGGTGGAAAGAAAAAGTTGATCATAAGGTAAGTTGATAGGTTAATAAGTAATTTTTTGAGAGCCTCGTCCTGAGCGATTCAGGAGAGGCTCTTTTTTCATTGCAGACTTCTGACCTGTAACCTACAGCGAAGCGTGCCTTACCCATTAACCCGCTTGTAGTTCTGCGGCGACACACCGAAATGCCGCTTGAAACACTTGCTGAAATAGGAAATCTCGTTGAATCCCACCTGGTAGGCCACTTCCGATACGTTCTTGTTGCTTGTCAGCAGCAGCCTTGCAGCCTCCTTCATCCTGATATGACGCAGATACTCCTTCGGGCTCTTCCCTGTCAGACGGCTCATGGTGCTATAGAATGTGGTGTGTCCCATGTTGAGCCGCTCGGCAAAGTCCTCAGAGGTGAATTCGGCATTGCCTATCGACGCCATTGCCACCCTTTCTATGTCCTCGAGGAATTTCTTTTCCGATTCATCGATATTGGCATCCTTCTTCACGCCTTCGGCAAACATATTCTGCATGAGAGTCATCTTCTTGCCCTGCTCACTTATCTGTTCACGCAGGGAAGTGACATGCCTGTTGCGGATGATGACATTGTATCCCACCGCACCTATCACCAGCACATAGATGACTATCGCCCACCAGCTCAGCCATAATGACCTGCGGATAATGACTGGCACAGCCAGTTCCCTGCTCCAGTTGCCCTGCGACGTAATCGCCCTTACGTGAAGGGTATATTCCCCCGGAGGGAGTTCCCTGATAGAAAAGCAATTCGACTTGGTCGGATCCCTCCAGTCATCATCGCGTCCGTCCAGCCTGTACATATACAGTATCGGTACGATAGACGAATAGTTGAACGTGGAGAAATACATGTCCAGGACATTGAAGTCATAGTCGGCTACTACCTCTTCCCCCTCGATTTCCGTTCCGTTCACCCTGGTTTCTGTGAGATACACCTCCGAACCCGTTTCGACCGGCTTCACCATATCGGGTGAGATGACGATTACACCGCTGTTCGTTCCGAACACGAGCCTGCCGTCGTCCAGTCTGCACGAACTGTTCTCGCAGAAGTTGTTGGTCATGATATCCGGAGAGAAGAAATACGTGTTCGTATGCCCGTTCTCTATATTGAAACGAGTAATGCCATATTCCGTCGACATCCACATCATCCCCATGTTGTCCTCCTCGAACGCCTGAACCATCGGATTGATTATTCCATCCGCAGCCGAATAGTGGTGGACTTCGATATTCTCATAATTCCCGTTAGGCTGGCACACAGATATTCCGTAGCCGGCTTCTGCAATCCATATCCTGCCGTTGGCATCACAGAATATCGTCCTTATCTCATTGGTAGTCAACTTGCCGTTCTCTTCCGACAGACGGATGTAGCTGGAATTGTCAGTGATAAGATGTTCCGGATTGAATGCTATCACACCATTGCTCGTGGCCATCCATATCCATCCGTTTACGTCAAAGGAGAGTTTTCGTATATACTTGTCGCTCGAACTGTTGAAGAAATGCCTGAACCTCACTGTCCCGCCACTTCCCCTGACGGCAAGGTTCAGTCCTCCGCCCAGCGTCGCTATCCACAGCCTCTTCTGGGCATCCGACTGTATGTCGTACACATTGTCGTCCGACAGGGAAGTCTCGTCATCCTGAACATGCACATAGTTCCTGTCGCCCACGAATATGCCCCTGCCCTTCGTACCGATCCACATCTGGCGGTTCTCGTCCTCGTACGCGCAGTAAGCCACTCCGGGCAATGCAGCGAAAGGCTTCGGGACAATCTCCCCTGCCCTATAGTCCGACCAGAACAGGTCTCCGTTCCTGTTGCCCGCAATCAGCCGTCCGCCGTTGACAGTCTTCAGCAGGCGTGCCTGGTTGCTCTGTCCGTCATTGACTGTCGACAAGTCTACAATCTGCACCCCCGTGCTGTTGACGAACTGCAAGTGTGTCACTCCCACCAGAGCCGTCCCGAGCCACACACTCCCCGACCGGTCCTCGAAGACTGACTTGAGGATAGCTGACGGCAGTTCCGGCGCACTGTTCCCCGACGAGGAATAATGCCGCAGCTCATCATTGCGCATGTCGTAGCAGAACAGTCCGTTGCCGTTGGTCGAAATCCATATCCTGTCGTTCCGTCCCTGGTAGGCGGAATAGAATTCATAATTCTGCATCAGCATGTCCTCCGGCATCAGGCTGAACCTCTTCACCATACTTCTCTGGTTATTGACATAGATGAGCCGGCACTGCCTGTCGCTCAGCCAGCAATTGCCCTTGTTGTCGTAGATAAGCCTGCGCGTCTCCCCCACATTCAGTTCGTCAGGGACCGTCACGAAGGCACCCTCAGTAAGATTGAATGCCGCACATCCGTTTGCAGAGTATATCAGCCAGAGACTGCCGAAGGATACCGTTCCGTAGATATGTCCATGATTCGTGCCCTTCACCCTCTTGACGGAGTCCCCACCCTTGTTCACCATGTAGACATCACCCTCCCTGGAAAGAAACATGTCACTGCGCCTGGCAGCACAGTGCGCCACGAAATTGCCATGCTCCTGCACACAGCTGACCTCACGGCCGTCCCATCTGAAAAGACCCTTTTCAGTACCTATCCATAAGGCATCGTTGCCTTTCTCTATGAAATTCACATATACCGACGCAAGCGAAGGAAAGTTCTTGGTAATTTCTACGGTCTCAGCCCTGTCATTGTCGAACGTGACGCACACACACCCCGTAGTGTTGCCCCAAAGCCATGTAGTGTCGTTGACAAATATAATCTGATTGTGCCGGATCACCTTTCCGTCATCATCCGCCATGGGAATGAACCTGTGCCGAGCCATGTCGTAACAGTCAAAATGCTCCGACATGAGTCCCACCCATATATGTCCAGTGTTGTCCTCCTGGATGTTACGAATCTTATTGTCAGTCATATACTCTCCCGCTCCCGGCGACGGACGGTAGACTACTATGTTCGCACCGTCGTACCGGTTAAGTCCATCCGGAGTACAGAACCACATATATCCCTGGGAGTCCTGAAAGACGGCCCTGACAGTATTGTTTGAGAGTCCGTCGTTCGTAGTAATCTGTGTCACCCTGCACGATGGTGACGGAAATGAACCTGCAGTCCAGATAGCAAATAGATAAAACAAAAAAATCCTTTTCATAATCATTGGGGTTTTCATTTGCAAATATATCAAAAAATCTTGTAATTTCATACAAATCCCTATTGATTTTTTAAAAATACAATAATCTATGCAAAAAAAGGAGTACCTTTGCACCATAATTAATAATTTATTAACACCAATGAAAATGAAAAGAACATTTATTCTATTATGCCTCGCTGCAATGCCGTTCATGAGCCAGGCACAGGAAATGCTAAGCACCCTTGACTTCTTCTATGCCGGTCAGAGCAAGAACCGACGCATGTTCATCGTAAAGGACGGCAAAGTTGTCTGGAGCTACGACGACCCGTCAGGAAAGGGAGAAATCAGCGATGCCGTCCTCATGACCGACGGCCACATCCTTATGGCACAGCAATACAGCATTAGGGAGATTGACAGGGAGAAGAACATCGTATGGGAAATGGAAGCACCGCAGGGAACAGAGATTCACACCATCCAGCCCATAGGCAAGAACCACGTCGTCTACGTCCGTAACGGACATCCCGCAAAGGCAATCATAGCCCACATACCCGACATGACCACGATCAGAGAGTTCGACCTGCCATGTTCAGAAAAAGGCAGCGTACATGGTCAGTTCCGCAACGCACATCTCACATCCAAGGGCACACTGCTCGTAGCCAACATGGCAATGAACTTCGTCGCCGAATACGATGAGACAGGCAGGGAACTTAATCGCTGGGAACTGTTCGGACCCTGGTCTGCCTCAGAACTCAGCAACGGCAACTACATCATGGTAGGAAGGAAAGGGCCGGTGAAGGAAATCAACGCCAAGGGAGAGACAGTATGGGAAATCAGCACCACCGACTACGGTGCGACCCAGCCACAGAAGGCATACCGGCTAAAGAACGGCAACACCGTCATCAGCAACTGGTTCAACGAATGGGACAAGGTGCCCGTAGACCTCTCCAACCCACCAGCCCAGGCAATAGAGATCAGTCGGGACAAGAAACTTGTAAGAACCCTGTCATCATGGGTGAATCCTAATCTCGGTCCGGCAACGACCATCCAGCCCCTCACCCAGATTGTCAACAGAAAGAAATGCCACTTCGGAAAGATTAAGTAACCCATCGACAAGCTCAGGGCAAGCTCAGAACGAAAACTAAATAAACATAGCCGACCACCGCAGGGTCATCCACAAGCACGGCTATGATGCCATTGCAACTGTAGACCTCATGGATGAAGACGGGGAGTACCAGATTCCGGTACGCGATACCAAATGGATAAAGTACGACATCGTGGGCACTCATCTCAAGAATTATGACTTCATGATCAATCTCGCACACTTCAAGGGTCACCCGATGGGGGGACTTGGTGGCGTAATCAAGAACCAGAGTATCGGTGTTGCATCTCAGAACGGAAAGGCAAATATCCACACTGCCGGTCATCAGCAGACGGTTGAAGGCATGTGGAACCACGTAGGCAATCAGGACGGATTCCTGGAGTCAATGGCAGCAGCTGCCCAGGCAGTGGCAGACGTGTTCGGAAAGAACATCATCTATATCAGCGTGATGAACAACATGTCGGTGGACTGTGACTGCGTTGACCACCCTGAGAGTGTGAAGCTCAAGGACTATGGCATTCTTGCATCACTCGACCCCGTTGCACTCGATCAGGCATGTGTAGACATCATTTTCGGTATGACACCTTCGGAGGGCAACGACAATCGTCCCCTCGTCGAGAGAATCAACAGCAAGCATGGCACCCACACCATAGAACACGCTGAAGCCATTGGTCTCGGCTCGAGAAAATACAAACTAATTTCCATCGACAAGAAATAATCATGACACAGTCTTTTGTACCATCCAAAGCACAGCCAGTACTGCGGACTGCATTTCTCATTGCAGCCATTTGCCTTTTCCTGCCAGTTTTCTCTCAGCATAAGATGGAGAGGCTTAACCGA
>CALELI010000002.1 GCA_937902455.1 uncultured Prevotellaceae bacterium | reverse complement strand
TTGTAAAAATTAGGAAGTGCAGTCAACTGGTATATTATTTCCTTATTTATTCTTTATTGTTTATATAATCGAGAATCTGCTCAGCGTGGATCTTGGTCTTGATTTCCTTCGGCCCCATGATGTGTTCTATCACTCCTTCCTCGTTGACGAGGTAGGTGGTGCGGATAGTACCGATAGTCCTGTGTCCGCAAGCCACTTTCTCTCCCCAGCACCCGAGAGCCTGAAGGAGTTCTGTGGTTGTGTCGGCGATAAGTGGAAATTCCAGCCCATAGTTCGTTGCAAACTTAGCCTGCGATTCCTGCTTGTCCTTGCTTACTCCGATGATGGCATACCCTTTTGCCTCCAGTTCGGCCTTGTGTGACTGAAGCGAACATGCCTCAGCCGTGCATCCACTTGTGTTTGCTTTCGGATAACTGTAAAGAACTAACTTTCGGCCACGATAGTCGCTGCTCTTAATTTCATTTCCGTGCTGGTCAATGCCCAACACCTCTGGAATCTTGTCTCCTATGTTCATAGTTTTATTTTGATTTGTTGTTCGAGTCTTTCAGATAAGGCATACATCTTTCGATGAATTCTTCCTGTGAACCATCATAATCCCAGTTGCTGATTCTCACAGTAGCACCATCCATCCTGTGATTAAGCTTTGTCAGCCATGATGCCTTCTGCATTCTTTCCTCTGTGTCGTTTGTCAGGATGGTTATGTAGTCTTTGTTGCCGCTAATGCGTACAATAGTCTTCCAAGGAATGAAATCGTCCCTGTTTATCAATCCGTCTTCGGTAATGACGACCATGCCTCTGCCCTTCAATGCGTACAGGATATTTTTGTAAAGCATATATATGAGAGCAAAACCAAAGAAGATAACTCCAATCCATCCTACAGGATGCACTATGATGTTTGAGCCACGTATGCTATTAGTAAAGTCGTGCAGCGCGCAGAATAGCGACATTGCAATCATAATTGATGAGAGTACAACGAACTTAATGTTCTTGAACCACTTTCTTTGTGTGAATGAAAATGCTTTCATTTTTAATCTTATTTGTTCTTAATTATACTTACTTCATGTAAAACTCTTTCGTCAGTTCCCTGTATTCGTCAGTGTATTCGTTTTCTGCCGTCCTGAGTGTGAGGGTAGATTTGGAAGTGGCTGTGATGGCCTTACCGAATGCGAGCATACTGCGCTTGAATGGTTTTGCCTCACTGTTTCTCACATCGCACCTCTGTCTTAGATAGAGTCCGTTCATTGCTGCGATTGATATGACATCCTGTGCGGAGGAGTAGGGGATGATGACGGAGAATACTCCGTCGTCGGCTAATAGCGTATGACTCTTTCTTATCAGTGCCTCGAATGGCAGTGTGTCCGTGTGACGGGCAATCAGCCTCTCGTTCTTTATCTCGTGGGTGAACGCCTTCATCTTCTCGAAGAACGGCGGGTTGCTCACAATCAGGTCGAAT
>CALELI010000001.1 GCA_937902455.1 uncultured Prevotellaceae bacterium | reverse complement strand
TGTTGGATTTAAGGTAAGATTCAAGGCTGAAGGCCGCCTTAACCTAAATCGTTCTTACCATTTATGCGAGATTTTTGTTAGATTTATGAGAGGATTTATATCTTAAATCTTAACATGCATCTTTCCTTAAATCTCGCAAAAATATTTTTGGGGAGCATTTTTTTGAGAGGCGTCACTACGTTCCTTGAATCTTTTCATAAATCTTTCATAAATCTGAGGGGAAAATTTTCACTATTCACTATTCACTCTGGCGAACTTCACGCTCCTATTTGCATGTCCTGCCGTCCAGGTCACCACATAAATTCCGGCAGGCAGATGAGCCACATCAAATGATTCGTCTGCACGGAACTGCCCTACCTTCATTCCCGTAGTAGAATAAACCACAGCCACAAAGTTCAGGTTACCTCTGTCTTCGGCACCGAAATGCAGGCGCTGTGCATGCTGATCGTACGCAAGTGCATAGTCAAACGCATCAGGGACTTCTATGCCATCAGGTTCTTCCGGCAAGTCACCATTAGTCACAATCTTCCACAACCGGTTGTTGCTCGTGGCATCCTTTGCGTCACTGGTGTAGCTCAGCACTGACGTTCCGTCATTCTTTCCGCCTCCGCTGAGGTTTGCCGTATGCCCTGTGTACCTGTTCTTCACATTGTAGTAGCCCCCTTCGCCCTGAGGGACAAGAGTCCACAGCTGATGTGCGTTCAGGGTGTCAGGCTTGGCAAGGTTGAGCTTCTGCCCCGTATCTCCAGCCGAAGCCGGGTCGTTGAGAGCCATTCCCCCACATCGTGACGTGATATGGAAATACTCGCCTACAGGTCTTATCACCCAGTCACCCGTCTTGCGGTTAAGGTCGTTGTTCCATCCACAGATGCTTCCGTCAATCGTGTCCTGGTCAAGGATGTCGAACACCGTGCCACTTCCCTTGTTGACGAAACGGTAATAATGATTTCCTGCAACGAATGGTCGAGTCGGCGGTTCCGGTTCCGCAGCCTTCTTGCTCTCGAAGGCCGTCCTGAGCCATGAAGTATGACGGTCGATAAACGACTTTATGTACGTCAGATACTGGCTGTACGAACTGTAGAGCACAACCTCGTGATATTGCCGGGCATTGATACCCCACTTCTTGTAGTTCAGTTTCTGCGACTCGTCAAGCAGCGCCCCGAGACTGTCAATCTTAGCACACATGAACTCCACCAGCCCGTTGTCGAGAGCCTCATTGAACTTCTCGCACACCTTCTTCCCGAACCAAGGGTCTTTCCACATCTGGTTCACCCACGTCTTCATGTCACCGTAGCCATAATCCGTCATCAGCCTCTCCGCATTCGGAGTGATTCTCGTATCATTGTCGTATGCGATGTCATAGTCCCACAATGGGCCGAAGTACAGTTTATCGTCTCCCTGATCCTTATAGAAATAAGAACTGTAATAGCCGTCGATGTTCGCACTTACCTCAGTTGCCAGGAACCACGCAATCAGCGACGTACTGTCTACGAGCGTTCTGTAACCCTCCTTCTCGTCAGCGAAAGTCTTTCCGAACAGCACTGTCTCGAAATCATTGACGTAATTCCTTATGTACTGGTTCTGTGCAGCATTGATGTCCGCCTCGTCAGGATAGTGGATCCTTATATACACACTCCTGTTCGTGTGGAAGCAGTTTCCGTCGTGAAAGCCATCCACTTCCAGCAGATAGCCGCCCGAGATGTCGGCATCGTCAGGCAGAGGTACTTCCTGTTCAGTCACGTTCACCCTGTGGGGTCTCACATCCACATGGTCACTTATCTGGTAGTTGCCCAAGTATGTGCCGTTCAGAGTCAGGTCGACGAACTTGGCGCCAGGATTATTCTTCAGTCCGAGGAACGCCCCCATCTCCGAAGTGATGGCATTGCGTATGAGCGACTTGTCGCCATGATTGGCAAGCAGTGTCCAGGGCTTACAGTTGGCATAACCCTTTCCAAGCAGTTTCACCTTCTCGTTGAACTTGATCTTGTACGGTTTCTTCGACATTCCCCACGTGCTGTTGCCCCTGCCCCTTATCTCCATGGAGTCGTAGGTAATCACATTGTCTTCCTCGTCCACATACACCATCGTGGCATACTTATAGGTAGTCTTGCTCGAAATGCTTTTCCCGTCAAAAGTGTTCACATACACATGCGGCAGGTTCGTCAGGCGCACATACCCACTGCCGCCATCCCTCACCTGAGCTGACGAAACCGACGGACACACCATCAGCATCGCCACGAAAAGGACATATCTCTGAATCCTAACCCTCATAGGCCTTTCTTCATTTTTCACTTTTCACTATTCACTTTTCACTCTGGCGAAGCCAGTCATTCTTCATTGTCCCCTATACCTTATTATATAATACACGCGCGTGCGCACGAGAGGGATCATTCGTCCTGGCTTTCGAGAGGATTGATCTTGGAGAGCCTTCGTGCTTCGCGGCCGTCGGCACGCGATGAAGTCTGGTGGAAGTCGGCTTCCTGCAGGAACCTCTTGGAGTTCCATGCCGGTTCCCAGTGGAAGTTCACTTCCTTGATGTTGACACGAGGATTATAATGGTCCTTGCTGTCAACCCCCTTGCTCTTCAGAGTGAGCGAGAAAGTCCCGAGGTCGCCCAAGTCGACAATGTTGCCAAGGAGCAGTTCAGCCTTCAACTGTTTTGCCAGAATGGGAAGAACCGCAAGGAGGTTGGCATCTCCGTAGGCATTTACTGCTGCACGCTCACAGAACTTCATTGCATTGACGGTCTCTCTCGACTGAGCCACTGCATAGTATTTCTTTGGAAGAACTTCGTCTTCACTTTCCTTCTTTTTCGGCTGTACACGTCCAGCCAGACAAAAATTAATCATATACGATAGTAATTTAACTGTTAATAATTTGAATTTCTCAAGTTTGTATGCATTTGATTTATATTGTTTTATTTTAACATTAATCAGACATTAATCTGGACATTAATCAGACATTA